>DATATJ010000209.1:0-2539 GCA_036268855.1 Vicinamibacterales bacterium
CGAAACGCCCTTCCACATAACGCTCGAAGCGATCGAAGCGTTCGCTCGATGCGGTCAGATTTTCGAGAACGAGGCCGACCTGGCTTCGAATCTCGTCCTGCGCCACCTGGAGGCGCAGCAGACTCGCGTCGACGGCATCCGCGCGCCTGTCGGCGGCACTCAAGCGCACTTCGACGGCATCCAGACGTTGGTCGACAGCACCCAACCGCGCGTCGACCGCGTCCAGGCGTTGTTCGACGACACTCAGTCGCTCGTCAATCGCGCCCAGACGTTGTTCGACGACACTCAGTCGCTCGTCGACCGCCTCCAAGCGCCGGTCGACGGCGACAAGGTGCGTGGCAAGTTTCTCGAGCGCGGCGTCGATCCGATCGAATCGTTCTTCGGACATCTGCGGCATCCCTCGAACGCAGACGCGACTTTACCATCGTCTGCCTCAGGATACGGGCCCGCAAGCGGGATGCCGTCGCGATTTGCGCCGATTTCGAGAAATGGACTCTGGCGTCTGGCCGAATTCGCAATCTGGATCCGCGTTGATCGCGGGAATTTCTGCGTCGGAGCCGGCTAAAACCTGTCGATATTGGTCAGCCGCCGATCGCCGCGAGATGCTCGCCAGACTCCTGCTCGACGTCTTTATGGAGCGAGTTGCCGTGCGCGTCCATCGTGACGATCGCCGGAAACTCGTTGACGCTCAAATGCCACATCGCTTCCGGCGTCCCGAAGTCGAGCAGCGACACGCCGTCCACGCGTTCGATCGTGCGCGCATAAAACTGCGCCGCGCCGCCAATCGCGTTCAAGTACACCGCGCCGTGCTCCTTGAGCGCCGCGAGCGTCTTCGCGCCCATGCCGCCCTTGCCGATGACCGCGCGCACGCCGTACCGCTTGATCACCTCGCCCTGATACGGTTCCTCGCGGATGCTGGTCGTCGGACCGGCCGCCGTGATGCGCCACGTCTCGCCCTCCCTCACGACGACGGGACCGCAGTGATAGAGCACCGAGCCGCGCATGTCGACTGGCGGATCGTGCTTCATCAGGTGCGAGTGCACCGCGTCGCGCCCGGTGAACATCGGTCCCGAAATCAACACGACGTCGCCGACCTTCAGGGAGCGGACCTGCGCGTCGGTGAGCGGCGCACGCAGGCTCACTTCGCGTCCGGTGCGCGCGAAGCCCGCCTGATCGAGCATCGGGATAATCGGATGCGAAGGGTCGCGGTACAGCCAGCGCTCGATGGCTCCGCTGGACGCATTCAGGATCAGGCCCAGCCGGCGGAACGCCCAGCAGTCGTAGGCGACCGACACGAAAAAGCTCGCGGGCAGGCGGTTCAGCGCGCCGATTTTGCAGCCGATCAACGTCACCTTGCCGCCAAAGCCCATCGCCCCGATCTCGAGAGTGTTCACCGTCGCCATGATCGACGCTTCGAGCTCCGCCAGCCGCGGATCGGGATTCACATCGTCGAGCGTGCGGAACAGCTGCTCCTTCGCGTGCGTATAGCCGGACGTGCGATCGCCGCCGATGCAGACGCCGACGGCGCCCGGTGCGCACCCCTTGCCTTGCGCCTGCCACACCGCGTGGAGGATGCACTTCCTGACGCCTTCGAGATTGCGATCGGCGCGCCCCAGATGCGCGAGCTCCACCGGCACGGCATACTGCGCGTTGGTGTTCTCGCACCCGCCGCCCTTGAGAATCAACTTGATCTCGATCTCGTCGCGCTCCCACTGATCGAAGTGGATGATCGGCGTGCCGGGACCGAGGTTGTCGCCTGAGTTCTTACCCGTGATCGAGTCGACCGAGTTGGGGCGAAGCTTGCCGCGGCGCGTCGCTTCCTTCACGGCTTCGCGAATCTGGTGGCGCATCCACACGTGATTGGCGCCAACGGGCACGTGCACCTCGAAGGTCGGCATGCCCGTGTCCTGACAGATCGCCCCTTCTGCGTCGACCGCCAGGTCGATGTTCTGCGCGATGATCGTGAGCGCCTGCGAGGATCGTGTGGACGCAGGCTCGGCATCGAGAGCCGTCTTCATCGCGGCACGTACGTCGGGTGGCAGATCGGTGGAAGTGCGAACGATGAGTTGAAGGACGCTATCGAAGAATGAGGGCAGCATACGGAGCAGTATACTAATCGGAGGCGAGCGGTTGGAGGCTGGAGGCTGGCCTTCGGTCCCGCGCCTCTAGCCGTTCGCTAGCCTCTCGCTCGTGGTCCCCAGCCTCTAGCCGCCGACGGCCATGTCATTCCGCACCGAACGAGACTCCCTCGGTGAAGCCCCGGTTCCCGCCGACGCGTATTACGGCGTGCAGACCGCGCGCGCCGTCGACAACTTTCCCATCAGCGGCTTGCGCGCGCCGGCCGATCTCGTCACCGCAACGATCCTCGTCAAAAAAGCCGCCGCCGAAGCCAATGCCTCCCTCGGCCGCCTGGACCCTGACCTCGCGCGCGTCGTCATCGCCGCCGCCGATCAGATCCTCAGCGGCGACCTACGCGATCAGTTCGTCGTCGACGTGTACCAGGCGGGCGCCGGCACCTCGCACAATATGAACGCGAACG
>DATATJ010000210.1:0-16557 GCA_036268855.1 Vicinamibacterales bacterium
GGCGCCGCCCTCCAGCGCGCGCGCCGGATTCGCCCGCGTCGTGCACGACTGGCGCTGGCTCGCGACGGCCGCGATCATTGTCGTCGCCACCGTGGTCGGGCTGCGGCTCGGGTCCATGGCGCCGCGACGCGTGCCGCCACCGGCCGGCACGCCGGCGCCTGCGACGAGCATGGACGCGCAGTCGGTCGAGTCGGAGCTGCGCCAGGCGGAAGCGCACTATGACAAGGCCATCAAGGGCCTCGAGCAGATCACGAACGCCGGCCAGGGCGCGCTCGATCCGACGACGGCGGCGACGCTGCAGAAGAACCTGTCGGTGATCGATCAGGCGATCAGCGAGAGCCGTGCGGCGGTCCATTCGCAGCCGAACAACGAGCCGGCGCAGGCGAGCCTGCTCGATAACTTCAAGGCCAAGATCGGCCTGCTGCAGGACACGGTGTCGCTGATCAACGAAATGCGAAAAGGCAACGACGCCGGAGCCGCGCGAATTGTCTCCGGACTCAAGGACAAAGGCGAATAAACCATGCGAGTCACTTTTGCGTTCGTCGTGGCCGGTCTGGCGCTCACTGCGGCAGGCGCCGTCGCGCAGGAGCCGGCGCCGCGCGTCGTCGTTCGCGAACGGGCCCCAGGGCCCGACGCCATGCCGCGTGTGGCCGGACGCGCCTATCAGGGACGGAACAACGGCCCGGAGCAGACCGATCGCTTTTCCCGAAAGGTGAAGATCGGACGCGACGGACGCGTCAGCGTGCAGAACATCTCCGGCGACATCACCGTGACGGCCGGCGGGGGCGACGAGGTGTCGATCGAAGCGGTGAAGCGCACCCGCGGAGATCACAGTCAGCTGGCGTCGGTGCACATCGACGTGGACGAGCGGAGCGGCCGGGTGGACGTGCGCACGACGCACACGGCCAACAACGATCGCGTCTCGGTCGACTACACGATCGTCGTGCCGGCGTCGGCGAGCGTCGACGTGAAGTCGGTGTCGGGCAACCTGAAAGTGTCCGGCGCGCACGGCGTGGTGCGCGGGGAGACGGTCAGCGGCAGCGTGACGACCACCGACACGCCGCAGCTGGAATACGCGAAGTCGGTGTCGGGCGACGTGTCGCTGAGCGGCGTCGCCACCGACGGCGACCTCACGGCCGGCAGCGTGAGCGGCAACATCACGGCGAAGGGCGTCAAGGCGCGCGGGCTCGACCTGGGATCGGTGAGCGGCGACGTGAACGTCTCGGAGGTGACGTGCGAGCGCCTCACCGTGAAATCGGTGAGCGGCAACGTCGAGTACGGCGGCGGCATCGCCAAGGGCGGACGATACGAGATCAACTCGCATTCGGGCGACGTCCGCCTCGCGCTGCGGAACCCCGCCGGATTCGAGCTGAACGCGAGCAGCTTCAGCGGCACGATTCGCTCGGAGCTGCCAATGACGACGGGCGGCGGCGATTCTGACGACCGCGGCAACCGCGGCCGCCGCCGGGACGGCTTCAACAACCACTCGATGCACGCGACCTTCGGCGACGGGAGCGCCACGGTCACCGTGCGCACCTTCAGCGGGAGCGTCGTTATATCGAAACGGTAAATTGCCGGATTGCAGGAGGGCGGCAGAAGGCGTGGCAGCTGTATCGATTTCCTGCAGGCTGCGCGCCGCCCGCTGCATCCACTTCGGACAGTCCTGCTGCTATCCCTTCGGTGCAGTTCTCCTGCAGTTCCTTCCTGCAATTCCGTCAATTCTGCCATTCTGCAAATTTCTGCAATTCTCTGACGCCGCCCCAAGCCAGCTCCTCCGTGGCACCCGCCTTGCTAAACCTCGGTATAATCGAGCAGGCTGGAGCCCAGCCGTTCGATCTTTCTGGAGGCAATGATGAAGCGACTCGTTCTCGTGGGAACCCTGATGGGCGCGCTGACCGCAGGGGCCGCGTTCGCACAAACGACGGCCGACACGCCTGCGCGTAGGGCGCGCGCGGCGTCGCGCAGCATGACGGCGGAGCCGGCGGCGGGCGCGGCACTCGGGACGGTGCACCTCGCCAAGAACGTGATGGCGGACGGGAAGCCGCTCGCGGCCGGCACGTATCAGGTGCGGTTGAGCGACGAGACGCCCAAGCCGGCGGTCGGCGAATCGCCGAACGCCGAGCGATATGTCGAGTTCATGCGCGGCGGCAAAGTCGTCGGCCGGGAAGTCGCCAGCGTCGTCGGCCCCGACGACATCGGGCAGGTTGCCAAGGGCAAGAGGCCGAAGCCGAACAGCTCTTCGGTGGAACTGCTCAAGGGGGGCGACTACTATCGCGTGTGGATCAATAAGGGCGGCAACAACTACATCATCAACATGCCGCCAGCCGCCTAGCGGAATTGAGAATCAAGAATTAGGAAGTAAGAATTCATTCTTACTTCCTAATTGCAAATTGTCGCTTCTTCAGACTGCCATGACGTCGAACTGCTCGTGATGCAGGTGGACGTCGGCCTTGATGGTGACGTCCTTCCCGAGCGACAGCTTCAGGTCGTTCAGTACGCCGTTCTCTTCTTCCTTCAGCGCCCGCGCGATGTCCGGGTTCACCCGTAGCAGCAGCCGGTGCCCGTTCAGGTCCGGCCCGACCTTCTTCACTTCGCTGAGAATCTCGTAGCAGATCGTCGAGCTGGACTTGATCACGCCGGTGCCCGAGCAATAGGGACACGGCTCGGTCAATACGCGCTCGAGGCTCTGTTTGACGCGCTTGCGCGTGATGATGACGAGCCCGAAGTCCGACACGGCCAGCGCCTTCGACGGCGATCGGTCCTTCTTCAGCTCCGACTCCACCGCCTGCAGCACTTTCTGGCGGTTCTTCTTCTCTTCCATGTCGATGAAATCGAGCACGATGATGCCGCCCAGGTCGCGCAGGCGCACCTGCCGCACGATTTCCTTCACCGCCTCGAGGTTCGTCTTGACGATGGTGTCTTCGAGCCGGCCGCTGGTCTTCTTGCCGACGTAACGTCCCGTGTTGACGTCGATCGCCACCAGCGCTTCGGTCTGGTTGATGACGATCGATCCGCCCGACTTGAGCCATACCTTGCTCTTCAGCGCCTTGTCGATCTCCTGCTGGACGCCGTACTCCTCGAAGATGGGGAACGGCTTCGAGTAGAGCTTCACCTTCGGCGCCAGCGTCGGAAGAATGTGCTCGATCAGTTCGAGCACGCGCTGGTGCTCGGCGGCGTGGTCGATCCGGATCGCCTGAAATTCCTCCGTCAGCAGATCGCGCAGCAGCCGCCCGACGATGCTGGGCTCGCGATAGAGGACTGCCGGCGCCCGCGACGACTCGTTTTTCTGCCGGATCTCGGTCCAGATCTTGTGGAACGCGTCAAGGTCGCTGAGGATGTCCTCTTTCGGCCGCCCCGAAGCCGCCGTGCGGATGATCACGCCGCCGGTAAAGCCGTGCGCCTCGCGGAACTCGCGGACGATGGCGCGCAGACGGCTGCGCTCGTCGCGCGACTCGATCTTGCGCGACACGCCGACGTGGTCCACCGTCGGCATGAACACGAGGAACCGGCCGGGCATCGTGACGTGCGAGGTGAGGCGCGCCCCTTTGGTGCCGAGCGGCTCCTTGACGACCTGGACGATGATCTCCTGGCCTTCGCGGACGAGGTCCTCGATCTTGGGCTGCGGCTTGTCGCGATCGCGGTCGCGATCGCCGCGGCCGCCGCCGTTCTTCGCGCCGCCCTCCTCGTCGCTTGACTCGAGCTTGTCGAACTCCTCCATCGTGTCGATGATGTCGGCGACGTAGAGGAAGCCGTCGCGCTCGAGTCCGATATCGATGAAGGACGACTGCATGCCCGGCAGCACTTTGGACACGCGGCCCTTGTAGACGTTGCCGACCACGCCCCGCTGCCGTTCCCGCTCGACGAAGATTTCTGCGACGAGGTCGTCTTCGAGGATGGCCACCATCGTTTCGTGGCCATTGGAGGAGATGATCATCTCCTTGGTCATTCACAAACTCCTGCTGGAACGGAAACGCTCGGCTGAAGCCTTCGCGCTACGGGCTTTCGCGCTACGGGCTTTCGCGCTATGGGCCTCCGCGCTACGGGCCTTCGCGCTACGGGCCTCCACGCTACGGGCCTCCGCGGTACTGGCGTCATCACGACGACGACGTTCGTAGCGCGACGGCTTTCAGCCGAGCGAACCGCGTCCGATTAGTTCGTGAATCTGCGCATTCGTACGTTGAGCACGAGACCGAAGCCCGCCAGCGTGGCGATCAGCGACGATCCGCCGTAGCTCATGAGCGGCAGCGTGAGCCCTTTCACGGGCGCCAGTCCGGCCGACATGGTGATGTTGTAGATCACCTGGAAGGTGAAGCTGGCGAGCACGCCGAGTACGAGGTACGAGCCGAGGCGATCCTTGGCCAGCCGGGCCGCCTCGAGCGCGCGCAAAATCACGAACAGATACAATCCGAGCGCCGCGAGGACGCCCGCAAACCCCTGCTCCTCGGCAAGCACCGAGAAGATGAAATCGTTATGAGCTACGGGCAGGAATCGCAACTGGCCCTGCGTCCCCTGCTTGAATCCTTTTCCGGAGAGCCCGCCGGATCCGACCGTGATGCGCGCCTGAATCTGCTGATAGCCGGCGCCTTTCGCATCCTGTGACGGATCGAGGAAGGTCGAGATGCGCGATTTCTGGTAGTCCTTGAGGGCGAATCTCCACGCGATCGGCGCCGCGAGGAGCAGACAGAGAATCATGAAGCCGAAGATGCGCATCCGCATCCCGGCGAGGTACGCGACCGCGAAGAACACCGGCAACAGCGTCACCGCCGTCCCGAGATCCGGCTCCTTCGCGATGAGCGCGAGCGGCAGCGCCGTGAGCGCCCCGCCGATCGCCAGATCGCTCCACGACGGCGCGCCGCGATTCTCGCCGAAGAACTTGGCGAGCACGAGCGCGACCCCGATCTTCGCAAACTCCGACGGCTGCAGGTTGAACACCTTGAGCGGAATCCACCGGCGCGCGCCCATCTGCACGGTGCCGAAGAAGATCACGTACAGCAGCACCGCCAGCATCGCGATGTAGATCAGGTGCGACTTGTCGGTGAACGTCCGGTAGTCGAGCGTGAGCATGAATACCATCGCGCCCAGACCGAGGACGATGGCGTAGAGCTGCGTGATGTACAGGCGCGACATCCCGCGCGTGGGATCGAACGTCGTGCTGTAGATCATCGCGACCCCGATCGCGCACAGCCCGAGGATCGCCGCCAGCAGCGCCCAGTCGATGTGGTAGTACAGGCGTCGTTCGAACACGGGATCAGTTCCGCTCGGCCGCGACCGCCGCGCCCTTGTGCGCGTACGGATCGGTGTAATTCAGGTGGAAGTCGGGCGGCACGACCGGCAGTGGCCGCTTCTCCTTCTTCGCAAAAAACGTATCGAGAATGTGACGCGCGACCGACGCGGCATTCGAGCCATGGATCCCGTGCTCGAGGAAGACGACGCCGGCGATTTCCGGCTTGTCGCGCGGGGCGAAGAACACGAACCAGCCGTTGTCGCGCAGATCCTTGGTCGTGCGGCCGGCGGCAATGCGGCCGGCGTTCGAGATCACCTGCGCCGATCCGGTCTTCCCCGAGACGTCGTAGCCGGGCAACCGGGCATTTTTTCCGGTCGCCCCAGGGTCGTCTCGATTGACGACCATCCACAGACCGTCGCGAATCGCCTGCAGCTTGTCCGGATCGATGTCGATCTTCGATTGCGGCGCCGGCGGCGGCACCGGTTTCCACCCGGACCCTTCGTCGACCGCCTTCAACAGGTGCGGCGTGATGCGCGTCCCGCCGTTGGCGAGCGTCGCCATGTACACAGCCATCGACACCGGCGTCACCGAGACGGCGCCCTGGCCGATGCCGACCGAAATCGTCTCGCCGGCATACCACTTCTCGTGCATCTTCTCGCGCTTCCACTCGGTGGACGGCACGAGCCCCTGCAGCTCGTTCGGCAGGTCGATGCCGCTCTTGACCCCGAGGCCGAGCATCGTTGCCCACTTGTTGATCTTGTCGACGCCGACCATATTGGCAACCGTGTAGAAGTAGACGTCGCACGACTGCTCGATGGCGTGCCGGAGATCGATCGACCCGTGGCCTTTCTTGTTCCAGCACGCGAATTCATGGCCGTAGAAGTTGGCGTGCCCCTGGCAGAACGCATGAAAATCTGGCGTGATGATGCCCTCTTCCAGCCCCGCCAGCGCGACCGCCATCTTGAACGTCGACCCGGGCGAATAGCGCCCCTGGATGGCGCGATCCTGCAGCGGCCGCAGATCGTCGGTGTTCAGCGACGCCCACGTCGCGCGGTCGATGCCTGCGGCGAACGCATTCGGGTCGTACGCCGGCCGGCTGGTGAAGCCGAGCACGTCGCCGTTGGTCGGATCGAGCACCACGGCGGCGCCGTTGAAGCCGGCCACGCGGAAGCCGTCCTCGATCGCCTTCTGCACGTCGTAGTCGATCGTCAGCTGCAGCCGCTTCCCTTCGGTGGGCGGATCTTCTTCCAGCGTCCGGATCTCGCGCCCCACGCTGTTCACGACGACGCGCTTGGCGCCGTCCTCACCCCGCAGCAGCGCGTTGTACACCTTCTCGATGCCCGACTGGCCCACGATGTCGCCGCTGTGCAGGTCGTCGTCTCCGGCGACGTCCTTGTCGCTGACCTCGCCGACATAGCCGAACAGATGCGCCGCCATCGTCTCCGGATATCGGCGCGTCGGCACCGGCTCGACGAGGACCTCAGGGAGCTCGGTGTCGAGGCGCCGCGCGCTGACGGCCGCCACCTGCGCCAGCGTGGCATCCTGCACGACCGTGATCGGCCGGTACGGCGGCTCGTGCCGATGGCGATCGACGATCTCGCGGACCCGTGCTTCCTCGACGCCCAACACCCGGGCCATCAGGCGGATCGTCCGGTTGATGTCCTTGGTGCGCTCGCGGACGATCGAGATGCTGTACGAATTGCGGTTTTCGACCAGGACATGCCCGTCGCGATCGAACACAATGCCGCGCGGCGCGCGCAGCGCCAGCGTGCGTTGATTGTTGTTCTCCGCCATTTCCTCGAACTTCGCGTGCTGCACGACCTGCAGCACCCAGAAGCCGACCGCGAGTATCGAGAACAGCACGGTGACGACGTACTGCAGCACTGTGAGCCGGCTCGTCACGCGGCGGCGATCTTCTGGAGGCGCCATATCTCGATCCTCGAACTGAGCTACCGCCGCAGCCGTCCGCGCGCCGCGCGGCGCCGCTCGACGGCCCCAGGCAGCAGCTCGACCAGCTGAAACGCCAGGACGCCGACGACGGCGTTTCCGACGCCCTGCGTGGCGACCGCCGCGTACGGCGTGCCGAAATGCCGCAGGTCCAACACGATGTACAGCCCCATGAACACTACCGCGTGCAGCGCCGTCGCGCCGAAGAATACGACGAACCGCGGCAGCGACTGCGACACGATGAACTGCGAGCCGACGATCCCCGTCAGGAACCCGACGATGGTCTTGGCGAGCCCGCCGATGCCGATCACGCCGCTCGACAGCGCGTCCTGGAGCAGCCCGGCGACCGTGCCGGTCAAGAGGCCGGCGACAGGCCCGAGCGTCAGCGCGACGTACACGACCACGACCAGCACCAGATCCACGACCATGCTGCCACGCGCGGCAAACCGGCCCAACGTCGTCTGCACCGCAAGCGCGAGGGCGAGGGCCAGGACAATCCCGGCCGCCTTCACGCGCCGCCCTCGGCGCCTGGCTCGCGGGCCGCAGGCGGCGTCACGACGACCAGCACTTCTTCGATCGCCGACGAATCGGCCGCCGGCCGGACAACGATACGCTTGTACGCGCCGCCGCTCTTGTCCACCACTTCGACGCGTCCGATGACGAACCCTTTCGGAAAGATGCCGTCGATGCCCGAGGTGACGACCAGATCGCCGACGACGACGTCGGCGACTTCGTTGACGTATTCCATCGAGAGCCGGCCGTCTTCGCCGCCGACGACCACGCCCTGCGCGCGCGACCGCTCGATCAGCGCGCCGGCTGCCGCGTTGCGATCGACGAGCAGCTGCACCTTCGCCGCGCGCGGGCTCGAGACGACGACGCGCCCGATGACGCCGGCCGGTGAGATCACCGCCATGTCGGCTTTCAAGCCGTCACGGCTGCCCTTGTCGAGCGTGAGCGTCCGGAAGTCGGGCGTCGCAGCCGCGCCGATGATTTCCGCCGCGACGGTCTGGAGCGGCGTGCGCTCGCGCATGTCGAGCAGCTTCTCGAGGCCGCGCGAGCGATCCGCCAGTGCCCGCTGCTCCTGCACGTCCACGCGCGCCGCCGCGAGCTCCTGCTTCAGCTCGTCGTTCTCGCGCTGCACCTGGCGCAGCCCGGCGTAGTTGTTCCACACGTGCCGGACGCTGCCCACGCTGGATGAGAGAGCGCGCTGGATTTCGGCGAACCCTCCAAACGTCACCGCCTCCAGCACCGGCACGCCGGTCCGTGAGCTCACCTGCGCGGAGATCAGCAGGATGTGCCCCAGCGCGACTGCCAGGAACAGATAGCCGGAGCGTTGGCGTAGATCGAGGATCGCCATGATCACAACGAACGGAGTCCAAACGCTCCACCACTGAGAACACGGAGGGCACAGACGTCAAGCAGGCATGCGTACCAGGTTTGTTCCTCCGCGTCCTCCGTGACCTCCGTGGTGGAGAGCTTCTTCCGCATCAATCGATCGATATCTTCCGCAGCAGATTGAAATCCGAGAGCATCTTCCCTGCGCCGAGCACCACCGACGACAGCGGATCCTCGGCCATCGCCAGCGGGAGTCCCGTTTCTTCGCGCAGGCGCTTGTCGAGGTTTTTCAGCAGCGATCCGCCGCCGGTCAGCACGATGCCGCGGTCCACGATGTCGGCCGACAGCTCGGGCGGAGTCCGCTCCAGCGCCACGCGGACGGCGTCCACGATCACGTTCACCGTTTCGGCCAGCGCCTCGCGAATCTCCTCGTCGCTGATGGTGATCGTCTTCGGCACACCCTCGATCAGGTGCCGCCCCTTGATCTCCATCGTCATCCGCTCTTCGAGCGGGAACGCGGAGCCGACCTCCATCTTGATCGCTTCGGCCGTGCGCTCGCCGATGAGCAGGTTGTACGTCTTCTTGATGTACTGGATGATCGCTTCGTCCATCTCGTTGCCCGCGACGCGCACCGCTTTGCTGTAGACGATGCCCGCGAGCGAGATGACGGCGATGTCGGTGGTGCCGCCGCCGATGTCCACGATCATGTTGCCGGACGGCTCGGTGATCGGCATCCCGGCGCCGATGGCCGCGGCCATCGCCTCTTCCACCAGGTGCACTTCGCTGGCCTTCGCGCGGTAGGCACTGTCCTTGACGGCCCGCTTCTCGACCTGCGTGATCTCGGACGGCACGCCGATGACGATGCGCGGGCGCACCCAGACGTTGCGGTTGTGCGCCTTCTTGATGAAGTAGGTCAGCATCTTCTCGGTGACCTCGAAGTCGGCGATGACGCCGTCCTTCATCGGCTTGATCGCCACGATGTTGCCCGGCGTACGGCCGAGCATGTCCTTGGCGTCCTTGCCGACCGCTTCGACGCGGCCGTTCACCTTGTTGATGGCCACGATGGAGGGCTCGTTGACCACGATGCCCTTGCCGCGGGCGTACACGCAGGTGTTGGCCGTGCCGAGATCGATGGCCAGATCACTCGAGAACAACGACAGCATCGAACGAAGACTCAACGAACACTCCTTTGGTCTCGTGCCGCCGGCCGCCAGGCGCGGCTCGCGTCACGAAGGTGGCGACCGCGACGGGATGCGCCAACATGCGCATTCGCGTGCAGGATCGGGGTGGTGTGCGCCACGCGATCAAGAGCCAACGACCAGGAACTAACGACTGATGACCAAAGACTACGTATCGGCTGGAGCACTGGCGGCCTGAATACCGTTCTTGCCGGATTCCTTCACGGCATACATCGCTTTGTCGGCGGCCTGCACCAGCTCGTCCGCCGATGCGGCCACATCGGGGAGGGTCGCCGCCCCAACTGACGCAGTGAGATGAATCGCGAGTCCGTCGCCGGACAGGAACGTGTGCGCGGCGATCTTGTCGCGGACGCGCGCGCCGACGGCAAACGCACCCTCGCCGCCGGTATCCGGCAGAATGATCGCGAACTCGTCGCCGCCGAAGCGGGCGACGACGTCGGTCTCGCGTGCGCTCCCGCGGATCACCGCCGCCGCTTCGACCAGGGCGCGGCTGCCGAAGAGGTGGCCGTGCGTGTCGTTGATCGACTTGAACCCGTCCAGGTCGATGAACAGCAGCGACAACGGACGGCCGCTGCGCGACGCCCGCTTGGTCTCGCGGCGGAGCACCTGATTCATGTAGCGCGTGTTGTAGAGGCGCGTCAGGTCGTCGGTGACCGACAGCGCCTCGGCGCGCCGCAGCAGCAGCGCGTTGTCGAGCGCGACCGACGCGGGCTCGAGCAGCACGCGCACGGCGCGGAGCATCGTCGGCGCGAGGCGCGGCTCGCGCGCCGACGCCGCGCGATCGAGGCCGATCACCGCCCCGACGCGGCGGCCGCGGCAGCTGAGCGGAAACGCGATGACCGATCCGACGCCGTCGTGCGCCCCGCGCGGGTCCTGGCGCAGGTCGGAGCTGACGAATTCCTGGCCGCGCTGCATCACCCAGCCCGCGACGGCATACACGGCGGGGCCCATGTCGGGCGTGAGGCCGCGATCGGCGAGCACCGAGAGCTGCCCCGACATGTCGGCGCACACCACCGCCCAGCACGGCGCGGGAATCCAGGTGGCCGCACGCTCGACCACGAGCTCCGCGACCTTGTCCGGCTCGAGCGTCGTGTTCACCGCACGGAGGATCTCGAGCAGCGCGTCGCGCCGCTCGACGCGGCTGCGCAGCGCGCGCTGAAACACACGCAGGCGCGTCGCGAGGTCGAGATCGGGCGTCGTATGGGAAATCTCGGACGCGCGGCGCAATTTAGCTCCGGGGTTGCCGGCTGAACCGACGGCGCGATAAAGCGCCATCGCGCCCCGGGCGCGCTCGGGGGCGGTTCGTCGCACGCTGGTGGCTCGGCTGGCAGGTGGCATCCGGCGAAGTTCTTCTATACCTTGCAAATATATCACACGATTGCCGGTAACTGCTTGCCACACCGCAAGTTCATGGCATAGGATGAAGGTTTCCAAGGTGCATCGATGACCATGCTTGCGAAGATGCGCCGGCACATGAACTGGCTCAAATGGAGCCTGGGCATCGTGTGCCTGGCGTTCGTGATTTTCTACATTCCGGACTTCCTGCAGGGGAAGGGCGCGGACGCCGCCTCGAGCGACACGGTGGCGACCGTGGAGGGGCACGAGATCAGCGCCGGGGACTTCCGTAAGACCTACCAGGCGCAGCTGCAGGCCTACCGCTCGGCGTACGGCAACAACATGAGCGAGCAGCTGCTGAAGCAGCTCGGCGTGGAGCAGCAGATCCTCCAGCAGATGGTGGACGAGCGCGCCGCGCTCGCTGAGGCCGATCGCGTCAACATCTCCGCGAGCGACGAGGAAGTCCGCCAGCGCATTCTCTCGTATCCGGCCTTTCAGGAGAACGGCGGGTTCATCGGCGAGCAGCGCTATCGCCAGCTCCTGCGCATGCAGCAGCCGCCGATGCAGCCGTCGGACTTCGAAGAGAGCATTCGCAATCAGCTCACCGTCGAAAAGCTGCGCGCGTCGCTCACCGACTGGATGTCGATTCCCGACAAGGACCTCGATCAGGAGTACCGCCGCCGCAACGACAAGGTGAAGCTGGCGGTCGTCAGCTTCACGATGGACACGTTCCGTGCGCAGGCGACGGCCAGCGACGCCGACGTCGCGAGCTACTTCGACGCGCACAAAGCCGACTTCAAGATTCCCGAGAAGCGCAAGATCCGGTACCTGCTGATCGACGTCGACGCGCTGCGCGCGAAAGTCGTCGTCCCCGCGGCCGACGTCGAGCGGGCGTACAACAGCGGCATCGAGCAGTACACGACGCCCGAACAGGTGCGCGCGAGCCACATCCTCTTCAAGACCGACGGCAAGGACGATGCGGCGGTGAAGGCGAAGGCCGAAGACGTGCTCAAGCAGGCGAAGGCGGGCGCCGACTTCGCCGAGCTCGCCAAGAAGTACTCGGAAGACGAATCGAGCGCGAAAAACGGCGGCGACCTCGATTACTTCAGCAAGGGCCGCATGGTGCCGGAGTTCGACGAGGTCGCGTTCACGCTGCCGCCGGGACAGATCAGCGATCTGGTGAAGACGCAGTTCGGCTATCACATCATCAAGGTGGTGGACAAGAAAGCCGCGGCCACCAAGACGCTGGCCGAGGTGCGTCCGCAGATCACCGACCAGCTCGCCTACGAGCGGGCGCAGGCGCAGGCGGCGGATCTCGCGCAGAAGCTGGAAAAGGAGATCAGCAAGCCGTCCGATCTCGACACGGTCGCCAAGACCCAGGGCCTCACCGTGCAGGAGTCGGGCTTCTTCGCGCGCGACGAGCCGATCCTCGGACTCGGGCCGTCGCCTGAAGCGGCCGGCAAGGCCTTCGAGATGAAGACCGGCGAGGTCGGCGGACCGGTGCGCACCTCGCGGGGCTTCGCGTTCGAGACGCTCGTGGCGAAGCAGGATCCGTACGTGCCGAAGCTGGACGAAGTGAAGGATCGCGTCAAGGACGAAGTGATCAAGGTGAAGGCGCGCGAGCTGAGCCAGCGGAAAGCCGTGGAGATTGCCGCGAAGCTGCGGACCGCTGCCGATTTCGAGAAGGCCGCCAAGGCGGCCGGCGTCAGCGTCAAGACGACCGACCTGATTACGCGCGATCAGCCGATTCCCGATCTCGGCAGCGCGACGGCGGTGGACGATGCTGCGTTCACGCTGCCGGTCGGCGGTGTGAGCGACCCGATCGCCACCGACAACGGCACCGCGGTGATCAAAGTGCTCGAGAAGCAGGAAGTGACGCCCGAACAACTCGCCGCCGCACGCGACAAGTTCCGCGACGACATGCTGACCGATCGCCGGAACCGTTTCTTCGGCGCGTATATGGCGAAGGCGAAGCAGAAGATGAAGATCGAAGTGAATCGGGAAGCGCTGCAGCGCGTCGTGAGCTGAGTATACCGGCGGCCTGAACCACGAAGGGCGCGAAGTCACGAAGCAGGGAGATTCAAACAGATCTTCGTGTTCTTCGTGTCTTCGTGGTGAAAAACCACCGCTAGCGGATGTACCAGAACGGCATCAGCGCGAGCGGCTCGCCGCGGCGGAACATCGCCAGCGGGCCGCGCACCGTCCGCAGCGCCTCGATTTCGCTCCTGGTCAGGTTCGCCGACATCCACGCGCCCATCGCGACGGAATCGTTCGTCCCGTTGAACTGGTCCGACACGATCTCGTAGAAGCTCTTGCGCGGCGGATAGGTGACGATCTCCACCTGCGCGTCGGCCGCGATCTTCGCGCGCTGCTTGGCGACGGCGATCGCGCGATCGAGCCCCCCGAGCTGGTCCACGAGCCCGTTCTGCCTGGCCTGCCGCCCCGTCCACACGCGTCCCTGCGCCAGCGCGTCGATCTTTTCCGGCGTGCTGTGGCGGGCGTCGGCCACTTTCTCGACGAACTGATCGTAGAAGGACTGCAGCTGATCCTGCAGCTTCTTCAGCTCCTCGGGGTTGTACTTGCGCGCGGGCGAGTTCATCTCGGCGTTCCGGCCGATGCTCGTCGAGTCGATGCGCGCGCCGACCTTCTCGTAGACGCCGCCGGTCACGAACTTGCCGCCGAAGATGCCGATGGAGCCGGTGAGCGTGGACGGCTGCGCCACGATCACCTGCGCCGGCATCGCGATGTAGTACCCGCCCGACGCGGCCAGGTCGGACATCGACGCGACGAGCGGACGATCTGCGCGCTCCTCCCTGGCGATCATCAGCTCGCGCCAGATGGCATCCGAGGCGACGGTGGATCCGCCGGGGCTGTCCACGCGCAGGACGATCGCGCGCACGGAGCTGTCGTGGCGCGCCTGGCGGATGTAGTCGACCAGCGTGTCGGATCCGATCACCGGCCCGTTCACCGGATCGTAGCCGCTGCGGCCGCCGGTGATCTCGCCGGCAGCGTAGATCACGGCGATGCGCGGCCCTTTGTCGAGGCCGACCGACGTCGTGCTCACCCGCGAATAGTCGTCGCCGTCGATCTCGTGCGCCGTCGCGCCGGCCCGCAGCTTGTCGTTGACCTGATCCTCGTAGGCGACGTCGTCGATCAACCCGGCGTGCAGCGCGTCCTCCGGCAGGAACGGCCCATCGTCCACGAGCCCGCGGACGTCGCGCTCGTTCTTCCGGCGGCCGTCGGCGATGTCGCGGATGATCTGCTCGTACAGGTCGCGGTTCAGCGACTCGTCCATCTCCTTGTGCGCCGCCGTGAATCCTTTTTCCGTGAACGTGTTCGTGGCGGTCTTGTAGTCGCCGATGTGATGGAGATCGGCCACCGCGCCGACCTTGTCGAAGACGCCGCGGAGAAACACCTCGTAGGTCGCGACGCCCTGCAGATCGAGCGACGCCGACGGCATCAGGAACACTTTGTCGGCCGCCGTCGCGAGGTAGTACTCGCGATCGCCGCCGTACTCGAGATAGGCGTAAATCGGCTTGCCGGATTTCTTGAAGTCGAGCACGGCGTCGCGGATTTCCTGCACCTTGCCCCAGAACGGCGAGTCGAATCCGGTCGGCTTGAGCAGGACGCGCCGGATGCGCGGATCGACCTTCGCTTTCCGCAGATCGTCCACGATCGCGCGAACGGTAGGCGTCTTCACGCCGCGCAGGTAGCCGACCACGTCGGCCGGCGCGACCTCGGCGAGGTTGCCGCCCACGCGCAGCACGAGCAGGCCGTCGGACGGCACGGCGGGCTCGCGGCCGAAGAGCATGTACAGGACGGCAAAGCCGGCGATCGAGACGAAGCACGCGACGCCGAGCAGGGTGAAGATGATGGCGAATCCGCGGCGGGCCACAGCAACCTCTCAGGTGGAGGGCGGCCTGGGGGCCGCCGACACCCGAGTATAGCCCCTCGCTACGCGGGCCGTGCGGCGCGGCGAAGCGCCGAGGTCAGTCAGTGGTGCGGCGGGCCGCTTGGCCGCACGATCAGCGGCGATCCCGCGAGCGGTAGGACACCAGGCCTTCGCGGAGAATCCGGAGCGCATCGGCCGGGCCAAGCGATTCCATCACCTCGACGCGCTTGCCCTCGAGCGTCTTGTAGTCCTGGAAGAAACGCTGCATCTCGCGGATGACGTGCTTGGGCAGCTCGCGGAAGTCGTGGTAATCGGCAAACGCCGGGTCGCCGATGCAGACGGTGAGCAGCTTGTCGTCGATGCCCTTCTCGTCGCGCATCTGCATGACGCCGATCGCGCGGACGTCCACGATCGTCAGCGGATGGACCGGCTCCTGCCCGAACACCAGCACGTCGAGCGGATCGCCATCGTCGCAGTAGGTGCGCGGCACGAAGCCGTAGTTGGCCGGATAGAACACGGCGCTGTGGAGCACGCGATCGAGGCGCAGTAAACCGGTGGCCTTGTCGAGCTCGTACTTGTTCTTGCTGCCCATCGGCACTTCGATGACGGCGGGAAAATGTTCGGCGAGGGCGGCCTCGTCGATGGGGTAGTCGTGCCAAGGATGCATATAAATGGATCAGGGATCAGGGATCAGGGATCAGGGGTCAGGGGTCAGGGATCAGGCTAAGGGCTTCAGGGTGTTCACGGCATTTTGACATGCGGGGGCCGATCTGGCCAAGGGCGCCGGCCAGCCGCTGCTGTTAGAATCCGTCCATGCTGGTCAAGCGATACGACGATGTGACGCCTACCACGTATGACGGAGGCCGCAGCGGTGTGACCATGCGCGAGATGATCACGGCGTCGGACGGCGCGCCGACGTTCGCGATGCGCGTCTTCGATCTCGAAGCGGGCGCGACGACGCCGTTCCATCACCATCCCTGGGAGCACGAAGTCTTCATCGTCCGCGGAACGGGCGCGGTGCAGTCGGAGCAGGGCGATCGGCCGTTCGCGGCGGGCGACACGGTGTTCATCGCGGGCGACGAGCCGCACTGCTTCCGCGCGGACACGCCGGTGCAGTTTGTGTGCGTGATTCCGTCGCCGCACGCGTGTCAGGTCGGCTAGACCAGTTTCCAGATGCGTGCAGCCCCCGACATGGAGGTAGCGCGAAGGCTTTTAACGCGGATTCGACATCAGCATAGACGTAGCGCGACGGCTTTAGCCGAGCGTTTCTGGCGCCGCGCGGCGCTTGGCTGAAGCCTTCGCGCTACATCGAATCGAAACCGCGCTAGCCGAGCGTTACGGCGTTTGGTGGGAACCGTATCGAGCTTGAATTCAACGGCGCGCCGATTGTCTCCGCGTCTGTTGTCGGCGCGGCCGGGTTTTCATATACTGAAAGGATTGTCGGCGGCGAAACGGCGCCACTGGTGCCTTCTCCCGTAGCCATCGACACCTCACGAAAGTCCACTTGCGGAAGTGGCGGAACGGCAGACGCGCTAGCCTCAGGAGCTAGTTGGAGCAATCCAGTGGAGGTTCGAATCCTCTCTTCCGCACCAGTCAGTCTGAGATTCGAGAACCGGTTAATCGTG
>DATATJ010000211.1:0-23821 GCA_036268855.1 Vicinamibacterales bacterium
GCGGGCGGCCGCTGCTGATGAACGATCCGCACCGCACGCAGGAAGCGCCGTCGCTCCGGTACTGGTCGCATCTCGTCGCGCCTGGCTGGGACGTGATCGGCGGCGGCGAGCCGATGCTGCCCGGCGTGTCGATCGGGCACAACGAATACGGGGCCTGGGGGCTGACGATCTTCGGCACCGACGGGGAAGACCTGTACGTCTACGACACGAACCCCGCGAATCCGAACCAGTACAAATATCGCGGCGGCTGGGAAGACATGCGGGTGATCAAGGACAGCATCGCCGTCAAGGGCGAGTCGCCCGTGGCGGTGGATCTGAAGTTCACGCGTCATGGGCCGGTGCTCTACGAAGACACAGAGCACCACAAGGCGTACGCGCTGCGCGCGGCATGGATGGAGAACGGGAGCGCGCCGTATCTGGCCAGCCTGCGCATGGATCAAGCGCGTACCTGGGACGAGTTCCGCGAGGCGTGCAGCTACAGCCGGGTCCCGGCGGAGAACATGGTGTGGGCCGACAGGAGCGGCACGATCGGCTACCAGGCGGTTGCCATCACGCCGATTCGTCACAACTTCAGCGGGCTGGTGCCTGTGCCGGGCGATGGCCGTTACGAGTGGGACGGGTACCTGCCGATCAAGGCGCTTCCGCACGTGACGAATCCTGAGAAGGGCTTCTGGGCGACGGCGAACAACTATCTGTTTCCTCTGGATTATCCGTATCCCGATGCGCAGCATCACACCGGCACTGACCCGTTTCGCGTGTCGCGCATCACCGAATTCCTGGCGTCGGGCCGGCTGTTCACCGTCGCCGACATGATGCGCCTGCAGAACGACACGTTGTCTCTGCCGGCGCGCGCGCTCGTGCCGCTGCTGCGCGACGTGCCGATCGCCGACGCGACGACCGCTCGCGCGCAGCAGATGCTCCTTGGTTGGGACAACGCGCTCGGGAAAGACTCGGTGCCGGCCGGCATCTATGAGATGTGGCAGCGGCGGATCCTCGTGAACATGCGCGACCTGCTCGTTCCCAGAGAAGCGCGCGACGTGTTCGGCAACATCGGGATGAAAAAGATCATCGCGCTGGTGCAGGCGCCGGACGGGCGCTTCGGTCCGGATCCGGTGGCGGGACGGAACAAGTTGCTCGTCGCCAGCCTCGAACAGGCGGTCGCGGAGCTGGCGAAGAAGCTCGGGCCCGACATGGAGCACTGGCAATACGGCCAGGAGAAATATCACCACGCGGTCATCCAGCACATGCTCAGTCCGGCAGTGACGCCCGAGATCCGCGCGACGCTCGACGTCGGGCCGATGCCGCGCGGTGGCGACAGCTACACGGTGGACGCGACGGGCGGCACCGACAACCAGGCATCCGGCGGTTCGTTGAAGGTCGTCGCCGATCTCGACGACTGGGACGACTCGGTCGCCCTGAACAACCCGGGACAGTCCGGCGATCCCGCCAACCGGCACTACCGCGATCTGTTCGAGCTGTGGTCGCGCGGCAAGTACTTCCCGATCTTCTATTCGCGGGCGAAGATCGAGTCGGTGACCGAGTCGAAGACCCTGATGCAGCCCGCAGCCGGGCCGACGTCCGCGCGCCGTTGACGTGAGCGCTAGCGCGCTTTTCGATTCGATGTAGCGCGAAGGCTTCAGCCGAGCGCCGCGCGGCGCCAGAAACGCTTGGCTAAAGCCGTCGCGCTACGTCTACGCTGAGGTCGAAACCGCAATAGCGGACCGCTGATGGCCAGCGCGTTGGACTACCGGGCCGTGCGCGGCGTGCCCTCGGGCGAGCTGCCGTCTTTGTAGACGACGCCGTTCTTCATCACCACGTGGACATGCGAGAGCGCGGTGATGTCGAAGAGCGGATTCCCGTCGACGACGATGATGTCGGCGATCTTGCCGGGCTCGATCGAGCCCAGCTCGCGCCCCTTGCCGATGATCTGGGCATTGATGCGCGTCGCGGCGGCGATCGCGCGCAGGGGCGTCATCCCCATGTCCACGTGCACCTTGATCTCCCGCCAGAGCGCTTCGCTGTGGAAGTTCATCGGCGTGCCGGAATCGGTCCCCATCCCCATCACCGCTCCCGCGTCGAGAAACTGCTTGACGCCGCGTTCGCGGAACAGCATCTCGCGATCGGTCCGCTGGAAGTACGCGAGCGTCCACCACTGCTTCAGCGAGCTCTGTACTTCGCCATAGATCTCGGCGCCGAATGCGGCTTTCAAGCCCGGGTCCTGCAGACGCTCCGGAAACTCGGCAGTCGCTTGGTACATCCATGCGCGGTGCGCGGCCGTCACGACCACCGGACGGCCCGCGTTGACGATGTCGGTGATGAGCTGCGAACTATAGGGCGGCGCCGTACCTGCGGACCCCACGTGCTGCAGCACGTCGATGCCCGCGTCGAGCGCGTGACGGACGTCGGCTTCGGCATACACGTGGGCGTGCACGCGCAACCCGTGCTTGTGCGCGGCATCTGCGATCGCTTTGTAGTCGGCGAAGGTGAGGCCCGAGTGTGCCTTGATCTCGTCGACGCCCGCGGCCGCGAGCTCGTCAACCTTGGCGGCCGCTTCCGCCGGCGAGGAAATGTTGAAGCCGCCGAAGCCGACCTGCATGGCGCCCCCCGCCGCCTCGGGCGGGAGCCGCGCGATCCACGGTCCGCTCGCGAGCACCCGCGTGCCCACGACCTCGCCCTTGTTGATGCGGTCGCGAATGCTGAGAATCGTCTGGAGCGGCGCGCCGAGATCGACCTCCGTCGTGATGCCCGCCATGAGCAGCTGCCGCGCCGCGACCTCCGTGATCCGCCGCTGCATCGCTTCGCCGCCGTGGGCAGCGATCCAGGGAAACCAGGTGTCGTACGAGCCACTCCCGAGGACGATCAAGTGCCCGTGCGCCTCGATGAGGCCCGGCAGCATGGTGCGCCCGCTCGTGTCGATCACGGTCGCGCCCGGAGGGATCGGAATCTCGCTCGCCGGGCCGGCCGCCGTGATCTTGCCGCCTTCGACGATCACGGCGGCATGATGAATCGGCGGCACCTCGTAGCCGGTCAGCAGCATGCCGCCGACAAGAGCCAGCGTCTTGCCCGCCGTCGTCGGCGGCGGCGTGCCGGCCGGTCGCCGCTGGGCGCTGGCTGTTCCGATCCATGCCGCCGCGAGGCAGGCAGCGAACGACAGCAGACGGAACGGTATGTGCTTCGCCATGAGAATGCTCGATAGCCCTTTTCAAATCGCTGCAGCGCGAAGGCTTTAGCCGAGCGCCGCTCGCGCTCCGGTACGCTCGGCTATAAAGACTTCGCGCTACCTCCTTTGCGCCGTTACACGCATCTCGAACCGTTCTAGCCGCCCGGCCGCGGCGCCGGCCCAGGCGTTGTCAGCGTCGCGCCAGTTTTCGCAAAGATCAGCGCGAGCAGCTTCGCCGGCTGCGTCGCGCTGGCGTTGCGCGACACTTCGTGCGTGGCGCCTGGCTGCTCGTAGAACATCTGGCCAACGGTGTAGGTCTTCTCGTCGCCCTGACCCGAGATCTTGGCGACGACCGCGCCCTCGAGGACGTACGCGAGGACGAAGCCGGCATGATGGTGCGCCGCGCCCACGCGTCCCGGCGGGTAGTCCACATGGCTCACGGTGACTTGCCAATCGTCCATGGTCAGATTCGGCAGGTCGTGCGTGAACACCGTCGGGGGAGGACCCTGCGGTGGCGTCTGCGTCTGCGCCTCGACGAGCTCACCAGACTCGAGGAGCCCGGCGGCAACGGCGAACAATTCTAACGCGTCGCGGCGTGTCATCATGGCGCGCGATTATAGCGCCGGTGCCCAGCCAAGACGGAGAAAGGCGCTCCGGCCCGGGCGGAGTGTCAGCGACTCCCGGATGTGTGGTCCCCGCGGTCCGCGCGATGGGCGTCGCTCCGGTTGTCGTCTTGCGGCGCGATGGGCGTCGGGTCGGGGAGGTCCAGCAGCCGGGCGACGCGAAAGCAGGCGAGCGCGACGAGCGCGGACACCGCCGCGATGATGATCGCCTGCGTGCGCGGCTCCTTCAGCGCATCAAGCCATTCCATCATCGTCATGCCGAAGGTGCCCATCATGATCCCGATCTGACGCGACCGGCGGCTCGAATAGCCGGGCATCAGGTCGTCCATCGTGGGCGCCGTCGAACGGGTCTGGATCCAATAGAAGAGCCCGGCACCGGCGAGGCCGAACACGAGCACGGCGAGACCGATCGCCCGGAGTCGCCGGGACGGCTTGAGCGACGACCATCGCGCGAAAGGATTCATGTGATGTGGTACACCCCAGGTGCGGACATCGTCGCATAGCCTTCCGCCACCAGCGCGCGGTTGCCTCGTCCCGCCTCCGGCCGGGACAGGCCAGTGACGCGAGCCATCTCGCCGCGCAGCGTCATGCCGGCACCTGCCAGGAAGCAGCGCGCGATCTCGCGGACGGCCGCGTCTCGACCCACGCGCTTCCTCAGCGCGTCCGGAAATCGTCCGACGGCGAGCGTCCAGATGTACGTGAACTTCGGCTGATAGAACACCTGGCTCGGCACGACGATCATCGCGGCCTGGAGCTCGTCGAGCGCGCGCGTGAACGCCGGCCGATTCTTGACGCCGGATTCGACGCGCAGGTCGGCGGAGCTCATTTCCCATTCCCGCCGAAGGACCTTGAGGATGGCTTGTGCGGTCTTGCTGAGGCGTCGCGCTTCGTCGGATCGGCGCACGCCCCAAATCGCATGAAAGCAGGGAATCATGCGCGGCGCCAGGAACGTCGCTTTGCCGCGCGCGAGCTTGGCATAGTAGACGTTGCCGCGCGCGATGATCTCGTCCTTGAGCACCCAGGTGCGCGACGCTTCCTCGTCGGTCTGCACGTTGCGCGGCATCACGGCGTCGCGACGTCCGCAGACCGCGACGTACAGCGACGGACCCGGACGCCGCGAATCCGTGAGGCACGCGGCGAAGCCGATGCGCTCGACGAAGCGCTCGGCGTCGAGCGCCGTCTCGACCTGGCGCACGCCTTCGCGGCACCAATGCACGTCGCGATGGTCTTCGATTTCAGCTGGAATCTGTGGTGCCGATCGCATGCAAGGTTGCAGCGCGCTTCCCGGAGCCGCGTGCAGAGGCGCGCATGGCCGGGACTCGTCGCGCTTACTCGTCGACGACGCGTTCGATTTGCGGAGTGGGATGGCCGTCCGCCGCCTCGTCGTATCCGCGATTGTGAGGAGCGACGCGGCCTTCGCGTTCCAGCTTCTGGTCGCGATCGTTCGACGACCGGATGCGTTTGTGCTCGGCTTCGGTCTCCTCCGCAGGGAGCGGAACCACCGTCATGTTGTCGAGTTCATCATTTGCCACTGAGCCCTCCTCGCAAGAGATCGCTATCGCGGCGGGCATTCGCCCGCGACCGGCCGCCAACCCTCGACGTCGATCATGATCTGGCTGACGCCCGGGCTGGCCGACACGCTGCCGCCGTTGGGCGCCGAACCCGGCATGACGCGGACACCGCCGCCGATGGCCACGCCGTCCGGCTTGTATTGACCCTTTTTCATCAGCCCGGTCAAGCCGATCTCCGAACCCTCGTGCGCCTTGATCTCGGCCATCAGGGCTTTCGGCGCGTTCATCCGCAGATGCATGCCTTCGGGGATATTGACGCTGCCTGGTTCGTCCTCGGTGCGGCGGCCAGCGGTAAAGATGTAGCCCTTGCTGCATCCGGGCACGAACACGCGCACGGAATCTTTCGGCACGGGCTTGGTCTCCTGCGCGTTCAGCCAACCGCCGGATGCGGCGAGACCGAGAGCGAACGCGAAAACGACGGTGGTCTTCATACGTACTCCACTGCGATTGTGTGCCTTTTGATCGCACAAATCCAGACGCCTCTCTCGTGCCCGCGTGCCGCCGGACGTGCCGATCGCGTTGAAGAGCTCGCGGGCATCCGCGGAGCCGGCCGGCCAGAGCGCCTTGCCAAGCGCCGACGCTCGTCGCATACTCTGGGCGACAAATTCACGCTGTCGCGCGGATTCCGGAGGAGCGTTCGATGAGTGACTACCTGGCTACACTTTTCAATGATTTCGATCGCGGCAAGCTCTCGCGCCGCCAATTGCTGATGGCGCTGGGCCTCGCCGCGGCGATCCGCCCCGCGTCGGCCTTCGCGCAAGGGCGATGCGGAGGTGAGCGCGCGGGCACACCGGACTGCGACACGACGCCGGCGAAGCTCCCGTTCGAGGCCACCGGATGGAAGACCGTCCTCCTGGATCATTTCTCGTGTCAGGTGGCGGACTACCCGAAGGAGGCCGCGTACTACGCCGCGCTCATGAACTGGAAGATTCGGAGCGACGATGGCAAGCAGGCGGTACTCGACATCGGCGACTGGGGCGGGCTTGTGCTCCGCGGCGGGTATCAGGCGCCGCCCGCACCACCGGCCAGCGCCGCGCCGGCGGCCGCAGGCGGCGGCCGCGGCGGACCGCGCGCGCCGCGCAACGCGGTGTTCGACAGTTTCTGCTGGGGCATCGAGCCGTGGGATGCCAAGACGGTGGAAGCGGCCCTCCGCAAGCGCGGCCTCACGCCCGTGGCCGATGACCGCGGCAAGGACTTTCAGAGCTTTCACGTGAAGGATCCGGACGGGTTCGACCTGCAGATCAGCAACGGCAGCCGAAAGAACCGCCGCCAGGGCGCCGCGAGCGGAAAGACCTCGGCGCCGGCACCGTTTGCGTCCACGAACTGGAAGACCGTCTGGCTCGATCACATCTCGTTCGAGGTGTCCAACTACAAGGAGACCGTGGCGTTCTATTCCGCGCTGCTCGGCTGGAAGCCGGGAACCGATGAAGGCAGCCAGAACCAGTGCGAGATCGGCGACGTTGGCGACGTCATCATCCGTCGGGGCGGCGGCGGCGGCCGGGGCGCGGCGCCGGCGCCCACCGCGCGCCACGCGCAGATGGGTCATATCGCGTTCGGCATCACGCCATTCGATCCGGACGAAGTGAAGGCCGAGCTCACCAAACGCGGACTCAGCGCCCGCGAAGACACCGGTGCGCGCGGCGATATCCACACGGCGAGCTACAAGAGCTACCACACGACGACGCCGAACGGATTCGATCTGCAGATCAGCGCGACGACGAAGGCGAATCGGAACCCTGCTTAGCGGTGGTGGGCGGGTTCGAAAGGACCCGCCCCGCGCCTCGCGCCACGACCGCGGCACTTCGTGGTCGCTCAGCACGGGGAGAAGACTTCACCCATGGCACGAATGACGATCGTCGTGCTTTCCATGGCACTCTGCGCGGTGGCTCTGGTCGCCTCGCAGCGGCACGAACATGACGCTTCGGCCGGCCAGCTGGGCACCGTCGCGTTCGAAACCTCCTGTAGCGCCTCGGCAGCACCAGTGTTCAACCGAGGCGTCGCCCTGCTGCACTCGTTCGAATTCGGTCGCGCGATCGACGCGTTCGCGGCGACGCTGGCGACGGATCCGTCGTGCGCGATAGCCGAGTGGGGCATCGCGCTGAGCCGCTGGAACAATCCGTTCGGCGTCGGCCTCCGTCCGCCGGCGGCGCTCGAGTTGGGCCGCGCGGCGGTCGATCGCGCCCGACAGATCGGACCGGAGACCGATCGTGAGCGCGCCTACGTGGACGCGGTGTCGCAGTTGTACGAACGTGCCGACACGATCGATCAGCGGACGCGATTGATTGCCTACCGCGACCACATGGCGGCGATTGCCGAGGCGTATCCCGCCGACTCGGAAGCCGCGATTTTTCACGCGTTGTCGATATCGGCCGTGGCCGCCGCGTCCCCGCTCGACCGCACGTTCGCGGAGCCGCTGAAGGCGGGCGTCGTGCTCGAGCGGCTCCTCGAGACGCATCCTGACCATCCGGGCCTGGCGCACTACATCATTCACAGCTACGACTATCCACCGCTGGCCGGGCGCGCGCTCGATGCGGCGCGACGCTACGCGGCGATCGCGCCCGATTCGCCGCACGCGCGCCACATGCCGTCGCACACGTTCACGCGTCTGGGCTACTGGCAGGAGGCGATCGACACCAACGTCGCGTCAGGAGAACTGGCCCGGCGCGACGGAGTGGTTGGCGAAGAGCTCCACACCATGGACTATCGCGCCTACGCGTATCTGCAGACCGGGCAGGATGGGAAAGCAAGGGCGCTCGTCGATGCGCTGCCGGAGGTGAAGGCCCGCTTCAATCCCGATGCGCCCCAGTCCGCGGCGCCGAACTCGGCGGCGTTTTTTGCCATGGCCGCCATTCCCGCCCGATATGCGCTCGAACGCGGCGCCTGGGCGGAGGCGGCGAGCCTCGTCCCGCGCCCGAGCGAGTATCCGTACACCGAGGCGCTGACGCATGTCGCGCGGGCGCTCGGCGCAGCGCACACGCGGAACCCCGCGGCGCTCTCGGCGTCGATCGACGCGCTTCGACGGATCACACAAACCCTCACCGATCAGCACGAGACGTACTGGGCCGAGCAGACCGAAATCCAGCGGCGCGAAGCGGGCGCCTGGCGCGCGTTCGTCGAAGGACGGACGGCCGAAGCGGTCGCCCAGATGCGCACGGCGGCAGCCATGGAGGACGGCACCGAAAAAGCGGCCGTGACGCCAGGGCCGCTCGCACCGGCCCACGAGCTGCTCGGCGAGATGCTCCTGCAGCTCCGCCGGCCGGCCGCGGCGTTGAGGGAATTCGAGCTGACGCTGAAGAAAGAGCCGAACCGGTTCCGCGCCGTGTACGGGGCCGCGAGGGCGGCGGCGCGCGCCGGACATCGCGTCAGGGCGCGCGCGTATTACCGTCAGCTCGTGAAGATCTGCGAACGGGGCGACACACCCGGACGGCCGGAGTTGAGGGAAGCACGCGCGTACGGCAGAGACTGACCGTCGCGTGACGACTGTGCTCGAGCGATATCGTGGTGCGCTGCTCGGCCTCGCCGTGGGCGACGCGCTTGGTACGACCCTGGAATTCGCATCCCCCGGCACCTTCGAGCCGGTCGCCGACATGAAAGGCGGCGGACCTTTCTCACTGGACGCTGGGCAGTGGACCGACGATACCTCGATGGCTCTTTGTCTCGCAGAGAGCCTCCTGGAGTGCGATGGGTTCGACTCCGTCGATCAGCTGCGACGCTACGTTCGCAGGTATCGCGAGGGATATCACAGCAGCACGGGCCGATGTTTCGATATCTCCTGGCGCCGTGGTTCGCGCTCACCGGCGCGGCGTGGGACAGAGACCCACTCTCGATGAATATCACCGCCGTCGCGCAGGGGTCTCATTTGCGCCTGGAACCGCCAGACATCCAGGGATCCGGCCACGTCGTCCGGTCGCTCGAAGCCGCGCTGTGGGCGTTTGCGAAGAGCCGCTCGTTCGAGCACGGGGCGCTCCTCGCCGTGAACCTGGGAGATGATGCGGACACGACCGCAGCCGTGTACGGTCAGATCGCGGGGGCGTATCACGGCGTGAACGCGATTCCCGAGCGCTGGCGGTCGAAGCTGGCGTATCTGGATACGCTTGAAGAGTTCGCGAGCCGGCTGTTGCGATGAGGCGGGCAGGCGTCGCGGGGCGGACGCGCTTCAGGCGAGCTCCATGACGATTGGCTGCGCACCCCGCCAGAGCGCGAGTCGGCCGAGCTCGGGAAGATGATCGGCGCCGGCCGTCACGGTCAGGAAATGATTTCCCGCCAGCAGGCCTGCTTTGCTGCCAAACTGCGTGCGGCCGTACGGAATGAGCAGTTCCGTTTCGCTGACGCCGCCGGGATAGAGCAGGATTTCGCCCGGCAGGGGATAGACGGTCGCATTTTCCGCCAGCACGCCCAACGACTGATCGCCGAGCGGCACCCAGGTCGACTCTCCGCTCCATCGAACGTGCAGCAGATGTGCGGACAACGGCAATAGTCTGGCGAACGCGGCGCACGTCTGGGGCGCCTTGGCGATCTCGAACCGGGCCCGAAGCGTCATCGGGCCGACCGTGATGATGACTTCGCTCATGCGCCGCCGATGGTAGCGCACCCGCCGCTGGGTGCGCTCGTCAGGCCGCCGGCGACGCCTCCAGCTGATGGCGGTCGTCCGCCGTGAGGCGCACCGCTGCCGCGCGAATGTTTTCTTCGAGGTGCGAGACGCGCGACGTGCCCGGAATCGGCAGCATCACAGGCGCGGGCGAGCAGCCATGCCAGCGCCACTTGCAGCGGCGTCACGTCATGCCGCTGAGCCATCTGATCGACCGCGTCCGAGACGGCGAGGGCGCCTGCACCGAGCGGAAACCAGGGAATGAACGCGAGCGCGTCGCGCTCGCAGTAGCGCGGCACGTCCTCCCAGCTGCGGTCGCTGATGTTGTAGCGATTCTGCACGGAGACCACGGGCAGCACGCGTCGCGCACGCTCGATCGCTGATGGTACCGGCTGCATCGTGTGTGCTGGCGATGGGTGACATGGTGTATTCACCTCCGTGGAAGCAAGAGAGCGTCATCATCCGAAACACAAAAGGCCGGCGCTATGGCCGGCCCTTCGTGTTCTAGCGCGTAGGGAGCGCGTCGGCTATCGACTGCCCCCGGTGCTATGTTGCATAGATGGCACCTCCCGGCCGCGACCGTTTTTGTGAGGCTCCCTGAGGAAGCGTGGTCGCTGAGCCTTTTCCAAGCGCCGCATGCGTGCGACGGTGTTTTCAGGATAGCACGGCATGGCGGCCGTACAATGAGGCCAGTGGCGACCACGCCTCTTCATCAAGCCAAGCGGCTCATCAAGATCGTCTTCGCGCTCACGCTGCTGGTCGCTGGTGTCGCGATGCTCGTCCTCCCTGGCCCGGGCATCCTCGCGATCACGTTCGCGCTGGCCATCCTGAGCGGCGAGTTCGTGTGGGCCCGGCGCCTGCTCGAGAAGATCAAGGCGAGCGCCAGCCGGGCAAGGGACGCCGTGTCTCAACGCGGGTCGCGTCCGGACAACCACACGCCATAGCCCGACACGGACTCAGCTGTGTTCGCAGCGTGAGCGTTCGATCCCGCACGCCGCGCGTGCGCGGACGCCCCGAATTCGCGTTGACACGCGGACCTTCACGCCTATAATGGCGCCACTTCGGACATTCCCATCGTCAGGCCATTCGTAGCCCTTTTCGAGGATGCCCATGTCTCCCAGACGCATTCGCTATTCGCTCTCGATTCTGGTTTCGGTCTTCGTCTCTTTCCTCGCGCTGGTGCCATCGACGTACGCGCAAACGGGGAGCGCCATCGCGGGCATCGTCCGCGACTCCTCCGGAGGCGTGTTGCCCGGCGTCACCGTGGAAGCGTCCAGCCCCGCGCTGATCGAAGGCACGCGCAGTGCCGTCACCGACAACGCCGGCAGTTACCGCATCGAAAATCTGCGGCCGGGCGACTATTCGGTCACGTTCTCGCTGGCGGGCTTCCGCACGGTGAAGCGCGAGGGCGTCACCCTGCCCGCGTCGTTTACCGCGACGATCAACACCGACATGGCCGTCGGCCAGCTCGAAGAGTCGATCACGGTCACCGGCGAGTCGCCGCTGGTCGACGTGCGTGGCTCGGTCTCGCAGTCGGTGATGAACCGCACGACGCTCGACACGATTCCGACCGGCAAGGATCCGTTTGCCGTCGGGCAGCTGATTGCGGGCGTGACGACGTCCACGCCGGATGTCGGCGGGACGCAGGTCATGCAGCAGCCGACGCTGCAGGTGCACGGCTCGTCCAACAACGACAACGTGTTCATGGTGGACGGGGTCCAGATTCAGCACATCGGCTTCGGCGGCAACCAGACCGGGTTCTACTTCAACGACGGGCTGATGGAGGAGATCGGGTACCAGACCAGTTCGCTGCCGGCGGAAGCCCCGGTCGGCGGCGTGCAGATCAACATGATCCCGCGCGACGGCGGCAACCAGTTTCACGGCGGGGCGTTCGCGACCGGCGGCAACGGCAGCCTGCAGTCGGACAACCTCACGCCGGATCTCCAGACGCTCGGTTTCAAGGCGCAGAACAAGGTGAAGAGCGTCTACGACATCAACCTCACGTTCGGCGGCCCCGTCAAGAAGGATCGTCTCTGGTTCTTCGGCACGTTCCGGCGATGGAGCGCGAACAACTATCTCGGGAACACGTTCGCCTCCGACGGGTCGCAGGCCGTGGACGATCAGCGGCTGACGGACTCGACCATCCGCCTGACGCTGCAGGCGTCGAAGAACAACAAGTTCTCGTTCCATTACGATCGCAGCGTCAAATGGCGCGGCCACCGGCCGAACAACTGGCTGTCGGCCACCCTCAACGATCCGATCTCCGACGTCGTCCAGACGACGCAGCTGAATTACATCGGCGAGATCAAGTGGTCGTCACCGATCAGCAACCGGCTGCTCGCGGAAGCGGCGCTGTTCACCATGCCGGTGAACTACACGCTCGGCTTCGAGCCCGGCGCGGCGCCGGGCACCGTCGCGACGTTCGACCAGATCCAGTCGTCGATCAGCGGCGTGTCGCCTCGCATGGACACGGACAGCGCCCGGATGTTCACGTACTCCGGGAACGTCTCGTACGTCACCGGCTCACACAGCCTCAAGGTCGGCACGCAGGTGCGCACCGGCTGGTCGCAGGAACTGTTCACCATGAACGGCGACATGCTGCAGATCACGAACAACGGCGTGCCGAACTCGGTGCGGCTCGTCAACACGCCGAGCGGCCACAAGGAGTCTGGAGTGAACACGGGCGTTTACGCGCAGGACTCGTGGCAGATGGGACGCGTCACACTGAATCCGGGCGTGCGCTACGAGCGCTTCGTCATGTCGATTCCGGCGCAGAGCGCGGCGGCCGGCACCTGGGTGCCCGCTCGTGACTTCCCGGCGCAGGATGGGATTATCAACTGGAACACCGTGTCGCCGCGCCTGGGTGCGGCGTGGGACGTCTTCGGCGACGGTCGCACGGCGCTCAAGGGCGGGGTCAGCCGGTACGATCGACTCGAAGGCATCACGATCATCCAGCCGCTCAACCAGCGGAACATTTCGTTCGAGACGTGTCCGTGGAGCGACTCGAACCACGACCTGGTTGCGCAGACGAGCGAGATCGCCATGGGGAGCTGCAGCGGCTCGCTGCAGCCGGCGCTCGGCAACGTCGACCCGAACCTGAAGCGGCCGCATCAGTGGGAATACACGGCGATGCTGCAGCGCCAGGTGGGCCCGAGCACGTCGGTGAGCATCGGCTACTACGGCCGCCGCTTCAGCGATCTCTATACGACCGTGAACGCGGCCGTGCCGCCGTCGGCCTACACGCCAGTGACCGTCACCAACCCGCTCGATGGGTCGTCGCTCACGGTGTACAACCAGAATCCCGCAACACGCGGCCAGGTCCGCAACGTCGTGACGACGATCCCGAGCCTGCTGCAGACATACAACGGAGTGGAGGTGCAGGCGAACACCCGGCTGCGCAAGGCGACGCTGTTCGGCGGTATCACGATTGGGCGCGACCGCGGCGATCAAGACGGCACACTTCTCGGCAGCGCATCGGATCTGAACAACCCGAACAACCTGATCAACAACAACGGGGCCATCGGCTACGACTCGACCTATCAGATCCGCGGCGGCTTCAGCTATCGTCTGCCGGCCGACGTGATGTTCGCCGGCTCGATCCGCGAGGCGACGGGCCTCCCGCAGTCGCGTACCTACGTCATCACGACGTCGATCGTGCCGGGCTTGACGCAGGTGACGCAGAATGTCAAGGCCGCACCCAACGGCGAGTTCCGCTATCCCTGGGTGAATCTCGTGGACCTGCGTCTGTCGAAGTCGTTCAAGACGGGCGGGAACACAAGGTTCGAGCCGACCGTGGATCTCTTCAACGTCTTCAACAACAACGCCATCACGAACGCCAACACGACGATCGGCTCGTCGCTCGGCCGGCCGTCGGCGATCGTGATGGGCCGCCTGCTCCGGGTGGGCGGACGTATTTCGTTCTAAGAGGCTCGAGGCTCGAGGCTAGAGGTTCGAGGCTAGAGGCTGGACAGCGGCTGCGGCGGACCGGGCTCCGCCGCCGCCGTTGAGTTCGCGCCCGTCGCTCATCGCGGCGTGCTTCGCTCGCCCCACCAAAGGATGTTCTTCATGCGCATACTCCGGCGACTTTCGTTATCGCTCGTATCGCTGCTGTTTCTCGGCCCGCTCGTTCTCACCCCGACCGCTCAGCAACCCCGTCCGATCGTCCTGAAAGCGGCTACCATCATCGACGGAACCGGCCGGGTGCTTCGCAACACGACGATCGTGGTCGAAGGCTCCAAGATCGCGCGCATCGGCGGAGCGGTGCCCGCCGACGCGATCACCTACGACCTCGCCGGGCTGACCGTCTCGCCAGGCTGGATCGATACACACACCCACATCGGGTATCACTTCGGCGCGAACGGCCACTACGGAGCACGTGGAGAGCCGCCGGCGCAATCGACGCTCTACAGCGTCGACAACAGCATCCATACGCTCAACGCCGGTTTCACCACGATCCAGAGCCCTGGCGCGCTGGCGGACAAGGATCTGCGCGACGCGATTGCGCGCGGGTTCATTCCCGGCCCCCGGCTGCTGACGTCGCTCCAGCCGCTGATGGAGACCAGCGGTGATCCGGCGAGGCTGCGGGAGCTCGTGCGCGAGCGCAAGGCGGAGGGCGCGGACTTCATCAAGCTCTTCGCGTCGAAGAGCATTCGCGAGGGCGGCGAGCAGACGATGACCGATGCGCAGCTGCAGGCGGCGTGCGGCGAAGCCAACGCGATCGGCTTGCGCACGATGGTGCACGCGCACTCGGCGGAGTCGGCCAAGGCGGCGACGCTGGCGGGGTGCACGAGCGTCGAGCACGGTGCGTACGTCACCGACGAAGTGTTCAACCTGATGGAGCAGCACGGCACGTTCTACGATCCCAACATCGGCGTGGTGCTGCAAAACTACCTCGAGAACAAGGATAAGTATTTTGGCGTCGGCAACTACAACGAAGAGGGCTTCGCCTTCATGGAGAAGGGGCTGAAGATTACCCTCGACACCTTCAAGAAGGCGCTGACGCACAAAAACCTGAAGATCGTATTCGGCACCGACGCCACGGCGGGCGCGCACGGGCACAACGAAGAAGAGTTCATCGTCAGGGTCCGCGACGGCGGGCAGGCTCCGATGGCCGCGCTCGAGGGTGCGACGTCGATCGCGGCACAGGCGCTGCGGATGCAGGATACGATCGGATCGATTGCGCCGGGCCTCTCGGCGGACATCATCGCCATGGAGGGCAATCCGCTGGAGGACATCACGGCGGTTCGCCGCGTGCTGTTCGTGATGAAAGGCGGGAAAGTGTTCGAGAACCTGGCCCGCGGGGCCAAGAGCGGCGACCACAAGAAGATGTTCACCGACGAGCAGCCATGACGCGCCCAACTGTTCTCGGTGTTTGCGCCGGCGTCCTTGCCGTGATTGGGGCGGCCGCAGGCCATGTGAGCCGGATCGATGCCGCTGGCTCGATGGTCGAGTGGCCGTTTTACGGCGGCGATCAGGCGGGCACGAAGTATTCGCCGCTGACCGACATCAATCGTGAGACGGTGTCTCAGCTTCACGTCGTCTGGCAGTGGAAGACCGGCGAGCTGCCGCTCGAGCAGTTCGGGACGCGCCCCGGAATGTTCGAAGCGACGCCGCTCATGATTGACAACGTGCTGTATTTCAGCACGCCGTACCATCGGGTCGTCGCGCTCAACGCCGACACCGGCGCGGAAATCTGGTCGTACGATCCGAAGAGCTACCAGGACGGCCAGCCGCCGAATGGGACCGGCTACGTGCACCGGGGCATCGCCGCCTGGCACGAAGGGGGCAAGCTCCGGATCTTCCTCAACACGCGCTACCGCTTGATCTGTCTCGATGCCAAGAGCGGCACGCCGGTCGAGACGTTCGGCGATCACGGCATCGTCGATCTCAGCCGCGGGTTGATCTGGGAGATCCGCAAGCTCGATTACACGAACACATCGCCGCCGATTGTCTATCAGAACCTGGTGATCGTCGGCAACGGCGTCGGGGATCGGCTGGTCTACCACCACGATCCGCCTGGCGACGTGCGCGCGTTCGACGCCCGGACCGGCAAGCAGGTGTGGTCCTTCCACACGATTCCGCAGGCCGGCGAGTTGGGCAACGACACCTGGGGCGCCGATTCGTGGAAGTTCACGGGCCACACGAACGTCTGGGCGCCGATGACGCTCGACGACCAGCGCGGGCTCGTGTATCTGCCGGTCAGCACGCCGAGCAACGACTATTTCGGCGGCGCGCGGCCGGGAGCGAATCTGTTCGCCGAGTCGCTGGTGTGTCTCGATGCGAAGACCGGCCAGCGCAAATGGCATTACCAGCTCGTGCACCACGGATTGTGGGACTATGACGCCGCCTCGCCGCCCAACCTGGCAACGATCACAGTGGATGGCAAGAGGATCGACGCCGTCGTGCAGCTGACGAAGCAGGGCTTCGCGTTCGTGTTCGATCGCGTCACCGGCACGCCGGTTTGGCCGATCGAAGAGCGCCCAGTGCCTGCCAGCGACATCCCGGAAGAGCACGCGTCGGCAACGCAGCCGGTGCCGACCAAGCCGCCCGCCTTCACGCCACAGGGCGTGTCGCTGGACGATGCGTTCGATCTGACGCCGGAGTTGAAGGCCGAAGCGCAGGCGCAGATGCAGAAATTCCGCATCGGGCCGGTGTTCACGCCGCCGTCACTTCAAGGCACGGTGATGCGGCCCGGCAACATCGGCGGCGCCAACTGGGGCGGCGGGGCGTTCGATCCCGAGACGGGCACGCTCTACGTCAAGACGACCAACAGCGCGACGATTGCGCGCGTGGTGCGCGCGAAGCACGATCCGACCAACCCGCGCGCCGCTGAAGTGGACGCCGAGTGGACGGGCGACTTGACGGCCACCGCGTCGTTTCACGGCGGGCTGCCGCTCACCAAACCGCCGTATGCGTTCGTGACGGCAATCGATCTGAACCACGGGACGATCCTGTGGCAGGAGCCATTCGGCGACTCGCCGCAGGTCCGCCGCAACGCCGCGCTCGCCGGCGTGAAGCTGCCCGACCGGCTCGGCGCGAACGGCCCGATGGGCGCCATCGTGACGAAGGGCGGCGTGATCCTCATCGGCGGGGGGGACAACGCGTTCCACGCCATCGATAAGGCGACGGGCCACGAGCTGTGGAAGGCGCCGCTGCCTGGACGCGCGACCGCAACGCCAATGACATATCGCACGCGCACCGGCCATCAGATCGTCGTGATTGCCACTGGTGTCGGCGCGGGCGCGTCGCTGGTGGCCTTCGGGACCGACGCGGGCAAATCCACGACCGCTCCCGGCCAGTAACGGATATGCAACGACGCACATTCTTCAAATGGATCGGATCCACAGCGATGCCCTTCGTCGTGCCGCGGTGGGCGCGCGCCCAACGAGGCCCCTTCACGGGGCAGAGCGCGCAGACGCTTCGCGACGTGGCGGATGCCGTACTGCCGGAGTCTCTCGGCGCGCACCGCCTCGATACCGCGGTCGAGGAGTTCACGCAGTGGCTGCGGAGCTACAAAGCCGGCGCCGAAATGAGCGCCGGCTATGGATTCACACGGATTCAGGTGGTGCCACTCGATCCGTCGAGTCACTACGTGGAGCAGCTCGAACAGCTCGACAAGGATGCCCGCGGCAAGCGCGGCGTGCCGTTCGCGAAGCTCGATCTGGCGGGCAAGCGCGAGATCGTCCAGGCGGCGCTCGCGTCGGCGAACGTCGATGCGCTGCCGCGCCGGCCGAACGGGCAGCACGTCGCCGCCGACCTGCTGGGGTTCTTCTGTTTCATCAGCAGCGACGGACACGATTTCCTGTACAACGCGGCGATCAAACGCGACGACTGCCGTGGCCTTGCAAGCTCCGGCCAGCGTCCCGCGCCGCTGCGCTGAGGAGCGCTCATGCCAGTCTACGAAAGCGACGTGTGCATCATCGGCGGCGGCATCACGGCAGCGATGCTGTCGCAGAAGCTGGCCGCCCTCCGGCCCGGCATCTCGATCATCGTCGTCGAAGCCGGCCGCACGATTTTCGATTTGGAAAATCGGATGCACTACCGCGAGCGCACCGCGAAGTACGGCGAGAACCCGTGGCCGGGCGATTTCATCGCGGATCAGTCGGCGACCGGCATCATTTCGAGAACGATGGCGGTCGGCGGCCTGGCGCTGCACTGGGGCGGCACCTGCAATCGATTCTCCGAAGAGGATCTGCGGCTGAAGTCGTTGTACGGTCTGTACTCGGACTGGCCGTTGGAGTGGGGCGAGCTCGAGAAGTATTACGGTGAAGCGGAGCATCGCATAGGCGTCGCGGGGGAGCCGAGCCCGTTTCCGGGCGACAAGCGCTCGAAGCCGTACCCCATGGCGCCGATGCCGCTGACGTGGAACCTCAAAGCGCTCAAAGCCTGGGGCGACAAGAGCGGCATTCCCTTCCAGGCCACGCCGCAAGCGAAGAACACGGTGGCCTACGATGGCCGTTCGCAGTGCCTGCGGTGCGGCACGTGCGACATCTGTCCGACCGGCGCGCGCTATTCGCCTGACTTCACCTTCAAGGCGCTGCTGGCGGCAAAAAAGATCGTCCTGCACGATCAGACGCTTGTGCGGAAGCTGGATCATGACGCGGGCGGCTCGACGATCGTCGCGGCGCACGCGGTCCGGCGCGATCGGCCGGAGGAGCCGATCGAGTACCGGGCGCGAACGTTCGTCGTCGCGTCTGGCTACACGTGGAGCTCACACCTGCTCCTGCTCTCGACGTCGTCGAAGTTTCCAAACGGCCTCGCGAACCGCTCGGGGCTCGTCGGCAAGTACATGAACGGCCACGCGTTCATGACGGCCATCATGGAGCTCGACGCGAAGATCTATCCCGGTATGAATCCCGACTTCGGGTTGATCTCGCGGCAGTTCTTCCGCTGCGCCACCGACGTGCCATACGTCCGGCACGACCTCAGAATCTGGGAGAACCCCGGGCGAAACTCGCCGCGGCTCAAAGACGGCGGCGGCCGCATACTCTTCGGCGACGATGTCGTGGCCGATTTCCGTGCGCGAGCGACGCGCGGCACCGCGCGCGTGCGCGCGTACTACGACGTCCACCCTTCGGAGAACAGCGAGCTCACGCTGGATCCGTCCAACAAGAACAAGTGGGGCGACCCGATGCCGAAGATCGTGCATCGGCTCGACGCGCAGACGCAGGCGCTCGCCGCTTCGACCAAAGAACACCTCACGCACGTGTTCGAGCGCATGGCGAAAGCGGACGACGCGAAAGTCGTGTCCACGACGGAGGGCCGCTACCTCGATCATCCCGCGGGCGGCTGCCGCATGGGCACCGATCCCGCGACGAGCGTTTGCGACAACTACGGGCAAACGCACGACCATTCGAATCTGTTCGTCATCGGCGCCCCGACTCTGCCGACAGCCGGCTGCACCAACGGGACGCTCACGTTCGTCGCGTTGACGCTGCGATCGGCCGAGCGTATCGCGCAGGTGTTGCCGCAGCGCAAAGCGAGCCATGCGGGTGAGGCCCATGTCTAGGTGCCAGTCCTGGTTCTTCGCATTCGTCGTCGTCGCGGCTGCCGCGACGATGGGGAGAAACGTCGCACCGTCGTTGAGTGCGCAACGGCGTGGGCAGGCGCCAGTGCCCGCCGCCGAGGTGTCGGAGGGTCCATTCGGAGACCTCCGCTTCCGGTACATCGGTCCGGTCGGGAATCGCGTCTCGGCGGTCGCGGGCGTGCCGGGCAATTCGTTGATCTATTACGCGGGTGCGGCGTCCGGCGGCATTTTCAAGACGAGCGATGCTGGCGCGACCTGGCAGCCGATGTTCGACGGTCAACCGGTGTCGTCGATCGGATCGCTGGCCGTGGCGCCAAGCGATCCGAACATCGTCTGGGCCGGGACGGGGGAGACGTGGATCCGCAGCCACATTTCGGCGGGCGCGGGTATCTACAAGTCGGTGGATGCAGGAAAGAGCTGGACGCTGATGGGTCTCGAGAAGACCGGCCGCATCGGCCGCATCATGATCGATCCGCAGAATCCCAATGTCGTCTTCGCGGCGGCGATGGGCTTCAGCTATGGACCGCAGCCGGATCGCGGTCTCTTCCGCACGACCGACGGCGGGAAGACGTGGGAGAAGGTGCTGTTCGTCGACGAGAACACCGGGTGTTCAGACGTCGTGATGGATCCGAATCATTCGAGCGTCCTCTATGCGGGGATGTGGCAGTTCGTCATCCACACGTGGGCGCAGGAGAGCGGTGGCCCCGGAAGCGGCGTCTTCAAGTCGGTGGACGGCGGCGCGACGTGGAAGCGGCTGACCGGACACGGGTTGCCTGAGCAGGACCTCGGGAAAGTCGGCCTCGCGATCGCCAAGAGCGACTCGAACCGCGTCTACGCGCTCCTCGAGACGGGGACGGGCGAACCGTGGAAAGGGAAGCCGACCGCGGCTGGCGAACTGTGGCGATCGGATGATGGCGGCGACAACTGGAAGATGATGACGCCGAACCACGACGTCGGGGGCCGGCCGCATTATTACTTCAGGATGGCGGTCGAGCCCGACAACGCGAACGATCTGTACTTCCTCACGGCGTCGTTCAGCCGGTCGCTCGATGGCGGCGTCACGCTGCGAACGCTGCGCGGATATCCCGCCACGGCGGGCGGCCACGCGCTCGGCGCCCCGCCGCTCGGCGATTTTCACGACATCTGGATCGATCCGGCGAATGCGGGTCGCATGATTGTGTCGAACGACGGCGGCGTCGGCGTCTCGGTGAATCGAGGACGCACCTGGCAGCGCACGCAATTTCCCAACGCACAGGTTTATCACGTCGCCACCGACAATCAGATTCCCTACAACGTGTACGGCAACCGGCAGGATGGTCCGTCGTTCCGCGGCCCCAGCAACAGCCGCGTGATGGGCTACGGGCAGTTCGTCGAGCCGATTTCGCGAGGCCTGTGGGACACGGTCGGCGGCGGCGAGAGCGGCTGGACGATCCCCGACTGGAGTGATCCGAACATTGTCTGGTCGAGCGGCACGGCGTCGGGCAGCCTTGGCGGAAGCATCGATCGCTACGACGAGCGGACGCGGCAATTCAGGAGCGTCGAGGTGTGGCCCGACAATCCGGAAGGGTGGCCGGCGGCCGACATCAAGTATCGATTCAACTGGACGTTCCCGGTGGCGATGTCGCCGCACGATCACAACAAGGTGTACGTCGGCAGCCAGTACGTGCACGTGACGGTGGACGGCGGGCAGAGCTGGCGGGTGATCAGCCCCGACCTCACGCTGAACGACAAGAGCCGGCAAGGCGTGTCGGGCGGCATCACGGGCGACAACATCGGGCCGGAGTACGGAGACACGCTGATCGCAATCGCCGAGTCGCCGAAGCAGCCGGGCGTGATCTGGACCGGCAGCAACGACGGCCAGGTACAGGTGACGCGTGACGGCGGAAAGAGCTGGACGAACGTCACCAAAAATATTCCGAACCTGCCGCCGTGGGGCACGGTGTACACCGTGGCGCCTTCGCGCTTTGCAGCCGGAACCGCGTACGTCACAGTCGATCTGCACCAGGAAGACGACCGCAACCCCTACGTCTACAAGACGAACGATTTCGGCCAGACGTGGAAGAATCTGAGCGCGACGGTCCCGAAAGGGCCTCTGAGCTACGCGCACGCCATCGCGGAAGACACGGTTCGCCAGGGGCTGTTGTTCCTCGGGACGGAGAACAGCCTGTACGTGTCCTTCGACGACGGGGAGAAGTGGCAGCCGCTGCAAAACAACCTGCCCCACGTGCCGGTGTACGGCATCACGGTCCAGCAGCAGTTCGGCGACCTCGTTCTCGCGACGTACGGACGCGGCTTCTGGATTCTCGACGACATCGCACCGCTCCGCGCGATGACGCCGGAGGTGCTCGAGGCCGACGCGCATCTATTCGCGCCGAGGCCGACCTACCGATTCCGCGGCATCACGCCGCCAGCTGCACCCGCTTTCGATCTCGTGGACGGCGACAATCCACCGTACGGCGCGGCCATCACGTACTACCTGAAGGGGGCGCCCTCCGGCGACGCGCACATCGACATCCTCGACGGCAAGGGGCAGTCCGTGCGCACGCTGCGCGCGACGACGCGGCCGGGCATGAATCGCGTCTGGTGGGATCTGCGCTACGCGCCGGAAGGGGATGTGCGGCTCCGAACGAGCCCCGTTTTCGCATCGTGGATGAAGGTCGGCGCCGAGGGGCGTCCCGCGGGCGGCCGTCTCACGCTGTTGGCGTCGCCCGGCAGTTACACAGTGAAGCTGACGGTCGGCGGCCACGTCTTCACGCAGCCGCTGCAGCTGCTGAAAGACCCGCATTCGACAGGCACCGAAGCGGACATCCGCGCGCAGTTCACGCTCCTGCAATCCGTTCGCGACAACATGCTGGCTGCGGGCGATATGGTGAACAAAATCGAAGTGCTGCGAAAGCAGGTCGAGGACCTCGAGGCGAAGCCAAGCGGCGCACCGGTCAAGCCGGCGGCGGAAGCCTTCGACGCGAAGCTCATCGGCTTCGAGCAGCACCTCTATCAGTTGAAGCTGACGGGCGGACAGGACGGCATGCGCTGGCCCGGTCAACTGCTGCAGAAGCTCTCGCACCTCGTGGGCGGCTTGCAGGATTCGGACTTCCCTCCGACAGCGCAGGAGATCGCCGTCAACCAGCAGTTCACCGAAGAGATCCGGCACCTGCGCGACGGCTTTTCCGACCTCGCGACGCACGACGTTGCCGCATTCAACGCAGTTCTGGCGGCGCAGAACCTGCCACCGGTCAGTGTGACGCCATGACGTGCGGGGAGATCCGATGAGATTGGCAGCCCTTTTCGTTGCAGTGTGTATCAGCGTGCCCGCCCTCGCGCTCGCTCAGGACCAGCGCGTCGTGATCAAGGCGGACACGGTGCTCGACGGCAAGGGCGGAACACTGACGAACACCAGCCTCGTCGTGCAGGGGACGAAGATCATCAAGGTCGATCCGAACGCTACCGGCGTGACGTACGACCTCCGTGGCCTGACGGTAATGCCGGGCTGGATCGACACGCACGCGCACATCATCCAGCACTTCGATCGCAAGACCGGGAAGACGCCGAAGCGCGGCGAGGTGACGCCGCAGGAAGCGGTGTTCTATGCGGTGGACAACGCGTACACGACGCTGCTCGGCGGCTTCACGACGGTTCAGAGCCCCGGCGCGGAGCTGGACAAGGATCTGCGCGACTTCATCGCGGAGAGCAACGTTCCCGGTCCGCGCATTCTCACCTCGCTTCGCGCGGTGACCGAACGCACGGGCACGCCTGACGAGATTCGCGCCTACGTGAGGAAGATGGTGGCGGACGGCGCCGACTTCATCAAGCTGTTCGCGACCGCCAGCATCCGCGAGGGCGGCGCGCAGACGATGAGCGACGAGCAGATCCAGGCGACCTGTTCGGAAGCGAAGGCGAATGGGAAGCGTGCGATGGTCCACGCGCAGGGACCCGAGGGCGCGAAAGCCGCAATCCTCGCAGGCTGCAGTTCGATCGAGCACGGCAATTACCTCACCGACGAAGTGCTGGATCTGATGGCGCAGCGAAAGGTGTACTTCGATCCGAACTTCGGCCTGCTCCTGCACAACTATCTCGACAACCGCGCCAGGTTCATCGGCGGGAATTTCAACGAGGCGGGGTTCGCGTTCATGGAGAAGGGCATCCCGATCGGCATCGATACGTTCAAGCGGGCGCTGACGCGCAACATCCCGATCGTGTTCGGCACCGATGCCGTCGCCGGCGCCAACGGGCGGAACTACGAAGAGTTCGTCTACCGGGTGCGCGATGGCGGGCAGAAGCCGATGGCGGCGATCGTCGCGGCGACGTCAACGGCTGCGCAGTCGATCGGTCTCGGCGACAAGATCGGGACGATCG
>DATATJ010000212.1:0-5586 GCA_036268855.1 Vicinamibacterales bacterium
CCTTGTCGCGCGAGGCTTTATAGCCGAGCGGAGCTAGCTCGTCGGACGAATCGCGATCTGGACGACCTTCCGGAACTTCACCGGAACGCCGTTCATCGTCGCCGGCCGGTATCGCCATGTCTTCGTCGCCGCGATCGCCAGCGTGTCGTACCCCGAGGTCACCGAGCTGGTCATCACGGCCGACTCGACCAGACCGCTTTCGCTGATCACGATTTCCAGCCGGCCCGTGCGCGGAATCGTCACCAGCCCCGGAAACATCGGCAGGCTCTGATTGAGGGTGGCCGGCTGCTCCACGTTGGGATCGTCGCCGCCGTAGACGCGCGGCGGCGCCGGCTTCGGCGGTGGTGCCGCCCCGGGCGCCGGCGCCGGCGGCGGTGGAGGCGGTGCAGCCGCGGCGGCGGCAGCGTTCGCGCTCAATTCCTCGAAGCCGACCGCCAGCGTCTGCAGATCCGACAGCGGGGACTCCTTGGCCTCAGCGACGACGTCGGGATCGGCCAGCGCCGCGAGTACCTGCTTGAAGCCATCGGCGGCGGTCTTGAAATCTTTCTTCTCGAACGCCGACTTCGACTGCGCGTACATTTGCTGGATGATCGACGGCAGCATCCGCCGCCGCACGTCGCTGAACGCCGTGCGCACGCGCGGCGAGACATCGGTGTTGCTGGGATGATACGACGGTTCCGCCACCACCACCGCCTCGATCGCCAGCTCGGCGTCTGATGCGCGGCCGAGGGCCAGGAGACAGAACGCGCGATACTGCTCGATCGCACGCGATTGAGCGGCGGGATGGTCCGTCGATCGCAGACGATTGAGAAGCGTCAACGCATCGTCGTACGCCGCTGACGCATAGAGGTCGCGGGCGGCCGCCAAATCGCCGCCTTCCTGTGCGAGGAGGACGCCGCTCGCAGCCAGCATCATCACGGCGATGATGCCGCTGAGCCGTCCGAAGCGAAAGCTGAGCATCATTTCTTCCTCAAGTCCACGCTGAGGCGCGCCGGCGTGTCGACGGTAATCGTCGCGGCGTGCCGCTGTTCGCCCAGGTCGGGGTTCCGGAACACGATCTCGTGTGCGCCGATGGTGAGCTGCAGATTGCCGATCGGCGTGTCGCCGACCTTCGCGCCGTCCACCCAGACCTCGGCCCACGGGATGGCGTTCAGCGCGATGGTGCCTTTCGGGAAGTCGATGCGGATCGGCGTGACGCGGCCGGGAGCCACCTGCACCGTCCGCGTTGTCCGATAGCCGAGCGTGTCGTTCGCGATCTCGAGGTCGTGGCGTCCGGCGCCGACCATCAGCCGATCGCTCTGGCTGGTTCCGAGCAGCCGCTTGTTCTCGAACACCTGGACGTCGGCGGGCGCCGTTATGGCGATCCAGCCCGACACCGGCACGCCTTCGGCCGCCGCCGTGAGCGGGACGGTGAGCGACGCCGTCACGCCTGCCTCGATCGACACCGTCTGCTTCACGGATCCAAGGTCGCTCTCGAGCAGTACCGCGTGCTCCCCCGGCGTGAGATCGGCGACCGTCGTGGGCGACGTGCCGCGGGCGACGCCGTCGACGCTGACACGGGCGCCGGCCGGCTCCGTCCGGACGTGCAGCTGCCCCAGCGTGGCGGCGCTCTTCGGCAGATCGATGTACTGCGCGAGCTGGCCGCCGGCGGTGATCGTAATCGGCATCGTGCGCGGAGCGCCGTCGCCCCGGAGCTCCATCGCATGCGGTCCGGGCTTCAACGCGATCGTCAGCGGCGTCGCGCCCCGCTCGACGCCGTCCACGAATACGTGCGCGCCGGGAGGGTTGGTGGTGACGTTGAGTGTGCCATCCGCTGACGTTTTCGCCGGCGTGACGTATCGCCGGGCGGCCGGGATCCCGGCTGCCGCCACCGCGATGACTGCCGCCGCCGCCGCGGCCAGCTGCCAATTCCGGCGTGACGCGCCTCGCTTCGGCAATTCGCGACGATGGGGTGACGGCAACGGATCGTGAGTCGCTGATGGCAACGCAGTCTCCTTGTAGGCCGCTTGCGGCGCGGGGGCGACGATCGGCGGCGCGACGGCAGGCCGGCTCGCCGCAGCGACGGGCGCCAAGGCAGGCGCGGGCGCTGGTGGAGGCGGCGTGGAGCTCGACGCAAACAGAGGCGAATCGACTGCGGGCTGGTGCCGGATCTCAGCGACGAATGCCTGTGCCAGATCCGGCAGCACGGGCGCCGCGGTCGGCTGCGGTGCGCTCTGCGCGACGACCGGAGCCGGATTCGGGCGAGCGGCGATGGGCTCGGCGATCGGCGTGTGCGCGACAACCGGCGCATGGACGGCAGCTGCCGCCTGAGCGACGACCGGCACTGGCGCGACGGCGGGCGCGGGTGAGGCGACCGGCGTCAGCGTTACAACTGGCGCCGGGGCGACAACCGGCGCATGGATGGTGATTGGCTCGGGTGCTGCGGGTTGCGCGACCTCGGCGGGCTGCGCCGCCGCTGTCGCGGCATGATACGCGGCCATGAACGTGTCGAGCGACGCGGGCGCCGCGAGGTAGTCGCTCTCGCCGAGCACACGCTCGAGGTCAGCCTGCGCCTCGACCGCCGATCGGAACCAGTTGCGCGAATCGAGCTGCAGTGCGCGCGTGAGCCATGCGCGAAAGCCGGCGGGCAGCGGTTCCAGCCCGCCTCGGGCGGAAATTGCCCACGCCGATGCCACCACATCCCCGATCCGCGCCGGATATTCATCGTCGGCCAGCGGCCGGCCCAGAATCAGCGAGAGGGCGATGACGCCGATTTGTGTCACGTCGGCGCGATGATCGAAGCGCGGCGCGCCCGCGGAGCGCGGCAGCGCGAGGCGGAGCTCTTTCCAGTAGCGTTCGTGCGAGAACCGGAGCTGCTCGAGCGCCGATCCGAGAACGTGCTCGACGATCACGACGCGCGAGCCTGGCGTGATGACCAGGCGCTCGAGCGCGAGGGCGCCGTGCGCGATGTCGGGAGCATGCTCGTGCAGCATGGCCGCGGCGGGCACCAGCTGACGCAGCAGGCAGACGGCGGCGTCGATGTCGAGCGTGACGTGCTCGCGCTCGGCGAACGCCAGCACCTCGGACAGCCGCACGCCAACGGTGCTGTCGGAGACGAGCGCCAGGGTCGAGGCCCGATCTTTCAGCCGCTCCACGCTGTGCACGCCGGCGTAGCAGGGATGACGGAACGCCGCGAGGCGGCCGACGCGTTCGCGCAGCGCGAACTCGAAGGCTGGCACCGCGGTCAGCTCGCCTCGCAGGCAGAGCATCTCCACCGGTTCGTTCCGCATCGGGTCGACGACGCGGAGCCGCTGGCCGAGCCCGTCCTCGAACGTCATCGCAGCGGGCGATGGCGCTGGCACAAACGCTGGATCCATGACGGTGCGTGATGCGGGAACTGTGCCGTTCACGCATCGCGCGCCTGACAGGCGTTTTTCGTGGGCGAGGCCGCGCCGCTTACAGAATCGGGCGCGCCGGGCGAAATCTGTCGTGACGGATTTGGTCGGCGTGATCACAAGCTCGTCGGGACGGCCATGGTAAAATCAGAGGTTCCATCGGCCGCCCCTCAACTAATCGGATCAGGATCGACTGCAATGATTGCTGTGCAAGGCGTTTCCATGCGCTTCGGGTCGAAGGTGCTCTTCGACGATGTCACGACGACGTTTTCGTCGGGCCGCCGCTACGGGTTGACCGGCCCCAACGGCGCCGGCAAGTCGACGTTCATGAAGCTGCTCACGGGCGAGCTGCCGCCGCAGAAGGGCTCGGTCGTCGGACCGGCCAAAATGGGCGTGCTGAAACAGGATCAGTTCGCCTTCGACGAATTTCGTGTGATCGACACGGTCGTCATGGGCAACAAGCGGCTGTGGAGTGCTCTCGCCGAACGGGAGAAGCTGTACGAAAAGTCGTCGCTCACCAACGAGGAAGGCATGCGCCTGGGTGAGCTCGAAGGCATTGTCGGCGACGAGGACGGCTATACGGCGGAAAGCGACGCCGCGATCCTCCTGCAGGGCCTCGACATCCCGGACGCCCTGCACGAGCGCCGGATGTCCGAACTGCAGGGCGGCCAGAAGGTGCGCGTACTGCTCGCGCAGGCGCTGTTCGGGCATCCGCAGGCGCTGCTGCTGGACGAGCCGACCAACCACCTCGACCTCGATTCGATCCACTGGCTGCGCGAGTTCCTCAATCGCTATGAAGGCACGCTGATTGTCATCTCGCACGATCGGCACTTCCTGAACGCGATCTGCACGCACACCGCCGACATCGACTACGAGACGATCATCACCTACACCGGCGGGTACGACGAGATGGTGCTGGCCAAGACGCAGATCCGGTCGCGCGTCGAGTCCGACAACGAGCAGCGCGAGAAGAAGATTGCCCAGCTGCAGGACTTCATCGCGCGCTTCTCCGCCGGCACGCGCGCCAGCCAGGTGATGTCGCGCAAGAAAGAGGTCGAACGGCTGCAGACGACCGAGCTCGCGCGATCGAACATTCAGCGGCCGTACATCAAGTTCACGATGAATCGTCCATCGGGGCGCGTCGCGCTGGAGGCGGCCGGCGTGAGCAAAGCGTTCGGTGGACACAAGATCGTGACGAACTTCAGCGCCATCGTGAACCGCGGCGAGAAAATCGTCTTGATCGGCCGCAACGGCCTCGGGAAGACGACCATGCTCAAGGCGCTGCTGGCGGAGTCGCCGAACCTGGAGCCGTCGCCGGGGGATCTCGACGCCGGATCGGTGCGGTGGGGACACGAAGTGTCGATCGGTTATTTCGCACAGGACCACACCGGGGCGATCAAGAAGGGCATGACCGCGGTCGAGTGGCTCCATCAGTTCGATCCCGACGCGGCGCGCCAGGACATCCACGGACTCCTCGGCCAGATGCTCTTCAGCGGCGAGGAGGGATCGAAGCCGACCGACGCGCTCAGCGGCGGCGAGACGGCGCGGTTGCTGTTCTGCCGCATCATGCTGCAAAAGCCCAACGTCCTGATCCTCGACGAGCCGACCAATCATCTCGATCTGGAGTCGATCAACGCGCTGAACGTCGCGCTTCAGAAATTCGATGGCACGGTGTTCCTCGTGACGCACGACGAGGATCTGATGGAGGAAGTCGGCACGCGCGTCTGGCATTTCGACCACGGCCGGATCCACGACTTCAAGGGCACGTACGAGGAGTACGCCGCGACGCTCGCCTAGCCACGCAACGATTCGACAGTTGAGGCATAGTGTGACGATATGTCCGACTTCGATCTGTTCGATCTGGGAGACGTCGTGCTGCAATCCGGCTCGACGCTGCCTCACGCGGCGCTCGCCTACCGGACGTACGGCACGCTGAACCCCGCACGCGACAACGTCGTGGTGCTGCCGACCTTTTACGGCGGGGACCACACGGACAACGAGCTCATGATGGCCCCTGGCCGCGCCATCGATCCCTCGCGATACTTCGTAGTCGTGCCGAACATGTTCGGGAACGGGCGGTCCTCGTCACCCAGCAACACGCCGGAACCGCTTGGCCGCGGGGCATTCCCGGCGGTGACGCTCTACGACAACGTCATGTGTCAGCGCCGGCTGATCACCGAGCGATTCGGCGTCACCCGTGTCCGGCTGGTCG
>DATATJ010000213.1:0-29914 GCA_036268855.1 Vicinamibacterales bacterium
GACCAACTTCAACCTGGGCGTCGGCTCCGGTTACAAGGGCGTCATCGCGGTGCTCGACCCGCGCGTGTTCCAGATGGGGTTCAGGCTGGAGTTCTGAAGTCTGAAATTTCAGAGTTCAGGGTTCAGATTTCAGAGTTCAGATTTCAGATTTAGGATCGGTTGCAGATTGGGGGCTTCGCCATTTGGCGGAGCCCCCTTTTTATTTGCGCACGCGATCCCGATTTATTGGCGGAGGCGCTCCAGATTGAACTTCGCATCGGCGTAGCCGGGCCGCAGCTCGAGCGCACGCTGCCATTCCGCAGCGGCGCGCGTTTTGTCGCCCTGCGTGGCGTAGGCGACCCCGAGGCCGTTGTGCGCGGTGGCAAGATCGGGATTCACCGCGATGGCGCGGGTCAGCGCGTCGATCGCGTCGGCAGGGCGGTGCTCGGAAAGATACAGCGCCCCGAGGTTGTTCCAGGTGGCGGCGGAGTTCGGCGATGCCGTGAGCACGCGTCGGAACATCACCTCGGCGAGCTGTCCGCGGCCCATCCGGGAGTATGTCTGCCCGAGCGCGTCGGCCGACTGCAAATCGCTGGCGTCTCCACGGACGAGATCGTCGAGCACCGACGCCGATCGCTCGAGGTCGCCGGTGTCGCGCAGCATCGATCCGAGCGTGCGCAGCAGCACGCGATCGGCATGTCCGGCCCGTGCCGCTTCGTCGAGCAGCGCCACGGCCTCGCCGGCGCGGCCGGTCGCGCGGAGAATGAACGCCAGGCGGTCGTACGCGACGGTCAGCCCGGGCCGCTCCCGGACGATGCCGCGCAGCGTCTCGACGGCCGACGAGGCGTCCCCTTTCGACCACGCGGCCGCCGCGTTGTCGAGGGCCGCATTCAGGTGCACCAGCCGCTTGGGGTCGTCGCCGGCGCTATACCGATCGGCGCGCTTCAGCGGTGCCGCGACGACGTAGCCCAGGGCACGGAGCCGTGCTTCCGCGTCGGGGTCGATCGGCGCGGGCGCAACCGGCGCGGCGCCTTTGGCGATCTGGTCCAGCCGCCCCTCGAGGTCGCGCGCACGGTCGCGCTGCTTCGGGTATAAGTTCTGCTGCTCGCCCGGATCGGCGCCGAGGTCGTATAGCTCGGGAATCGGCAGGTCGATCAACTTGAGGCGATCGAGGACGACGCCGGTGAGCGGCGCCCATCCGCGCGTGAGGTTCGCATTCAGCGCCTCGAAGTACGACGAGGGGTGATCGAAAGGCTGCTCGCCGCTCACGAACGGCCGGACGCTGCGGCCGTCGACGCCTGGCATCGGCGCCGATCCGAGCAGATCCAGCACGGTCGGCGCCACATCGATCAGGCGCATCGTCTCGCCAAAAACGCCGGGGCGAAGGCGCGGCGGCGCCCACATTACGAGCGGCACGCGGAGCGTCGCATCGTACGCAAAGAGCCCGTGGGTCCGCTCGCCATGCTCGCCGAGCGACTCGCCATGATCGGACGTGATGACGACGAGGGTGTTGTCGAGCGCGGCCATGCGGCGGAGCTGCGCGAAGAACGAACCGAGCGCGGCGTCGGTGTAGGCGATCTCGCCGTCGTACGGCTCCGCCTGGTACTGCGATCGATACGGCTCGGGCGGTGTGTACGGCTCGTGCGGGTCGTAGAGGTGGACCCAGGCGAACCAGGGGGCATGCGGGGAAGGTGCTGAGGTGCCAGGTGCTGTGGTGCTGGGTGCTGTGGTGCTGGGTGCCGTGGTGCCGGGTGCTGCAGTGACGGGCGCGACGCCCGACGTGATCCAGTCGTACGCCGGCTCGAGGACGTGCTCGGCGTTGCGCTGCACGACCTCGAGATCGGCGCTGCTGCCGAACATGCGGTCGTCGTACAGATCGAAGCCACGCCCGAGGCCGAAGCGGGCATCGAGTACGAATGCGCCGACAAAGGCCGCTGTGCGATATCCCTGTTGCTTGAGCGCCGCAGCCAGGGTCGGCGGCGTATCGCCGAGGCGGAAGGTGCCGTTGTCGTGGACGCCGGTGCGCGTCGGATAGCTCGCGGTGAGGAGCGATGCGTGCGAGGGGAGCGTGAGCGGCACGTGCGCGTACGTGCGCTCGAAGCGCAGGCCGTCCTTCGCGAATGAATCGATCGTCGGCGTCAGCATGCCTTCGCTGCCGTACGCGCCGACGTGATCGGCGCGCAGCGTGTCGATCGTCACGAGCAGCACGTTCGCCCCGCGCAGCGCGCCGGCGGCGATCGGCGGCGGGAGGCTCGGCGCGCGGCCGCGCATCAGCGCCACGCCAATCGCCAGGATCGCCACGGGGCCGGCGACAACGAGCAGCAGGAGAGATTTTTTCATCGACTCGCCTTCGCGATGGCCGCTTCGACCCGAGGCAGATCGCGCGCGTAGCGATCGCGCGGCGCCTCCCGCACGAAGCGCCGCAGGTAGGGCAGCGCGTCGGCCGGGTGATCGCCTTCCGCCAGCACCATCCCCAGATTGAACAATAGATCGTAATCGTTCGGCCTCAGCCGCTCGGCCTGCCGCCACGCCTCGACGGCGGCGGCGCGGTCCGTTCCGACGACTGCCGCGCCGAGCGCCTGCCACGCTTCGCCGTGCGATGGATCAGCCTCGACGGCGCGTCGAAAAGCCACCGCTGCCTCCGTACGGCGCGCGACGCCGAGCTCCAGGACGCCGAGGTTGTACCACGTGCCGGCAGCGCCCGGATCCTTTCGCAGCATCTCCTCGAACATCGCGCGCGCATCCGCGGTTCGCCCGAGCCGCGCGTAGACGACGCCGATCGCATTCACGAGGTCGGGGTTCTGATCGCCTCCCGCGCGCGCCTGCTCGAAGGCGGCGGCCGCGCCGCGCAAATCGCCTGCGTCTTCGAGCGCGGCGCCGAGTTTGGCCAGCAGTTGTGCCGACCGCGTCTGCGTGCCCGGGGCGCCGTGCAGCAGCGCGACGGCGTCGGCCGGCCGGTCTGCGTCGAGCAGCACGGTGGCCGCGCTGGTGCGCGCGGTCAGGAAATCGGGGCGATCGTTCAGGATGCTGGTGAACGCCGCCAGCGCCTCGCGCGCGCGTCCACCGCCGAAGGCTTCGAGCGCGCTGTTGAAGCGCTCGTTCAATCCCGCGAGGGTCTTCGGATCGTCCGCGGTGGTGTACACCTCCTTGCGCGGCAGCGCCGCGCCGCCCGCGTAGCCGAGCGCCCGAAGGCGCGCCGCGGCGTCCGCATCGAGCGCCGACGGCGTTCCGCTTTGGCGTGGAGAGGCGGTGAGCCGCGCCAGCGCCTGCGCGAGCGAATCGCGCTGGGCCGCATCGCGCTCCGCAAGATTCGTCACCTCGCGCGGGTCCGCGCGCAGGTCGTACAACTCGCGGATTGGCAGGTCGATGTATTTCCAGCCGCCGGACACGACGCCCGTGAGCGGCGCCCAGCCCCGCGTGAGGTTGGCGTCGAGCGCCTCGAACACGATGTCGCGATCGGCAGGCGGCGTCTGCACGAGCGACCGGCCGTCCATGCCGGCGGGAGGCGCCACCGCCGCGAGGTCGAGGATCGTCGGCATGATGTCGTCGTGCCCGACGGGTGCCTCCACACGCCCGGCAGGCACCGACGTGCCGCCGACAATCAGCGGCACCGCCAGCGTCGCATCGTAGGCGAACAGCCCGTGCGTCGTCTCGCCGTGTTCGCCGAGCGACTCGCCATGATCGGCCGTCACCACGATCAGGGCGCGATCGAGGGCGTGCGCCGCGCGCAGGCGGTCGAGCAGCCGTCCCAGCATCGCGTCGGCATAGGCGACTTCCGCGTCGTACGGAGACCGACCCGCGCGATACTCCACCGGCGCGTCGTAGGGCGCGTGCGGATCGAAGAGGTGAACCCAGGCGAACCAGGGAGAAGGTACTGGGGTGCCAGGCGCCGAGATGCTGGGTGCTGGGGCGCCCTCTGAGCCCCGAGCTCCGAGCCCTGGGCCCTGAGCTCCGGGCCCTGAGCCCTGTTGAAGAATCCAGTCTCCTGCGGCCTGGACGACCTCGCTGCCGCGGCGCTCGTCGAACTGGAAACTCGTCGTGGCGCGGCTGTGCGGGAATCGGTCGTCGTAGTCGTCGAAGCCGCGGTTGAGGCCGAACCTGGCGTCGAGCACGAACGCGCCGACGAACGCGCCGGTGCGATAGCCGGCGCCCTTCAGCGCGGTCGCAAGCGTCGGGATATCGTCGCCGAGCCGAAACGACGTGTTGTTGTGGACGCCGTGCGTGGACGGCACGCGGCCGGTGAGAATCGACGTGTGCGCCGGCAGCGTCATCGGCACGTGCGCGTAGGCGTGCGAGTAGACGAGGCCGGATGCGGCGAGCCGATCGAGGGTCGGCGTGAGCCCTGCGACGCTGCCATACGCTCCAAGCCGATCCCGGCGCAGCGTGTCAATCGTCACGAGGAGCACGTTCGCTCCGCGAAATTGCGCCGGCGACAGCGTTGGCGCAGGCGGCGCCTGACGTGCGCACGCGCCTGCGGCCGCCGAAGCCAGCACCACGACGCCAACCCACGCCATCCAACCCATCGAGCCTCGGCCCCTCGAATCTCTGCCGCTCGAGCGCGCCACGCCGGCCCCGTTTGTGACGTCCGCCGTCACTCGACGTCCGGCACGGCTGCGAGCTGTCGCTTGTGCTCGCTCAACCGCATCAGCCGCTCGATCTTCATCGCGAGCGCGGGCGAGACGGCCTGGGGACCCTCGGCGAGATACCGTTCGAGCTCGTCGTACGTGAAACCGATCTCCTCTTCGTCACTCTGACCGATCCAGAGCCCCGCGCCCGGCGTGCGATCGAGGACGAACGACGGCACGTCGAGATCGCGCGCGAGCGCGCGGACGCCGCTCTTGACCAGCCCGGCCAGTGGCAGGAGGTCTGCCGCGCCGTCGCCATGCTTCGTGAAATGGCCGATCGCCAGCTCGGCGCGATTGCCCGTGCCGGGCACCAGATACTGCAGGCTGTTTGCCGTGTAGTACAGCGTCGTCATGCGCAGCCGCGGCTTGATGTTGGCGAGCGGCAGTCGGGCGCGCAGACCCTCCGCGACAGCGGCCGGCCGCATGGGAGCGGGAACCGCCTGCAGCGCCGGTTGAAGCGAGGCGATCAGCGTGTCGTAAGCCCCGGACAGATCGATCCGCAGCGTCGGCACGGAGAAGTGCTCGGCCACACGCGCTGCGTCCTGTTCGTCTTGCGGATCGCTGTGGCACGGCAGGATCAGACCGAGCGTCGTGTGCGGCGCCGCCAGTTGCGCGAGGCGCAGCACCACCGCCGAATCGACGCCGCCGCTCAGGCCGACGACGAAGCCGCGCGATCCAGCGGAAACGAGCTGCCGGCGCATCCAGCCGGCGAGACGTTCAGCTCGAGACATGCATGCGGATTCTATCCCGCAACCGCACGGCATCGCGCGGCGCATGGCCGCCTGTATCGTTGTTGAAGTACGCGTATACCAGCACGCCGGCGCGGGATCGGCTGGCGAGCCACTCCGCCCATCGATCCAATGTCCGCTCGCTGTAGCTGCCGCTGTACTTCTGGACGCCGTGAGACGGCACGTACACGAACGGTCCGACCGTCAGCATGCCTGACGCCGAACCGTGCATGTCGTGTAGGCACAGGGCGACGCCATAACGCTCGAGCCGCGCGAACACCACGTCGGTGTACCAGCTGGGATCGCGGCACTCGATTACGTGGTGGCGCCGGTGAGGAAACGGCTGGCCTTGCACCCAGAGCAGCCGACGCAAACTGATGAGGTATCAACTTCGCCGCGACTCGTGTAAGATGGCACTACATTTCCGCTCCCCAGCGGAAATCCCCTCTTATCAACCAAGCAATTGCGTGTCCGGCCGTGCCCTCGGCGGGATGCCCACCGGAGCATTACGTGTTTGGTCAGTGGTCACGTCGTCGAACTCTGCTCGTCGCCAGCGGTGTTCTCGCGCTGCTGCTGTCGATCGCGGGTCTGGCGATCGTGCGCGCTCGCAGTGCCGTCCAGGTCGCACAGGTTCCCTTCTCCGATCTTCTGCGCGACCTCGACCGTGGCGTCGTCACCGATGTGGTCGTGAACGGCGACACCCTGGAATTCACCCGCGCCGACCGGAGCGTGGCGACCACCAACGCACCGGCGAACTACGTGACGGCGAACGCGTCGTTTATCGCGGACCTGGCGAAGAGACACGTGCGCATTGACGTGCAGACGATGCCCGACCAGAGCGCGTACAGCTGGACCGCATTGGTCGTGGCCGTGGGCTTCATCGTCATGCTGGGCTTCACGTTGTACCGCGTCTCCAGCGGCCGGATTCCGGCGCTCGAAAGCAAGACGCGCGAAGCCGAGCGCGAGACGTCGCCGATCACCTTTGCCGACGTGGCTGGTGTGGACGAAGCGAAGGAAGAGGTGAAGGAGATCGTGGACTTCCTCCGCGAGCCGGCGCGGTTTGCGGCCATCGGCGGGCGGATCCCGAAAGGCGTGCTGCTGGTCGGGCCGCCCGGCACGGGCAAGACGCTGCTGGCGCGATCGATCGCCGGCGAGGCGCAAGCGCCCTTTCTGTTTGCGAGCGGCTCCGATTTCGTCGAGATGTACGCCGGCGTCGGCGCATCGCGGATTCGCCGGCTGTTCAAGGACGCGCGCCGCCACGGCTCCTGCATCGTCTTCATCGACGAGCTCGACGCGGTCGGCCGCAGCCGCGGCGGCAGCTCGCTCAGCCACGAAGAGCGCGAACAGACGCTGAATCAGCTGCTCGTCGAGATGGACGGCTTCGCGCCGAACCACGGAATCGTCGTCATCGCGGCCACCAATCGCCCGGACATTCTGGATCCCGCGCTCCTGAGGCCGGGCCGATTCGATCGGCAGGTGGCGGTGGGGGCGCCGGATGTGAAGGGGCGCGAGCAGATTCTGAAGATTCACGCGCGCAAGGTCGCGGTGGACGCCGCTGTGGATCTTCGGCAGATCGCCCGCGGGACGCCGGGCTTCTCTGGCGCCGAGCTCGCCAATCTCGTGAACGAGGCGGCGCTCCTGGCCGTGCGAAGCGGGCGTCAGATTGTCACCGACCGCGATTTCGATCAGGCGCGCGACAAGGTGCTGATGGGCGCCGAGCGCAAATCGCTGACGATGAGCGAGCACGAGCGCGTGACGTGCGCGTACCACGAATCGGGACACGCCGTGGTCGCCGCGCTGCTGCCCGCCGCCGATCCGCTGCACAAGGTGACGATCGTCCCGCGCGGCCGCGCGCTCGGCGTCACGATGCAGCTGCCGGAAGGCGATCGCCACACCCACACGCGCGAATTTCTCGAGGCGCAGATCGCGATTCTCATGGCCGGGCGCATCGCCGAGGAGATCTTCCTCCGGCAGATGACGAGCGGGGCCGGCAACGACATCGAACGCGCCACTGAGATCGCGCGGCGCATGGTCTGCGAGTTCGGCATGTCGGCGGCGCTCGGACCGCTCGCATACCGTCCCCCGGGCGGCGCGCAAGACAGCGACAAGGGCACCGGCATGAGCGAATCGACCGCGCAGCTGGTGGACGAGGAGGTCCGCGGCGTGGTGATGCGCGGCTACGAAACGGCGCGGCAGCTCGTAGCGAAAAACCGCGGCGCCGTGCGTGCGATGGCGGAAGAGCTGCTGATTGTCGAGTCGCTGGACGCCGATGGCATCAAAGCCGTGATCGCGGGGGCAAGGCAACAGGCGTGATAAATCTCAGGATTTGAGGGTCTCAGAATCTGAGATTCTCAGGATTCAAATTCTCTGATCACAGATCCTTAAATTCCCAAATTCCCAAATTCCCAAATCCTCAAATCCTCAAATCCTCAAATTCGAGAGATCGCTTCGGCCGTTGGCGAGTCCGGCCATGTCGGTTTCGGCGCGGCCACGTACCCGGCGTGCGCGAGCCGCGACTGGAACAGCGCCGTCTCGGACGCCCAGAACACGAGCTTCACCCACAACCGCGCCAGCACGTAGCACTGGCCGATCGCCAACGCGAGCCACATCGACGGACCTCCACCGGCGCCGGCGGGCGCCAGCGCAGCGTACGCGGCGATTGCCGCGACAAACAGCAGGACGTCCGCCAGATACAACGACACGGCGGCGCGGTAGTGCGATCCGACGAATCGGACGGCTGCACTGATCGATCCGAGCATGCTGCGTCGATCTTCCACGACGGCGCGGACCTTCGCGTAGTCGAAGATCAAGTTGCACCCGGCGAGCACGGCGAAAAACACGGCGTACAGCGACACACGCGTGAAGAACGCCGTCCGCTCCACGTTCACGTTGCGCGTCAACTGCGGATACAGCCGATCGAACAGCCACGGGTGCATCCAGCCGAAGAGGAACGCGTACACGATCCCCATCACGATCGCCAGCCGGGCGAATCGGACGGCGAACCCTCCACAGGCGCGGAAGAACCCATAGGCGCGCGTCGGACGGTCGCGCGCGTAGCGATCGATGATGCCGGCGGAAAGAAGCACCCACAGCGCCAGATAGATTCCGGCGGCGAGGACTACGGCGATGGGGCGAGGCGTGAGATCGGCGAACGCGCTGAGGTTGTCGAGCACCGCGCCGAAACCGATCACCGTCGGCTTCAGCGTGGCGCTGATGCCGGTGGCCTGGTCGCCGAATTCCTGCATCCAGTCGTAGTTGACGCCGGTCGCCGCCGCGTCCGCCGCCAGGCTCGACCCGAGGTGCTGGGCGATCGCGCCCCGCAGCGTCAGCGCCAGCGGGAGGCTGGCCGCCATCGTCAGCAGCCAGACGCCGGCGAGAATGGCGGGCGCGCGGTTTACCCGGCGCATGCCGTCGCGCCATGCGCTCACGCGAGCAGGCTCCAGGTCAACAGGCAGCCCTGCAGCCAGACCATCCACTTCATCGCCCATTTCGTCGAAGCCTCGCCGTTCTTCGGCGTCAGCGTCTTCGAGTTGTTCGTGTAGTCCACGTCGAGGAGCAGCACGCGTTTGGGATCGACCTGCGCCGACAACGCGCGGACGCCGCGATCGTAGGCGTACAGCTTCCAGCGATCACGCCCGTCCCAGTGCTCGGTGATCTGCTCGCCGTTCGTGAACGTCGTCACGACGTCCACCGGAAAGATCGCGCCGCCGAATCGGCGGACGACAACCGTTGTGTGGAACTGGCCGCCGTCGGCCGCGCTCGCAAGGTCCTGGACGCCGTAGTCGAATGCGTTCGAGCTGCGATATACCTGATCGAAGAAATCGCCGAGATCACGGCCCGATACCTCGCTGGCCGTCCTGAAGAAATCGTCCGGCTTCGGGTGCGCGAACTTCCACTTCTCGAAGTGCGTGGACATGGTGCGCTGCAATGTCGGCCACCCGAGCCAGCGCTCCATCGTGTTCAGCCAGAGCGCGGTCTTGTTGTAGGTGATCGCGCCTCCGGTGGACGGGAAGTAGCGGTACGACGGCGTGGCCTGCGCGTCGCTCGTGGCTGCCCGCCGGTAGCCGTCGAGCCGGTTGCCGTCCGTTTCTCTCGACAGCGCGACACTGGTGAAGACCCACGGCACGAAGCCGCCGAAATACCGCTGCTCGAAATAATTGGGATCGTAGACCTGCGCGATCGCGCGCGCCGTGGAGAACGTGTTGAGCCCCTCGTCCATCCACGCGTCCTCGGTTTCGTTGTTGCCGACGATGCCGTACCAGAACTGATGGCCGGCCTCGTGCACGGTCACCCCCTCGGGCGTCGTGACATGCGGGGCGATCCACCAGCGCGTGCCCGCGGTGAAGAGCGTCGGGTATTCCATCCCGCCGGCGCCGCTTTGATAGGCGGGATCCACGATGGTGATGTGCCCGTACGGATACGGTCCGAACCACTCGCCGTAGTACTTCAGCGTCGTGCGCGTCGCATCGAAATGCCGCTGCTCCTGGCCCGCGTGCTCCGGCTGGAGCAGCAGACGCATCTCGACCGGCGGCAGTGTCGGGTGCTCGAACCGCGCCGTTCGGACGATGTAATCAGGACTCGTGGTCCAGGCGAAGTCGTGAACATCATCCTGATGGTAGCGGTGCGTCGTCGTGCGGTCGGCGTTGTCGTGCACGTCGCGCTGCACGCCCGTCGCGCCGAGGGGCCAGCCCGCAGGCACCGTCAACGAGACGTCGTACACGCCGTAGTCGGAGAAGAACTCGGTGCCGGCGTGGAATTGATGGCAGTTCCAGCCGCTGTCCTGCAGCACCCCCAGCTTGGGAAACCACTGCGCGATGAAGAAGTAATTGCCGATCGCGCCGGTGCGCGCGAAAGTGCGCGGCACGTGCGCGGTCCAGGTCGCTGCAATCGTCAACGTGGCGCTGGGCGCGACGGCCCGCGGAAGCGCCACCGCCATCACCGTTTCGTCGTCGCCATTGTGATCGTCTGGCTGAATGAAGTGCATCGACGCGGCGAGATCGACTGCCGGCGAGGTGCCGGCGGCTGGCAACGTCAGCGACGTGACGGCGATGTGCGACCAGTCGTCGGCGCGGTGTCCCGCAGTGTTCCCCGCCAGCGCCTGCTCGCGCATGAAGGTCGTCCGCGCGTTCTTCCACGCATTCCAGTACAGGTGAAACTCCAGCTCGCGTGCCGGCTCGGCCGTGATGTTGCGCCAGACGATCACTTCCGAGCCGGCGATGGTGCGCGTGGCCGGATCGAGGCGCGCCTGGATGGTGTAATTGGCGTTACGCGGCGAGAGCGGCGGCACCATCGTGCCGGTGGCCGCCGGCTGCGCGGAGACCGTGGCCGCGACGATCGCCGACGCCAGCCAGCAACCGCCGCAGAAGAGACGTGATCCCACGCGCAGATGCTACACCACGATCGCGCGCGAGCCCATGAACACGCATCGACGCGCCTCATCTCACGATCAGCGGTCGGGCTATAATTCCTGGCTATGCCCAACATCCGTGTGATGTCGTTCGGCCTCGGTCCCATCGGCGCCGCCATCGTCAAGCAGATCGCGGCGCGGCCAGGCTTCAAGATCGTCGGTGCAATCGACATCGATCCGGCGAAGGTGGGCCGCGATCTCGGCGACGTCGTGGGACTGCCGAAGCGGCTCGGCGTAAAAGTGTCCGACAGCGCGGCCAAAGCGTTGAAGGCGGCGAAGCCGGACGTGGTCATCCTGTGCACGAGCTCGTCGATCAAGAAAGTGATGCCGCAGCTCGAGACGATTCTCAAGTCGAAGACGGCGATCGTCTCGACGACGGAAGAGCTGTCGTATCCCGGCTACACGCATATCCGGCAGGCGCGCCAGATTCACGCGTGGGCGAAAAAGGCGAAGGTCGCGGTGCTCGGTACGGGCGTGAACCCGGGCTTCGCGATGGACGCGCTCCCCATCGCGCTGACCGGCGTCTGCGAGCGCGTAGACCGCGTGACCGTGCACCGCGTGCAGGATGCGCGCATCCGGCGGCTGCCGTTCCAGCAGAAAATTGGCGCGGGCCTCACGACGGAGCAGTTCCAGAAAAAGGTCGACGATGGCAGCGTGCGGCACGTGGGGCTCACCGAATCGATCGCGATGATCGCCGATGCGATGGGATGGACACTCGACCGGATCACTGACGACATCCAGCCCAAGCTCGCGTCCGTTACCGTGTCGAGCGAGTTCCTCGCCGTCGATGCCGGCTACGTGTGCGGCATCGTGCAGGACGGCATCGGCTACCGGAAGAACGACCCGGTGATCCGCCTGCACATGGAGGCGTACCTCGGCGCGCCAGAGTCGTACGACTCGGTGGAGATCGACGGGTCGCCGCGCATCGCGTCGAAGATTTCCGGCGGCATCCATGGCGACGTGGCGACGGCGTCGATTGTCGTGAACTCGATTCCGAAAGTGCTGGCAGCGGAGCCCGGGCTCCGCACGATGCGCGACCTCGCGCTGCCGTCGTTCTTCCCGGGACGCTGAGTCCTTCGGCGCGCGCTATTGCGGTCTTGACATCAGCGCAGACGGAGCGCGCAGGCTTTAGAGCAGTTTTGAGATCCGTGTAGCGTCGCAAAGGAGTAGCGCGAAGGCTTTGGCCGAGCGTGCCGGAGCGCGAACAGCGCTCGGCTGACCTGTCCGCCGGAGCCTTGGCGAAGGTGGAAGCCTTCACGCTACAGCGATTTGAAAAGGGCTTTAGCCGTGCGTTTCCGGCGCCGCGCGCGCGGGCGTGGCAGTCCGCCGAGACACCCGCCGCAGATTACCTGGCGCCTGCCGCCCGGAGCAGCGCGATGATTGCGGGGAACTCGGCCGGTTCCGGGTCGGACCCTGGAAACGGAGGCGGCGGTTGTGCCGCCGTGTCGATCGCGATCTGCAGCGCGGTCTTGCCGTCGCCCTCGCGCGCAGAGTCGACGCGTGCCCCGGCTCGCAGGAGCGCCTGGACGGCTGCGGATACTCCGCCTCGCACGGCCCACATCAATGGCGTTTCGCCATTGAAGGCGACGCGGTTGACGTCGCCGCCTGCCTCGGCCAGCAGCGCGATGATCGGCGCCTGTCTGGCAACGAACAGCGGCGGGAACGCGCCAGTGTTGGGATTGGCGCCGGCTCGCAGCAGTGCGGCCACAGTGTCCATGTCGCCTCGGCGGACCGCGCCGCGCAGGTACTCCGCGCCGTCGTCGCCGGCCGCGTTCCATCCGCCGCCCTGCAGGTCGCGCACGACGTCCGGCGTCACCGAAATCCAGCGCATCGTGCCCGCGGCGGCGTCGATGCGGTGCTCGAGATCGTGCAGCGCCGCCGGCGCTCCGACGTAGTCGAGCACCGTCTTTGCGCGATCTCCGATCTGGATCGAGGTGATGGTGGTCGGCAAATCCGTCACCGACGAGCGGGAACCGTCGGCATGGACGACGAATCGATAGCTGTCGTCGAGCGCAAAGAAATCGATCTGCTCGAACGCCTTCATGAGGCTGGCGAATTCGCCAGCGGCGAGCGTGGCACCTGCATGCCCCACGACCCTGACGAACTGCTTGCCCTCGTAGTCCACGCGGCCGTCGCTCGAGATGCGCACCGAGTAGACGGGGCAGGTGCCGAGACAGGCGGTCCGCTCGAGGGTGATGACGGCTGGCTTCTCGCCTTGCGCGAGGGCGGGCGCCGCGAAGGCCACGAGGGCGAGCAGGAGCGTGAGCCGCATCATCTCAGGATGATAGACCCCGGCGATTGGCTGGAGTTCCTGTCCCGCTGTCGAGCGGGCCTGGCGCCAACCACGCACCGCCGGGCTCCTGGCGGCGGGAGCCAACCGTCCACGCGAAGCGGCCGTCCAAGTCTCAGGTAGATGATCTTGTGGAGTGGTATCATCCTGCGATGCCAAAGCGCGGAAATCAGCCTATTCAAGGCGAATTGCTTCAGGGGACGCTCGACCTGTTGATCCTGAAGACGCTGGCCATCGGCCCGGCGCACGGTCACACCATCGCGCATGCCATCGAGCAGCGATCCGACGAGGTCCTGCAGGTCGAGCACGGTTCGCTGTACCCGGCGCTGCACCGGATCGAGGATCGCGGCTGGATCTCCTCGTTCTGGGGCACGTCGGAGAACAACCGGCGCGCGCGGTATTACCGGCTCACGCCCGCCGGGCGCAGGCAGTTGACCGCGCAGACCGATCGCTGGGACGAACTCGTGCGCGCGATCAATCGCGTGCTGCGTCCCGCTGAGCCCACGTCGGACTAGCGATCGATGCCATGGGACTGACGCGCTTCTTTCGCCGGAGCCGGTGGGACGACGAGCGGCGTCGCGAGCTCGAGGCGCATCTCGCGATCGAAATCGACGAGCACGTTGCGCGCGGCGTCCCGCTCGACGAGGCGCGGCACGCGGCCTATCGGAAGCTGGGCAATCCGACCCTCATTCGTGAGGAGATTTATCACATGAATACCATCGCGTTCCTCGACGCCGCGTGGCGCGATCTGCGGTACGGCGCCCGCCTGCTGCGGCTCAACCCCGGATTTGCGACAGTCGCGATCCTCTCACTCGCGCTCGGTGTCGGCGCGAACACCGCCATCTTTCAACTGCTCGATGCGGTCCGCATCCGCACGCTCCCGGTGTCGAATCCCGAGGCGTTGATGGAGGTGCGCATTGCCGACACCAAGGGCGGCCGCACGGGCGACTTCTCCGGCCGCCGCCCGTCGTTGACCAACCCGCTCTGGGAGCAGCTGCGCGATCATCAGCAGGGATTCTCGAATCTCTTCGCGTGGAGCGGCGCCCAGTTCAACCTGACGTCGGGAGGCGAAGCGCGATACGCCAACGGGCTGTGGGTGAGCGGAGACTTCTTCGACACACTTCGCGTGCCCGCGGTCGCTGGTCGCGTGCTGACGGCGGCCGACGATCGTCGCGGCTGTGCGGCGCCAGGCGCGGTGATCAGTTATGGGTTCTGGCAGCGCGAGTTCGCCGGCAATCCGGCCGCGGTCGGCCAGAGCCTCACACTCGACGGCCACCCGTACGACATCGTCGGCGTGACGCCCGCCAGTTTTTTCGGCGTCGAGGTCGGGCGCACCTTTGACGTGGCCGTTCCCTTGTGCGCGGAGCCGCTGTCGCGCGGCGAACGGTCCGGTCTCGACAAACCCGATGTCTGGTTCCTCGCCGCCATCGGGCGGCTCAAGCCCGATTGGACCGAGGCGCGCGCCAACGCGCAGCTCGCATCGGTGTCCGGACCGATCTTTCAGCAGACGTTGCCGCCGCATTATCGCGCCGAGGACGCCAAGCACTACCTGAACTTCAAGCTCGGCGCGTTTCCGGCCGGCACGGGCGTGTCGGCGCTTCGCCGCAACTACGAGTCGCCGCTGTGGATGCTGCTGGCGACGACCGGACTCGTCCTGATCATCGCGTGCGCCAACCTGGCCAATCTGATGCTTGCGCGCGCGACAGCACGTGAGCGCGAGGTGGCTATCCGGCTGGCAATCGGCGCCTCGCGCTGGCGCCTCGTCCGGCAACTGCTCGCCGAGAGCCTGTTGATCGCGCTCATCGGCGCGGCCGCCGGCGCGGTGCTGGCGCAGTGGCTCAGCCGATTCCTCGTCGATTTCCTGGCGACCGACGGCAATCGGCTGTTCGTGGATTTGTCGCTCGACTGGCGCGTCTTCGCGTTCACGCTCGCGCTGGCCGTCGCGACGTGCTTCGTCTTCGGCCTGATTCCCGCCGTCCGCGCCACGGCGGCGTCGCCCGGCGCCGCGATGAAAGCGGGCAGCCGGGGTGTGAGCGACAGCCGGGAGCGCTTCGGCCTGCGGCGAGCGCTCGTGGTCCTGCAGGTGGCGCTCTCGCTCGTCCTGGTCGTCGGCGCGCTGCTGTTCGTGCGCAGCTTGCGCAATCTGATGACGCTGGATGCCGGCTTCCGGCAGGACGGGCTCCTCATCGTCGGCCTCGACCTGCGGCGCGCGGCGATTCCGCCGGAACGCCGGAACGCCGTCAACCAGGAGATCACCGAGCGGCTGCGCGGACTTCCGGGCGTCGCGGAGGCGTCGCAGGCCTTCGTCGTTCCGGTGAGCGGCAGCGGCTGGAACAACAACATCGTGGTGGACGGCAAGAAATACTCGGACAACGTGAACTTCAACCGCGTAAGTCCCGGTTATTTCCGCACGATGGGCACGGCGATACTCGCCGGCCGCGACTTCGACACGCACGACGCCGGATCGGGCGGCAAGGTGGCCATCGTCAACCAGGCGTTCGTCGATAAGTTCTTCGCCGGAGCGAATCCGATCGGCCGCACGTTCCAGATCGATGAGGGTCCCGGCGTGCCGGCCCCGCCGTACGAGATCGTCGGCATCGTGAAGGATACGAAATACTCGGATCTGCGCGAGCCCTTCGGACCGATCGGATTCTTCGCGGCGGCGCAGGAGGACAAACCGGACGCGTTCGGGCAGGTCGTGATCCACACGCGCGCACCCCTCGCGACCATCACGTCCGAGGTGACGTCTGCCGTGGCGCAGACGAATTCTTCCATCGTGCTCCAGTTCCAGACGATGGAGACGCAGGTGCGCGATTCGCTGCTGCGCGAGCGCCTGATGGCGACGCTGTCCGGATTTTTCGGTGCGTTGGCGGCGCTCATCGCGACCCTCGGCCTCTACGGCGTCATGTCGTACATGGTCGCGCGCCGCCGCAACGAAATCGGCATCCGCATCGCGCTCGGCGCCGGACGCGCCGACGTCGTCCGCATGATCATGCGCGAGGCGGCGATGCTGCTCGGTGTCGGCCTGCTCGCCGGCACCGGGCTCGCCGTGGCCGCGGCCCGCACGGCCGCCACGCTGCTGTTCGGGCTTCAGCCGTGGGATCCATCCACGTTGATGTTCTCGGCCGCCACGCTGGCGATCATCGCGGCGCTGGCGAGCTACCTGCCCGCGGTGCGGGCATCGCGCCTCGAGCCGACGATCGCGCTGCGGGACGAGTAGCGCGCCCTCGGGTTGTTCGTGTTCGCTCGGCTGAAGCCTTCGCGCTACGGCGATATCGAAATCGCTGTAGCCGCATGGGATAATCGCGGCACCGATGCAGATTCTCGCGAAGTGCCCGAAGTGTGATGCCAGTCTGCCTGTGGCCGCTCGCGACGCGCCGGCGGCGATCAAATGCGGCGGCTGCGGCCGGGAGCTGCCGCTCGCCTTCAGCGATGCGCTCCGGGCGGATCGCGCAGTCGATTGCTGCCCGGTGTGCGCGGGCGGCGACTTTTATACCCGCAAGGATTTCGACCCGAAAGTCGGCCTGACGTTCGTGATCATCGGCGCGCTGATCAGCGCGGTCTTCTACTGGTTTGGCCGCGACTTCATCGCCTACGGCATCCTCGGCGCCGCGGCGTTCATCGATCTGCTCGTGTACGGCCGCCTCAAGGAAGTGACGGTCTGCTACCGCTGCCACACCGAATTCCGCGGGGCCTATCCTCGGACGGCGGCGGCGTTCGACCTTCACACGGCAGATGTGCTCGAGATGGAATACGAGCGGCGGATAGGGCGACGCTGAAGTCGCACCAAGGCCGTTATTTTCCTTGTAGATTCCCGCGAGTCGTATATCCTCCACCCCAGCAGCTGTTCAGCTCAATCGGCCCCTCGCGGGCCGCAGCGGAGAAGGGGGGCACGCATGGCGGATTCCGGTCGGCATCGGGCAGCGTCCTGGCGGCGTGCGAAGACCGTCACGTTCGCCGGCATCGCCTTGATGACGGCATACGTCCTCTACCACAACGAGCGCTTCCTCATCGACGCGTCCGATCCGAACTGGACGCACATCCGGCCGTTCCGCTGGTGGCTTCTCGTTCACGGCCTTGTCGGCGCGCCGGCGCTGCTCCTCGCACCGCTCCAGTTCTCGAATCGCCTGCGTCAGCGATTCGTCGGCTTTCACCACGTGGTCGGCTACATCTATGTCGTCGGTGTATTCGTGCTCGGACCGCTCGGCGCGTACATCCAATGGTTCCAGGAGCGGTCAGGAGGGCCACGTTCGTTCACCATCCTCGGAGGCGTCGACGCTGCGCTCCTGCTGACGACGACGGGGATCGCGCTGTACTTTGCGCTGAAGCGGAAGATCACACCGCACCGCCAGTGGATGACGCGCAGCTACGCCGTGGCGCTGGTCTTCTTCGAGGGGCGTATGGTCCTCGGGGTCACCGGCCTCGAGAGCATGGGCTCCGAGATGGTCCAGGCGGTGATCTGGACGTGTCTCGCGTTTGCGTTCCTGTTCGCTGACATCGCGAACCAGTGGAGCGACTTCGGTTCGCTGCGCGTGCCGGCGAGGCAGTCCGCGACGGTGAAAATTCCGGCGGACGCCATCGGCACGCTGCGGGAACTGGCGTAGCGGCAGCACAGAGGTGGATCTCGCGGCCACTACAAGAGCGTCACATCGACGAGGACACCTTCTTCGACCACGCTCCTGTCTGCGGCGATCTCGATATAACCGTCGGCACGCGACAGGCTGGTGATGTCGCCGGATCCTTTGAACGCCGGCATGGCCACGCCATCGAGCACGCGCACGGTGTAGAACTGGTGCCGTCCCACCTGCGACGCGATCCGGCGTCCGAGCGGCAGGCGCACGGTTCGCGGCGTGTGCACGGGAAGCCGCGCGGTCGCGCGGAGAAACGGTACCAGCAGAATGTAAGCGTTCGAGAGGCACGACGTCGGATTGCCAGGCATCCCGAAGAAGGGGACGCCGCCAATCATCGCAAACGCGGTCGGCTTGCCCGGCCGCACTGCGATGCCGTGAAAAATCATCTCGCCTCGCGCCGCCACGGCGTCCACGATCAAATCGCGCTCGCCGACCGAGCTGCCGCCGGAAAACGCGATGACGTCGGCGCCTGCGCACGCGTCGAGCGCGAGCGTCAGCGCGTCGAGCGTGTCGTGCGCCGGCGCCTGCGGCTCGGGAATCCCACCGTGCGTGGTGACGATCGCCCCCAGCGTGAAGCGGTTCACGTCGTAAATCCGTCCCGGCGCCAGCGCGCCCCCCGGTTCGGCAATCTCGTTCCCGGTGGAGAGAACCGCCACGCGCGGCTGCGCGAAGACCTCCACCGCCGCGCGCCCGATCGCCGCCAGCGCGCCGATCCGGCTCGGCGTCAGGACGTCGCCGGCGCGAAGGGCGACGTCGCCGATCGCCAGATCCGCTCCGCGCGGGCCGATATGCTGCCCGGCGGCGGCCGGTGCACCGATATCGACGGCGTCATCCGCGGCCGCCTTCGTCTCTTCCACCATCACGACCGCGTCGGCCCCTTTGGGCAGCGGCGCGCCCGTGGCGATCTCCGCACAGGTGCCCGGAACGATCGATTCGCGCGGCGGCGCGCCCGTGTAGATGCGCTCCACGATCCGGAGCCGGCGCGGCGATGCCCCTGTCGCACCGGCGGTGTCGGCCGCGACAACGGCGTAGCCGTCCATCGCCGACCGCGCGAACGGCGGCACGTCGATCGCGGACGCGACGTCGGACGCCGCGACACGGCCGAGGGCGCTCGCAAGCGGCACCTGCTCGGTTCGCGCAATCGGCCGCACGTGCGAGGCGAGACGCGCGCGCGCTTCGTCCAGCGAGATCGTCGAGGCGAACGGACGCATGGTCATCGCGACGCCTGCTGGACCATGTGTCCGAGCTCCGGCAGAATCAGGCGCTCCATGGCGAGGCGTACGGCCGCCTCGGATCCGGGCAGCGAGATCACGATGCGTCCGGCCACGAGCCCCGCGCACGCGCGGCTGAGCATCGCGGCTGCTCCGATCTGCTCGTAGCTGATCATCCGGAACAGCTCGCCGAAGCCGCCGAGCGTCTTGTGCAGCATCCCGCTGACCGCCTCGTAGGTGCTGTCGCGCGACGTAATGCCGGTTCCGCCGGTGGTGATGATCGCCTGGACGTCGGGATTGGCGAGTTGGCGCTCGATCGCGTTCCTCACGAGATCCGCATCGTCCTTGATGATGGTGTGGCCGGCGATCCGGTGGCCCCCGCCGGCCAGCAGATCCGCGATCGCCCGGCCGCTCGTATCGGTCGCCTCCGTGCGCGTGTCGCTGATGGTGAGAACATAGCAGCCGACCGACGCGGGCGCCGCTGCCTTGTGATCGGCATCGCTGGGGCTCATCGGGCGATTGTAATAGGATTCCCCCATGCGCCAGCCGATCCTGCGCTCGAGCGTCGCCCTGGCGGCGGCCCTGCTCGTCGTCTCGCCGGTGCGCGCCGCCGGCCCCGACCTCTTTCCGCTCGACGCAGCAGGCACGCGCTGGGTCGAGCAGACGATGAAGCAGCTGACGCTCGACGAGAAGGTCGGCCAGCTCATCGTCGCGTCGTTCGACTCGAATTTCGTCAGCACCGACAGCGACACGTTCGACGCGCTCGCGCGCCTCGTGCGCGACTATCACGTCGGCGGCTTCCACCTGTTCGGCGCGTCGATACCAGCGCCGTCCGTGCTGTTGAACTCCGGTTACGGCACCGTGATTCTCGGTCAGCCGTTCCCGGCTGCGTTTCTGAACAACCGGCTGCAGACGCTCTCGAAAGTGCCGCTGCTGAACACGGCCGACTTCGAGACCGGCGTCGGCTTTCGCATCTCCGGCGCGACGACGTTTCCGCGACAGATGGCGATGGGCGCAGTGCCGGCGGGCGACGGCGAGCGGCTGGTGCGCGAGGAGGCGCGGATCACCGCAGGGGAAGCGCGCGCGATCGGCGTCCAGGTGAACTTCGCGCCGATTGCCGACGTGAACAACAACGCGCGCAATCCGGTGATCAACACGCGCTCCTATGGGGAGGATCCGGCGCGTGTCGCCGCGCTCGTCGACGCGTACGTGTCCGGCGCGCGCGAAGGCGGCATGATCGCCACGCTCAAGCATTTCCCCGGCCACGGCGATACCGACGTGGACAGCCACATCGGCCTGCCGGTGATCACGTTCGATCGCGCGCGGCTGGACCGGCTGGAACTGGTGCCGTTCCGGCGCGGCATCGACGCAGGCGCGCAGGCGGTGATGGCGGCGCACATCGAGCTGCCGGCGCTCGATCCGGCGCCGTCCACGCCCGCGACGTTCAGCGCGCCGGTGCTCGAACAGCTGCTGCGGCACGACCTCGGCTTCAAGGGCGTCACGTATACCGATTCGATGTCGATGGACGCGGTGGCGAAGCTGGTGCCGCCCGGCGAAGGCGCCGTGCGTGCGTTTCTGGCTGGCGCCGACCAGATTCTGCACTCGCCCGATCCGGTGGCGGCGTTTGACGGCTTGCAGCAGGCGGTGAAAAGCGGGCGCGTGTCGCGCGTGCGGCTGGACGAGTCGGTCGAACGCATCCTGCGGGCGAAGGCGTTCGTCGGCCTGCACAAACAGCGCGCAATCGATCTCGAAGAGGTGGCGGCACAGGTGGGCGGCCGCGCCCACCTGGCGGTCGCGCAAGAAGCGGCCGCGCGATCGATCACGCTGGTGAAGGACGACCGCCATCAGGTTCCGCTGACGGTGCCGCACGACACGCCTCTACTGTACCTGTCGATTGTGGACTATCCGTCGGGCTGGCAGATCGCCGCGCCGAGCCGCACGTTCATCCCTGAGCTGAAGCAACGATGGCCGCAAGTGACCGCGATCGAGCTGTCCGATCACACGCCGCTGTCGGAGCTCGACATGGTCCGCGCTGTGGCTCCGCGCTACGGCGCCATCGTCGCCTCGGTGTTCGTGCGCGCCTCGTCGGGCAGTGGCAGGATGGATTTGGCGTCTGAGCTCGTTCGGCTCCTGAAGGATCTGGCGCGGGCGACCGAGCAGAGCGGGACGCCGCTGGTGACAACGTTTTTCGGCAACCCGTACACGGCGTCGTTCGTGCCCGAGCTGCCGGCGATCCTGCTGACATACGATCTCTACGACCTGCCGGAGCGCGCCGCGGTGCGCGCGATAGCCGGCGAGGCCGCGATCGGCGGACGGCTGCCGATCACGCTCTCGGGACTGTTTCCCGCAGGCCACGGCCTGGATCGCCCACTCAGACAGTAGTTGCCGGCGGGATCTGATGCTGCTCCTCCGAGATCGTCTTCTCGCCCGGATCGCCGAGATGGGAGACGCGCCCGACTACCAGCGGCTCGCCTCGGAGGTCCTCGGCATTCGAGGCGCGCCGCCCGAGCTCGCGCGCCGGCTCGTGGCACAGGCGCTGGTCGTCGAGGATCGCCACGCGGCGTGGCGGGAAGCAGGCGCGCGCATCTGTCGAGACGCGCCGCGCACGCCCGGCGTCTATGTACTGCGGGACGCGGCGGGGCGAGCGCTGTATGTCGGCAAGGCGGTGAACATACGCCGGCGCCTCCAGACGCATTTCGCCGAACGGCGGTGGCGCGGACTGAAGGCGGAGTTGTCGCGGACGGTGGCCGCAGAGTGGCGGGAGGTCGGGTCGGAGCTCGAGGCGTTGCTGCGGGAGGCCGACCTGATTCAAGAGCTGCAGCCGTTGGTCAACGTGCAGGTCGGTGCGCCGGTTGTCGCATCGCGCGCGATTCCGCGCGCGCTGATGCGCGACGTCATCGTCATTGTTCCGTCCGTCGAGGACGACTCAGCGGAGCTCGTCGCCGCGCGTGCCGACGGCGGGTGGATGATTCAGCGGACGCGGCGGAGCGGGGCGGACCTGGCGGTCCATACGGCGAGACTCTCGCGGTTTTTCGCGCGTGCGCCAGGCGGTGCCGCGCTGGCGCCCATCGTCTTTTCGTGGCTGACCGGGCGGGGCGCGGCGGCCACGCGCCTCGATCCGCACGACCCGCGATCGGCGCGCGATCTGCGGGCACGGCTCGCCGCGCTGCTCGTCGACGAGCGGCTGTTCGTCGAGCGCCTTGACCAGCGTTGACGGAAGCGCGTACACTCGGAGTTTCGTCCGCCCTCAGTGCGCGCCTTTAGCTCAGTTGGATAGAGCGTCTGGCTACGAACCAGGAGGTCGCAGGTTCGAGTCCTGCAAGGCGCACCAAAACTTCTTGCGATGCAGGAAGTTACACATCAGGACAACCCAATCAGACAGGGGGCCAAGGAGCCTCTATGGACCCTCTGTCTACCTCCGAGCTGTTTCAGCCGTTTCTCGACCAGCGCCGCTATCTGAAGAACGTCACCCCCGCGTCCAACCTGTCCAGGTGATTTCTACGGCTCCATCTTCAGCTCTGAACCTTGAGGAGTAGAAAATGCCTGGACACCCTGGACGGGTGGACCGAACGGAAGACCTGGCTGGAATTCGATTCGCCCGATGAGCCCACGCAATCGGTGTCGTGGGCCGCTTCTTCGTCATGCGCTACCGGGACACAACTTCCGATAAAAATCCACGCACCAGTCGAACGACTTCCGATTCGTTGGTTAGAAAGACGTAGTGACTGGCTGCGTCGAGGACAGCCACGCGCCCGTTCCTTGCTTCTCGCCGGAATTGCGCAATCGAGGCTTCCTGGAACGGCTTCGACGCGGCGATCTGTCGTTCGGCCCGAACCTTATTCTCGGCGTCGAAGGCCAAAAAGTTCGGATACGTCGAACGAATTTCCTCACGCGCATAGATCGCCAACGTCGGACATCGAACCTTGTCATACGCAGGGCGTTCGACGGCCTTCAGGATACGCGCAGCTACGGCAGGGTCAAGAGCGTTCGGGCTACTGGTGACCCTTCCGTCCGAATCCACCACCACGTGTCCTCGGATCTCGCCCTCAGGAAGCCGCCAACCGAAGACTCTGGCATAGCGGGCTTCGAGCCGCTCCACTGACGCAGTGTCCTCGCGTGTAATCGGCTGTTCAGGAGCAGGCGTTGCTCGCGGCGACCTGGTCCGATCATATGCCGCGTCGAGGTAGACCAACGCGCGAACTCGGTTGGGATAACTGCCAGCGAACTTTGTCATCTCATCGCCAGCGATGGAATGACCAACGAGAATCACTCTGTCTATGCTCAACTTGTCAGCGACCGCGAGGAGATCGTGGGCCAGTGTCCCGGTGTCATAGTCCCCAGGCGGTCGGCTCGATGCGCCAAAACCACGTCGTGTCACGGCGAGCACGCGAAATCGGTCTGTGAACTGGTGGGCGAAGTCGTCGAAGATGTGCCCGGTGTTGTTGAGTCCCGCCAACAACATCAGCGAGTCGCCAGTCCCGCCCCAATCCAACACCTCTAGTGTGACGCCAGGTGCAACGGGGATCATCGAAACGTGGTGCCCCGACGTATCCACCCATTTGCTCTGTCGACCGGCCATGGGAGTGGCCAGCACCATGAACGCCAAGAGCCTCATCGCCGAACTGACACCGGAACAACAACAAATGTTCCGAAAGGCAGGAGGCATTTGTCGGCATTCTACTACCGTGGTCGATCGAAGCCGGATCGGAAGAGCCGACTTGCCATGCCGTCTCCTCCTGACCCGGAAGCGGGGATGTGCGTGTTGGGGAACAGTTTCGCGCGAACGGGTTTTCGATCGGGTTCGAGCGCGCTCTAATCTGAAGGCGTCCGTCCCACCACACACACCAGTACCCTCGCCGGGTGTAGATGTTCGTTTCTGTTGGGCCGTTGTGTGCGGAGTGGGCTGTTTGCCTGAGGCAAGCTATCGAGGCAAGCTGTCGCGACCGCGGCGAAACTAGACGGACCGAATCAGAATCACGAGAACGCCAATCCATCCTAAGGCGCTGATGGCCACCAAGGTGACCAGGCTGAGCATTTCCAGCACGCCGCCCCAACCGACTGAAACATCGTCGCGGACATGGTGGAGCCACACCCGCTCGCCATCGATCCACCCCTGCAATGCGTGACTCATAACGCTCCTTTATACACCCTTCAACGGGGCAAAACTCCTGCCGTCCAGAATGATCGATTTCATGGGCCTTTTCGCGCTCAGCATTTACGATTCACGTGAAGAGGACAGCGATTCGATGACTACCGATGAGCTGTGCCCGGTTCCGCGCGCGACACCGCGAGGTACGCTAGGGCGTATGGCTGACCGGGAGGAACAGACGGGAGGCGCGGTCAAGGAGCGCGCCGCGACGAAGAACCAGGAACCGACGCGCTACGCCGTCGTTCTGCTGAATGACGACTACACGCCGATGGACTTTGTCGTCCGCATTCTCGAATCGGTGTTCCAGAAGTCGCCGGCCGAGGCGTACCGCGTGATGATGCAGGTGCACCAGAACGGCCGCGGCGTTGCGGGCATCTACGCCTGGGAAGTTGCGGAAACGAAAGCCGAGAAAGTCGCGTCGCTTGCTGTCGAGGCCGGCCACCCGTTGAAGGCGACGATCGAGGAAGCGTGAAGTAATCTGTAGCCGTGTTCTCCACCTCTGTTGAAGTCGTTCTCCATATCGCGTTTCGCGAAGCCGTCGCGCGGCGTCATGCGTACCTCACGCTCGAGCACCTGCTGTATGCCTTCGCGCACGACCAGGACGGCGAGCGGATTCTGGCCGCGTGCGGCGCGGATCTCGGCAAGCTCCGGCGCGATCTGAACGCGTATCTCGACGGCTCGATCGAGCAGGTGACGCGCGGATATGAGCGCGAGCCGGAACAGACTGTGGCCTTTCGCCGCGTGCTGCAGACGGCCGTGCTCCATGTCCAGAGCGCGCAGCGGCAGGACGCGAACGCCGGCGACATCCTCGCCGCCATCCTGCAGCAGCCCCAGAGCCACGCGGCCGGATTGCTGGCCGCGCAGGGCATCACGCGGCTCGACATCCTCGAGTACATCTCGCACGGCATCACGAAGGGGCCGCACATTCCGGCCGACCAGCAGCCGGCGCCGGCCGACGCCGCCCGCTCCGAGGACGAGGCGCCGGCGACGTCGCCGGATCCGCTCGCGGCGTACTGCTCCAACCTGACGGCGCGGGCCAGGCAGGGCCTGCTCGATCCGCTGATCGGCCGCAGCGAGGAGCTGCAGCGCACGATCGAAGTGCTGTGCCGCCGCCGGAAGAACAACCCCGTGTTCGTCGGCGAAGCGGGCGTCGGCAAGACCGCCATGGCCGAAGGACTGGCCACCCGTCTGCTCGCCGACGATGTGCAGGAGACGTTGAAGGATGCGGAAGTCTTCGCGCTCGACACCGGCGCGCTGCTCGCCGGCACGCGCTACCGCGGCGACTTCGAGGAGCGCTTCAAGGCGGTCGTCGAGGCGCTCACGAAGCGCCCCAAAGCGATCCTCTTCATCGACGAGATCCACGCAACCGTCGGCGCCGGCGCCATCAGCGGCGGGACGATGGATCTCGCGACGATGATGAAGCCGCTGCTCACGGCGGGCGACCTTCGCGTGATCGGCTCGACGACGTTCGAGGAGTACAAGCACATCGAAAAGGATCGGGCGCTCGCACGGCGCCTCCAGAAGATTGCGATCGACGAGCCGTCGATCGAGGAGACGATGCGCATCCTCCAGGGCCTGCGCGGACGCTACGAGGCGCATCACCGGATCACGTACACGGACGCCGCACTCGAAGCCGCTGCGAAACTGGCCGCCCGTCACTTGCGCGACTACCGGCTGCCGGACAGCGCCATCGACGTGATCGACGAAGCGGGCGCCGTCGCACGGTTGAAGGGCGCGGCCGGGGCTACGCCGACCGTCGATGCCGCCGACGTCGAGCCGATCGTCGCGCGCATGGCGCGGATCCCCGCCCGTCAGGCGTCATCGTCGGACCGCGAACGGCTGCGCACCCTCGAGGAGTCGCTCGAGCGGGTGGTGTTCGGCCAGCACGAAGCCGTGCGCCTTGTCGCGCAGGCGATCAAGCGATCGCGGGCGGGCCTCGGGCAGCCCGATCGCCCGGCGGGCTGTTTCCTCTTCACGGGGCCCACCGGCGTTGGCAAGACCGAGCTGGCGAAACAGCTGGCGATGCTGCTCGGCAACGAGTTCATCCGCTTCGACATGAGCGAGTACATGGAGAAGCACGCCGTGGCGAGGCTGATCGGGGCGCCCCCAGGCTACGTCGGGTTCGAACAGGGTGGCCAGCTCGTGGACGCCGTCCGCACGCACCCGTACAGCGTCGTCCTGCTCGACGAGATCGAGAAGGCGCATCAGGACATCTACAACATCCTGCTGCAGGTGATGGATCACGCCACGCTCACCGACAACACGGGACGCAAGGCCGACTTCCGGAACGTCGTGCTGATCCTGACGTCCAACGCCGGCTCGCGCGAGATGAGCGCCGCCTCCATTGGCTTCGTGGACGACGGCGCGCGCGACGGGAGCGCGTCGGTGCGCCGGGCCGCCGTGAGCAAGTCGAAGGCGGCGATCGAGCGTGCGTTCAGCCCGGAGTTCCGCAACCGCCTCGACGCGATCGTCACGTTCCGGCCCCTGACGCCAGCCGCGATGGAGACGATCGTGGAGAAATTCGTGCTGCAGCTCGAAGGGCAGCTCGCGGAGCGGCGCGTGGCGATCACGCTCACGCCCGAGGCGCGGGCGTGCCTGGCGGCGAAAGGCTACGATCCGCTCTTCGGCGCGCGTCCACTCGCACGCGTCATTCAGCACGACGTGCGCGATCCGCTCACCGACCAGATTCTGTTCGGCGCTCTCGAACATGGCGGCACGGTGACGATCGGCGTGGCCGACGATGCGCTGACGTTCGCGTTCGACGCCCGGCCTGCCTGAGTGTTGCCGAGGGACGGCCTGATCACCGGCGCCGGATAGAAGAGATCAGGCCTGCCCGGCGCGCGGGCGCCGGATCCACGCGCGGGCCACCGCGACGCCCGCGATCAGCAACGCGACGACGACGATGAGGCTGGGTCGATCCGGGCCGCGAGGCGGGATCGACGTGCCACGCCCCTGCAGCATCCGGTTGAGGACGTTGCGCGTGATCTGCTGTGCCGCCGCGCTGACCTTCGCTTTCCGTGTCGGCCGCGCGTTGTAGCCGTCGAGGCCCCAGATCCACTGCATCGACCCGGTCGCGAAGACGAGCGACCCGCTCGGCGCCTGATAGATCGTCATGTCCGCATAGCGCGTGCGCGACGGCGCGCGCGGATCCGCATAGGGCGAGTGGGCGAGCCGTTCGATGCCGGCCGGGCCCTTTCCCTGCATCGCGTCAACCGAGTTGCCGAGCAGGCCGGTGAGCGCGTCGCCGGGCGTCAGGCCGGTGCCCGCGAAGGCCCAGTGCGACGCCGCGTCGACGACCACGTCGGCGTCCACCGGGTCGTCGGCGTACATCTCGCCAATCAGCCGCTCTTCGGCGCGTGAGGTCGGCCGGTCGCGCCATCGGCTCGTGATCAGACGATGATGTTGCGGATCGCGATCGAGCGCGAACGGATCGAGCGTGTCCGCGGCTTCCTTGTACGCGACGATCGTTCGATCCGGGTGGCCAGACGAATCGGCCTCGAAGCGGATCTGCCAGAAGCAGGCGCCCGCGCCGAGAAACACGAGGTGGACGCCCTGGCTGCGGGCGGCCTCGACGTGTTCGCGCATCGGCCACGACCAGTACGCGTCGCTGCCGACAGACAGAAAGATCGTGTGGCGGAGCAAGGCGTCCGCGCGGGCGTGCGTGTCCACGTCGGTGATGTACGTGACGTCGTAGCCTTCGCGCTCGAGAAAGCGCACCGCGTTGTATTCCCAGCGGCGCAGGAAATCGCCCGCGCCGTCGAGGCGGGCGCCGTACGGCTTCATGGCGTAGGGCCGATCGAACGATACCTTGCGGGCGGGCGTGCCGGCGCTGTTGAACCCGTAAAGCGAGCGCCCACCCCAGTTGTTGTACGCCGCGTATGTGGTGACGCTCGACTGAAACACGAGCGCCGACGCGCGGTCATCGTCGCGGACGACAAAGACGATGAAGGACTGCGCGCGGCGATCGGCGTCGGAGCTCGCGACCGTGACGCGGGCGAGATAAACGCCGCTCGGCCACGGGCCGTTCGCGTCGCGGGTCTCGAGGTGAAAGGGATCGCGCCAGCGGCATTCGAGCAGTCCAGTGGCAGGATCCGGCGGAGGCATGTCCTGCGCAGTGCCGCGGCGTTCGATCGACCCGGCGACCTGGCGTGCGCCAAGACCGCGGTACCAGCCCATCCGAAAAATGTCGATCGTGTAGCTCGACGCTGCGGTGTTGACGAACAGGTCGATCGCGTTGCCGCGGTTCACGCTCGTGGCCGACGCGTACCCTTCGATCTCGCGATCGATCGCTGGCCGTGTGATCTCCCAGTCGGTGGAACCCGGCCGCTGATTTTCGGCGATCGTCGGATTGACCGGCTCGGCGCCGGACGCCGGCAGTTGCGAGGCCGCCGGTGCCGCTGTGGGCGGAAGCACGGCGGCGGCTTTCGCGTCGGCGGCGTGCGAAGGCGCGAGCAGCAGCGTGGCCACGAGGAGGAGCCGCACGCTGATATTATGGCGGCGCGCGATGGATCACGACACGCTCATGGCGGAAGCGCTCGCGGAGGCGCGGCGCGCGCGCGAGGCGGGCGAGGTGCCGATCGGCGCAGTGGTCGTGCTGGATGGCGCGATCGTCGGCCGCGGGTTCAATCAGCCGATCGGCGCCCACGATCCGACGGCGCACGCCGAGATCGCGGCGATTCGTGATGCCGCCCGGCGGATGGGCAACTATCGGCTGACGGGGGCCACGCTGTGCGTGACGATCGAGCCGTGTCTGATGTGCGTCGGCGCGCTCGTGCACGCGCGGATCGGGACGCTGGTATACGGCGCGGCGGAGCCGAAATCGGGCGCGGTGGTGTCTGCGGTACGCGGGGCGGAATTGTCGGGTCTGAACCACCGGTTCGACGCGGTCGCCGGCGTGCGCGAGGCGGAGTGCCGGGAGCTGATGCAGGCGTTTTTCAAGCAGAGACGATGACAGGTGGTGCCACGTGCTGAGGTGCTGGAAGCTGAGGGGCTGGGTACTTCGGTGCGAACGTGCTGGGGTGCTGCGTGCGGTGCGGGCGTCGACGGATGGGTCGGGTTATAATAAAAGGTCCCCTTCGCTTGCACCGTCCGGGTTGGCAAGCCGCTCTCTTCGCGGAGAGGTACCGAAGTGGTCGTAACGGGCGCGCCTCGAAAGCGTGTTGTCGGGTAACCGGCACGTGGGTTCGAATCCCACCCTCTCCGCCAAATCCGATCCTTTGTTTTCAATCACTTAACAAGGCGTAGTGGGTTCTCGCGTGCATTGACGTGCAACCCTCGCGATCTTCGCCCGTTTCTTCGCTATCAAGACCGCCAAGAAATGGCCTGTTTGAGCCATGTGTGGGTTCTCCGTCAGGCCACGTGGGTGCATGATGGCACCCACGTGGCCATGCATCATGGCGAGATCGGTCAGACCCGCGTGAGCAGAGTTTGCGAACACGCTGACGCTGGGAACAGGCCGTCCTCTTCCGTGCGTGTGACGCGTCGTGGGACAATGGACACATGCCGAACGCCACGATCAATGTCGATGCCGCGCTCAAGGCGCGCCTCGCCGATCTCGCGGGTCAGACCGGCCAACGCGTAGACGAGTTCGTCGAAGTCCTCCTTCGTCGGATAGCCGATGCGGACGTGCACTTCGAGCGTGGCGTGCCGGTCTTTTCGCGGCGCCCCGGAGCACCTACGCTCTCGGTCGAAGACGTTGACCGCCTCGCCGACGGCACGAGCGAATAGCGTCGGCCGTGGCCGATCTCCTCGACGTCAATGTGTTGGTGGCTTTGCTCCTGCCCGAGCACCAGCATCATCCCGCTTCGATGGAATGGTTCACGACACGAGCCGGACCGAGTGTTGGGCGACGTGTGCCGTCACCGAACTCGGCGTCATTCGCGTCTGCGCGCAGT
>DATATJ010000214.1:0-8501 GCA_036268855.1 Vicinamibacterales bacterium
TCATCACTTCGTCCACGTGCTTGTAGTACTCGGTGCCGTCGCGCAGCGTCGACCAGAGCAGGCCCATGAAGGCCGCGACGAGCACGGTGGCGGTGACGGCGATCTTGATATTTCGATGTGTCATAAGGACTTCCGAGGAAGAGACGTATCACCAGAATAGCCCGGCGCAGAGCCAGATGCAATGTCCGTCAGCAGCTCGTGAACCGTCGCGACGGGCAGTCCCACGACATTCGAGTACGAGCCGTCGATCGACGTGACAAACCGTGACGCCAGACCCTGAATTGCATACGCGCCAGCCTTGTCGCGCCCCTCGCCGCTCGCCAAATACCACGAGATGTCTCCAGCGTCGAGCGGCGCAAACTGGACGCGCGTCGCGACGACGCGGCCGAGCTCGTATGCGCCGCGGCGCAGGCTGACGCCGGTCATCACCACATGTGCGCGCCCCGACAGCCGCCGCAGCATACGCTCCGCGTCGCCATCCTCGCGCGGCTTGCCGAAGATCTCATCGTCTACGACGACCGCTGTGTCGGCACCGAGGACGACCACGTCGGTCTCCCTGCTATCTCGTGGCGCCAGCCCTCGCGCGATGAGCCCAGCCGCCCCAGCCGACTTGTCGGCGGCGAGTCGGCGCACGTACAGCGCGGCCGCTTCGCCGTCGCGCACCGACTCGTCGAGCTCGACGCGGACGACGTCGAATGTGTAGCCGGCTGCGTGGAGCAGCGCCGCGCGGCGCGGAGAGGCAGATGCGAGCACGAGGCGCATGCGGGAATGATAGGATCAAATCATGCGGTCCATGCAGCAGACGCTCCCCGGTGCGCTGGCGGAGTTGCTGCGCGGCGCGCCGCTGTCGCCCGGCAAAGTCGGCTTCGCCTGGCGCGCGGCAGTCGGTCCCGCCGTCGGCAAGGTCACGACCGTTCACCTCGAAGGGCGGCAGCTCCTGGTGGACGCGGCGAGCATCACGTGGGCACGCGAGGTCGAGCGGTCGACGCCGGTGATCCTCATGCGCCTGCAAACGCTCCTCGGCAAGGAGACGGTGACATCGATCACCGTCCGAGAACCGTAAGCATCTCTAAATCTGAAATCTGAAATCTGAAATCTGAAGTTTGCACTCTGAACTCTGCCCTCTGAAATTCCATGCGTGATTCCGTAATCGTCGCCGCCGTTCGCACGCCGACCGGCAAATTTCTCGGCGCGCTCAAAGACTTCACGGCCACCGACCTGGGCGCGCTCGCCGTCGCCGACGCCGTCCGTCGTGCGGCCATCGATCCGGCGATCGTGGACGAGTGCATCATGGGCAACGTCGTCTCGGCCGGCAGCGGGCAGAACCCGGCGCGCCAGGCGGCGTTGCGGGGTGGACTGCCCGATCACGTCGCCGCGCTCACCGTCAACAAAGTGTGCGGCTCCGGACTGAAGGCCGTGATGCTCGCCGATCAGGCCATCCGCGTCGGCGACATCGATGTCGCCGTGGCCGGCGGGATGGAGTCCATGAGCAACTGTCCCTATCTGCTGCCGCGCGTGCGCGAGGGACTGCGGATGGGCAACGGCCAGGTCGTCGATTCGATGATCCACGACGGCTTGTGGTGCGCGTTCGAGAACTATCACATGGGCAACGCCGGTGAGGTCGTCGCCGAGAAGTACCACGTCGGACGCGCCGCGCAGGACGAGTACGCGGCGCGAAGTCACCAGAAGGCCGCACAGGCGTCCGACAGCGGCTGGTTCAAGGACGAGATGCTGCCGATCTCGATTCCGCAGAGAAAAGGCGCGGCGATCGTCTTCGATCGCGACGAGTCGATTCGGCCGGATACGACCGCGGGGAGCCTCGCCGCGCTGAAGCCGGCGTTCAAGAAGGATGGCTCGGTGACGGCCGGCAATGCGCCGGGTGTCAATGACGGCGCGTCGGCGCTGGTCGTCATGGACGCCGAACGCGCGAAGTCGCTCGGCCTCGCGCCGCTGGCGCGCATCGTCGCGCAGGCGACGAGCGGCCTGGCGCCGAAGCTCGTGCTGATGACGCCGGTGGAAGCCGTGCGCCGCGTGGCCGAAAAGGCCGGGTGGGATCTGAAGGACGTCGATCTGTTCGAGCTGAACGAAGCGTTCGCCGTGCAGGCCGTGGCGGTGCTGAGCGAACTGCGGATCGATCCGGAGAAGGTCAACGTGAATGGCGGTGCGGTGGCGCTGGGGCACGCGATCGGATCGAGCGGCAGCCGCGTGCTGACGACGCTGCTCTACGCGCTGAAGCGTCGCAACCTGCGCCGTGGCATCGCGACGCTCTGCTTGGGCGGCGGCAATGGCGTCGCGCTGGCGGTCGAGCGGATGTGATTGACCCCTTCAAACCACGAACCTGACCGAAGAATTGAACCACGAAGATCACGAAGGCACGAGGAAATTGAAACCGTGGTTTCGTGAAAGAGACATGATGGATATCAAACGGGTCGGCGTGATCGGTGCGGGGACGATGGGCAACGGCATTGCGCAGGTCTTTGCGCAATCGGGCTTCGCGGTCACGCTCGTGGACGTCGTGGCGCCGATGCTCGATCGCGCCCGCGCGTCAATCGACAAAAGCCTCGCGAAGTTCGTCGAGAAGGGCAAGCTCGCCGCCGGCGATCGTGATGCGGCACTCGCGCGCCTGACGATGACCTCGTCGCTCGAGGAGCTGGCCGGTTCCGATTACGTCGTCGAGGCGATTGTCGAGAACGTCGACGCCAAGCGCACGCTCTTCGCCAGCCTCGACGCGATCACGCGTCCGGAGACGATCCTCTCCTCGAACACCTCGTCGATCTCGATCACCGTGCTCGGCGCGGCGACGACGCGTCCCGACAAGGTCCTCGGCATGCACTTCATGAACCCGGTGCCGCTGATGACGCTCGTGGAGTTGATCCGCGGGCAGGCGACCTCCGCCGCATCGCTGCAGACCGCCACCGAGCTCTGTGCGACGCTCGGCAAGACCGGCGTCGAAGCGGCCGACTATCCCGGCTTCATCGCGAACCGCATCCTGATGCCGATGTTGAACGAGGCGTTCTTCGCCGTGATGGAAGGCGTCGGCACGCCGGAGGCGATCGATGCGGTGATGAAAGGCGGCATGAACCACCCGATGGGACCGCTGACGCTCGCCGATTTCATCGGCCTCGACGTCTGCCTCGCGATCCTCAACGTGCTGCACGACGGCCTGGGCGATCCGAAATATCGTCCGTGTCCCCTACTTCGCCGGATGGTGGCCGCCGGCCATTTCGGCCGGAAGTCGGGACGCGGGTTTTACGCGTACTAGCCACAGCGCGAACGCGGTCGGCGCCAGTAAGGCCACCTCCTGCGCGATCGCTTCGAGGTTGACCACGATCGCCGGCCATCCGAACACATGCTGCCGCGCCGTCTGACGGAAGATGTCCCAGCCCGAAATGTAAAACCGATCGGAGAAGGGCCACCCGAGCGTGAGCCCGTACGGAAAGAAGCGATCGGCGCCCAGCCAGTCGAGCAGCAAATGCGACGCGTACGCCGCCCCGCAGACGAGCGCCACCCGCCAGACCGATCGGCGCGTGACCTGCGCTGTCACGGCCGCCGCGATAATGGTGACAACGGCTACCGCGCCGACGCTGTGGGTCACCGTGCGGTGCGGGATCGGTAGAAGCAGGTCGATGTCCGGCAGGGCGCCAAGAACGGCGGCGGCGACGGCCAGGCGCCGGTCGAGTCGTGCGTCGAGGGCGCAGGCGGTGGCGACGCCAGCGAGCGCATGGCCAATCGGGCTAGGCATGAGGAGCCGTATCATCGCAGATTCTGCCAGCCGTCCGATTCGAGGCGAAAGTATCGGATTCTGTAAGTGACTGAATAGTAGATAGTTCTATCGACAGATTCACGAATTTACCCTTGACTTTCGCTTGGCGCGACTTTAGAATGGTTGCGCTTCGAAGGAGCCACTGCATGCCACCAGTTGAACGGGACGAACGACAGGATCGCGAGCGGATGAAGGCGGTCGATCTGGCCGTCGGACAGATCGAGAAGCAGTTCGGCAAGGGCTCGATCATGCGGCTCGGCCAGAAGGGGGCCATTCAGCCGATCGACGCCATTCCGACCGGCGCCATCAGCATCGACTTCGCGCTAGGGGTCGGCGGCGTGCCACGGGGGCGCGTCATCGAAATCTTCGGGCCGGAGTCGTCGGGCAAGACCACCCTTGCCCTCCAGGTCATCGCCGAGGCCCAGAAACTGGGCGGCATGGCCGCCTTCGTCGACGCCGAGCACGCGCTCGACGCCGCCTACGCGCAGAAGCTGGGCGTCGATGTCGAAAACCTCCTCGTGTCGCAGCCCGACAATGGCGAGCAGGCGCTCGAAATCGTCGAGGTGCTCATCCGCTCCAACGGCGTCGACGTCGTCGTCGTCGACTCGGTGGCGGCGCTGGTGCCGAAGGCGGAAATCGAAGGCGAAATGGGCGAAGCGCAGATGGGCCTGCAGGCGCGCCTCATGTCGCAGGCGCTGCGCAAGCTCACCGGCGCGGTGTCCAAGTCGAAGACGTGCCTGATCTTCATCAACCAGCTGCGCGAGAAGATCGGCGTCATGTTCGGCAACCCGGAAACGACGACCGGCGGCCGCGCGCTCAAGTTCTACGCCTCGGTGCGCATGGACATCCGCCGCATCGCCAGCATCAAGGATGGCGACGTCGTGGTCGGCGGGCGGACACGCGTAAAGGTGGTGAAGAACAAGGTCGCCCCACCGTTCCGCGAGGCGGAGTTCGACGTGATGTACGGCGAAGGCATCTCGAGGACCGGGGATCTGCTGGATCTCGGCGTCGACAAGCGCATCATCGAGAAGAGCGGCGCATGGTTCGCGTACGGCGGAGAGCGCCTCGGCCAGGGACGCGAAAACGCGAAGCAGTTCCTGAAGGATCACCCCGAGGTGTACGCCGCGATCGACGAGCGCGTCCGCAAGGAGTTGGGCCTCACGCGCGAGGCAGAAACCGCCGCCGTCTAGGTTCTTTCGGCCAGCAAGGTGGGTCCTTCGGGACCCGCCTTGTCAACCATCCGGCAGGCGCTGCCATCCAACCGGCATGCGCTACATTCTTGCCGTCTTCCTTGCCCTGTTTCAGGCCCTGACCGGACAGGCGCAGACCCCCAGCGAGATCAACGGCACCTGGACGGCCGAGCTCCGGAACGCCAAGGTCTTCCTGCAGGTCCGCACAGCCCCGCCCGCGGAGTGGAATGGCGATCGCTGGGGCGGCGACTGGAGCACGGGCCAGACGCTCGACGCCGACGAGCTCGCCGGGCTCCCCGTCAACGACGAGCATCTCACCGCCGAGCAGATCAAGTTCGAGCTGCACCGCGAGGCCGGGTCGCTTGCGTTTCAGGGCGCTTTCCGCGACGGCCGCGGTGCGGGTCTCTTCACCTTTGCGCCGCGGACGGCGTTTGCCGCGGAGATGAAGGCGATCGGCTACGCCGACGATTTGCCGCTGTGGCGGCGCTTCCAGCTGGCGCTGCACGACGTCGGGCCAAAGTACATCCGCGCGATGAAAGCGGAGGGCTACGACACGCTCACGCTCGACCAGGTGCAGCGCGCCCGGACGCACGGCGTCACCATCGACTACGTCAAGGCGATGAAGGCGGAGGGCTACACGATTTCCGTGATCGACGATCTCGTGCGCACGCGCGACCATGGCGTCACGCCGGAGTACGTGAAGGCGATGCGCGCGGCCGGTTACAAGGACGTGCCGCTGCCGGATCTCGTGCGCGCGAAGGATCACGGCGTCACGCCCGAGTTCATGCAGGAGCTGCGCGGCCAGGGCGTCACGGCGAACACCCTCGACGCGTGGGTGCGGCTGCGCGACCACGGCGTGCGCGCGGCCTACATCGAGGAGCTGAAGCAGAACGGCTACGACAAGCTCTCGCCCGAAGATCTGGTGCGTCTGCACGATCACGGCGTCAACGCCGCGCTGATTCACGAGCTCTCGGCGCAGGGCTACAAAAATCTGCCGATCGAGGACGTCGTGCGCGCGAAAGACCACGGCGTCAGCGCCGAGTACATCGCCGACATGAAGGGTCTGGGCCTGAAGGATCTGACGCTCGATCAGATCGTGCGGCTGCGCGACCACGGCATCACGCCAGGGTTCGTGAATCACGCGCGGGCGCGCGGCTTCAAGGACGCCGACGTGGACGACCTGGTCCGCTTGAAGAACGGCGGTCTGTGGAAAGACTGAATGGGCGCGGAACCCGCGGTGTCGCGCGCCGCGTTCCGCGAACGCGTCCAGGAGTTCAGTCGGGCGTTCGCCTCATGTTATGATCCTCGTCTCCCTCGGGGCGAGGTAGCTCAGTTGGTAGAGCATACGACTGAAAATCGTAGTGTCGGCAGTTCGATTCTGCCCCTCGCCACCATCTCTAAAGAAGCCCCCTACTGAATCATCTGGTTAACGGCTTCGGTCGAGACTGTTTTCTCCTTCGGCATCAGCTGAATTAGCCGCATTGTGCGAATCTTGTGCGAACGCGGCATCCATCACCGCGAGCGCTCGCTCCAACCGCAGCGGCGTGCTCCGAAGGTAGCGGCTCGTCGTCGTGATGTTCGCCTGGCCGAGGAAGTCGCGGACGTCGTGCTGCGCGGGCCCTGATTCGAGGAGTCGGGAGCCAAACTCGCGGCGCAGGTCATGAAAGTGCAACCCGCGAATTCTCGCGCGCCGGCACGTCGCGCGCCACGCCGTCTTGACGGACGCGATCTGCTCGCCGACCTCGTTCCCGAAACGTGCCGATCGTCGGCGTGCTCCTTGCCGTGCTCGACGATACCCCGCTGAGAAGCTCGCCGGCAGGCGAGTTCCCCGCCGTTCGCTGGCCAAAGCTAGCCGGCGCTGGGTAGAGTAACAGAACTGCAGTGCTGACGCATTCGATGACGACGACGGATCCGGAAATGGCGCTGAACTGCCCGCCGTGCGGCGCTGCGCTGGCCTACGTGCGCGCCGACGGCGAGACCCATATTTATCGCTGCCGGCGTCACGGCGCGTTCCTAGTGCGTCCAGACAGCCGGATCACGCGGAGATCAAAATGACGCCAGGCCGTCTAGGACTCCCGCATTTGCTGTTCGTGCTCGCTGTCGTGATCGCGGTTTACGGTTTCACGCAACTGCGGGGTAAACACCGCTGACAGAGATGTGGTTCAGCGCGGCGCTACGCGAAGTGACGCCGATCTGGTCGGGCGCCCTCGCCGTCGTCATCGGCTGGCTGTTCGCGCGTCTAGTTCGACGCGGACGGCGATGCCAGCGGTTTGGCAAGGGCACAATTACCCGATTTATTTAGCAGGGGTCGGACTATCCGGCGGCGTGCGGAACGCTGGGCTACTCTCATCCCTTGAGCCGGTCGCCCTCATCGATCCGATTTCATTATGGCTTTGGCACCGATAGACGTGCGTGTCGCGGTCGTCCACACGTACGCGGGGTACCACACTTGGGCATTCGGCGACACGTCGGCCAACGGCTCCGGCTGGCGCGTTATTCCTTCCCGTCTCTCGCCTTTCGCATGGCCGAACGCAGGGTATCGAGCAGTTCGTCGGCGAGACCGCACTCCACGCTCTTGTCCGCGTCGGCGCTGGCAAGACGTCCGGCCTTGCCGATAGCGCGTCGCAGTTTCGCACCGTCGGCCCACAATTTCGTCCCATCCGCAAGTTCCACCTGGAGATCCGCGCTTGGCGTGCCGCCCATCATGCCGACCATCACGCGCGTCGTCGCGCTCGGGAGATGCGCCTTCACGCGAAAGATCGCGTCGGCCTCGTCTTTGTCCTTCGTCGCTTCGATAGGCGTCATGTCAGAAAGGTGCCGAGCGAGGCATACCGCAACCGGCTTATCGTCGCCGAGGTCGTCTACAGCTACGACGTAGGCCCTTTTCAACGTCGCCAGGCGAGCATCGACACCTGATGCCCCGACGAACGCAGACGATAGGAGCAATAGACAGCACATTAGCGTCTGCTTCATAGACGGATCTCCTTGGGCGGGAACAGAACGGTTGAGGTGGTTGCATTCTGCCGTCTGTAATCCAGCAGGTCAAGGAGCCCGTCAGGCCCCCGAAGAGGGCACCCGAGGAAACGGGCACGGATCACGGAAGTCGTGGATTCGGTGCCGGCCGAACGAGCGAGAGCCCCGCCCCGACGAGCACGACCCCGAGAAAGCCCGAGATCGGCCCAACCACCAGAAATCCGATCAGGCCGCATAAGTTCCCCGATCCGGGAATTGAACAGCTCCACTGAATTCCGAACACCACACCGACCGCGCCCGCGACGGTACCGGCCACAATCACGCCGGCGATGGGTACCTTATTCATCGTTGACGTCACGTTACATAATTAGTTACTGTGCTAATAAAACAATCGGGAGATACTCACCCCATAACCGCGCGGGTCCACAGGACGCAAATCATGGAAGTCACCGCGAACCGGCGCAAGCGACGTGTGCGAAAGAGTCTCGCGGTTGGATTGTGCCTCCTGGTCGTAGGCGCGTTCACCGTTGAGCAGATTGGCCGGATGCACGACCGCAGGCTGCTGCCACAAGTCG
>DATATJ010000215.1:0-8696 GCA_036268855.1 Vicinamibacterales bacterium
TGGAGCGCATTCTCTGGTGCTCCCGATTTCCGGCCGTGCTGCAGGCGGCCGCACGCTCTGTATGCGGCCGGCTTCCGGGTCGGCTCGCGCGAGGGGCCAGCCTCATCGGCGCCGCGCCGCGAGAGGTCTTTCGCGCTCGAGTCGGCGTGTTCAGGTCGTCGGACGTGCGGGCGATGACTGGCGCAACACCACCACTCGACGAGTTCGAGCGGGCGTGGACGGCGGCCGCGGACCAGCCGGTGCGGCAACGAGCGATGATCGCCGATCTCCTGACGTACCTGCCCGACGCGATCCTGGTGAAGGTCGATCGCGCCGCGATGCGCACCTCGCTCGAGACCCGAGCGCCGCTGCTGGATCACCGGCTGCTCGAATTCACGCTGCGGCTGCCGCCAGCGCTGACACGCCGGAAGCGCCTCCTGAAGCATCTCGTCTATCGGCGTATTCCGAGAGCGCTGGTCGATCGCCCGAAACAAGGCTTCGGCGTGCCGCTCGGCGCGTGGTTCCGCGGCGAGCTGCGCGATCTGCTGTTCGATGCCCTGACGCCGGCGCGCATGCAGGCCGTCGGCATCGGCGAGTACTCCCCTGTGCGGAACGTTCTGGCCTCGCACATGTCCGGCGCCTTCGACGAATATCCGCGACTGTGGGCCCTCCTCGTGCTGAGCTTGTGGCACGACAAACGGCGCAGCCGGACGAGCGGCCACGAGCCGGCCACGCTCGCGCCCGCGATATAGGCCCGCGAACTGCAGCGATCAGCACATGATCAAAATCGCGCACGTCATCAATGCGCTGTCGATCGGCGGTGCCGAGGGCATGCTGCTCAAGCTGCTGACGACAACGGACCGCCGTTCGTTCGATCCGCGGGTCTATACGCTCCTCTCGCCGGCCGGCTCGATCGGTGACCGCATCCGAGCGCTCGGCATTCCGGTGCGCGAGCTCGGGATGGGCCGCGGCGCGCCAAATCCGGCCCGGGTGCTGACGCTGGCACGCTGGCTTCGCCAGGATCGGCCCGACATCGTGCAGACGTGGCTGTACCACGCGGATCTCGTGGGCGGATTCGCCGCGCGCCTCGCCGCCGTAGGCGCGCCGGTCGTGTGGAATATCAGAAACAGCACGCTGGACGGCTCCGCCAGCCGGCCGAGAACGTTTCGGGTCGTGAGCGTGTGCGCCGGCGTCTCGACGTGGCTGCCCGCAGCGATCATCTGCTGCTCGCACAACGCGTCCAGCGTGCACGCGGCGGTCGGCTACGCGCGGCCCAAGCTCAAGGTGATCCCGAATGGGTTCGACCTCGCCGTCTATCGTCCGAATCCTGCCGCGCGCGCCGCGATCCGTCACGAGCTGGGCATTCCCGACCAGGCACCGCTCATCGGCGTCATCGGGCGCTTCGATCCACAGAAGGATTTTCGAACCTTCCTCGAGGCGGCCGGCCGCCTCCGGGCCAGGCTGCCCGAGGCGCATTTCCTGTTGTGCGGCCGCGACCTCGCGCCGACCAATCGGGAGCTGATGCAGTGGGTGGACGCCGCGGGCGTCGCGCGATGCAGTCATCTGTTGGGAGAACGGACCGACGTCGCCGATGTGGACGCGGCGCTCGACATCGGCACCTCGTCGTCTTCCTACGGCGAAGCATTCCCGAATGCCGTCGGCGAAGCCATGGCGTGTGCGGTCCCGTGCGTCGTCACCGACGTGGGCGATTCGGCGCGGATCGTCGGCGATACCGGGCGCGTCGTGCCGCCGCGCGATCCGCACGCGCTCGCCGCGGCATGGCTGGACCTGTTCGCGCTGGGCGATGAGGCGCGCCGCGAGCTTGGCCGGCGCGCCAGGCAGCGCGTGGCCGATTCGTTCTCGATCGAGGTCGTCGTGCGCGCGTACGAAAACACCTACCGAGACGTGCTGTCCGCTCGAGCGCGGGCGAAACCTCGGCTCAGGCACCGGACGGTGCTCCCCTGACTTGCCTGGCACAGACTCGATGAAGGCGTATCTGCAGCGGCGGACAGCGCTCGCGTGGGGCGTACTGATCGTCGGCGCCCTTCTGGCGGTCCGTCTCGGCGGACAAATTGCCATGCCGGTCTTTCCAGGCGCCGAGGGATTCGGCGGCACGACCGTCGCCGGACGCGGCGGCGCCGTCCTGACGGTGACGAACCTGAACGACTCGGGCCTCGGCTCGCTGCGCGCCGCACTGTCGGCGACAGGAGCGCGCACGGTGGTGTTCGAGACGAGCGGCATGATCACGCTCACCACGGACGACCTGATCGTCACCAACCCGTACTTGACCGTGGCGGGCCAGACCGCCCCGTCGCCCGGCATCACGATCCGCGGAGGCGGCATTCGCATCTTGACGCACGACGTGCTCATTCAACACATGCGCGTGCGGCCGGGCGATGTGCTCGCGAAGCAGGTGGACCGCGGCAATGCCGGCGGCTTCATCGTGCTCGGGCGGGAACACACGGGCGTCGAGGCCTCGGACACCTACAACGTCGTGCTCGATCACGTCACGGCGAGCTGGGCGACCGACCAGGACATGTCCACCTGGTTTCCGGTGCACGACATCACGGTGAGCAATTCGTTCATCACCGAGGGGCTGCGCGACTTCAGCGCGGAGACGCCGGGACAGTGCAACGCCTGCGGGTTCCTGATCGGCGAGCACAGCGTCCGCGTCGCCATCATCAGAACGCTGTTCGCGCACAACATCCATCGCTTCCCGGAGGTCAAGGGCGACACGCAGACGGTGTTCGTCAACAACGTCCTCTACGACAACCAGCACGAGCTCATCGATCTCTACGATTACGAAGGGCACGGGCCTCAGCGGTCGACGATCATCGGCAACGTCCACGTGCCGGGCCCGAGCACGGTCCTGTGGGGCTTTCGCAATCCGCTGATTTATCTCAACGCCAACCTCAAGCCGGGTACGCGCGTGTACCAGCGCGACAACGTCAGCCCGAGGCTCCTCGTCGACAACGTGACCGGATTCAATCCGATCGTCATGGAGCCGCCTGTGTGGAGCAAGGGAATCACGGTGATGCCCAGCAGCGAGGTGGAGGCGTACCTCAACGCGCACGCGGGCGCCCGCCCCGCCGACCGCGATGCGGTGGACCGCCGGATCGTGGACGAATGGACGAAGCGGACCGGCCGGATCATCGACACGCCGGGCGACGTCGGCGGATACCCCACGCTCGCCGTGAATGCGCGTCCACTGGCCGTCCCGGGTAACGCGAATGGCGACGACAACCACAGCGGCTACACCAACCTCGAGAAATGGCTGTGGACGTTCGCCGCGCAGGTTGAAGGAACGGCCGTGCACCCGCCCGATACGGCCGTCGCCTATCCGTTGCCGCACTGAAGCGAGAGCCCTGCCATGTTGCAGCAGACGCGCATTCACCTCTCGTCGCCGCACCTGTCCGGCCTCGAGCAGTCGTTCGTCGCCGACGCGTTCGCCACGAACTGGATCGCGCCGCTCGGGCCGCACGTGGACGAGTTCGAGCGCGAGTTCGCGGCGATGGCCGGCGCGCGACACGCGGTGGCGCTGAGCTCCGGCACTGCGGCGCTGCACCTGGCCCTTCAGCTCGCGGGGGTGGGGCGCCACGACGAGGTGATGGTGTCCACATTCACGTTCGCGGCAAGCGTAAACCCGGTGGTGTACCTCGGGGCGACGCCGGTGTTGATCGACAGCGAGCGCACTTCCTGGAACATGGACCCCGAGTTGCTCGCCGCGGCGTTGTCCGACCGCGCTCGCCGTGGCTCGCTGCCGAAGGCGGTGGTGGTCGTGCACATCTACGGCCAGAGCGCCGATCTCGATCCGATCCAGGCGGTGTGCCAGTCGTACGGCGTGCCGCTCGTCGAGGACGCGGCCGAGGCGCTTGGCGCCACGTATCGCGGACGGATGCCCGGCACGATCGGCTTGTGCGGTGCGTACTCCTTCAACGGCAACAAGATCATCACGACCTCCGGCGGCGGCATGCTCGTCACGCACGACGACGTCCTCGCCGCGCGGGCGCGAAAGCTCGCGACGCAGGCTCGCGATCTGGCGCCTCATTACGAACATTCCGAGATCGGCTACAACTATCGATTGAGCAACGTCTGCGCCGCCATCGGCCGCGGCCAGCTGCCGGCGCTCGAGGACCGCGTCGCCGCGCGGCGCCGGAACTTCGACCGCTACGTGGAGGCGCTGCAGGATCTCCCCGGCATCGGCTTCATGCCGGAGGCTTCCTGGGGACGCCATACACGATGGAACTCGGTCGTCACCCTCGACCAGGACGCGTGCGGCATGGGTCCCGAACAACTGCGTCTGCTGCTCGCCGACCGCAATATCGAGTCGCGGCCCGTGTGGAAGCCGATGCACCGCCAGCCGGTGTTCGCCGGCTGTGAGTCCATCGGCGGTTCGGTCGCCGACGATCTCTTTGCCCGCGGCCTGGTGCTCCCGTCCGGGTCGAATCTCACCAGCTCGGATCTGGAACGCGTGATCGACGTCGCCCGGAGCGCCATGACGCGTTCCCGCTACCCGTCGGGCGCCGCCTCCAGCCGCCTCGCGTCCGGTGCGGCATGATCGTCGCCTTCATCCCGCCAGGCGATGCCCGCTGGCTCGATGTGCTCGAGCGGACGCCGCACGACGTCTACCACCTGCCACATTACGCGCGCTTCGCCGCGCGGCACGAAGGGGGGACGCCGTGCGCGTTTTACGCGAGATCGCATCGCCGGGCGCTCCTCATTCCGCTGCTCGTCAGGCCGCTGCCTGCCGACATCGGCGCGCCGCCTGGATGGAGCGATGCCGCGTCGCCGTACGGATATCCGGGGCCCATCGCAACACATCCCCTGGATCGCGCCTGGATCCAGCAATCGCTGAAGGCCTTCCACCAGCTGGCCCGAGCGCATCGCATTCTCACGGCGTTCCTTCGCCTGCACCCGCTGCGGGGAATCCCACACGAGACGATCGCGGCGTGCGCATCGACCGTACACCACGGCGACGTCGTCTACGTCGATCTCACGCGAACGGACGAACAGATCTGGGCGGACACGTGCACGAACCACAGGCGGAACATCAAGCGCATACTCGAGGCTGGATTCTCCGAATCGATCGACGACTGGAGCGCGTATCCGTCCTTTCCGCCGCTCTACCGCACGACGATGGATCGCGTGAACGCGTCGCGGTTCTACTTCTTTTCGGACGCGTATTTTCGCGACCTGCGCGAGATGTTTCCCGGCCAGCTCCATCTGTCGACGATCCGGGCGCCGCACGGCGCGATCGCCGCAGCCGGCCTGTTCACGCACACGAATGGCATCGTCGAATATCACCTCTCGGGCACGGCCGCCGAGTTCCGCCAGCACGCACCGTCCAAACTGATGCTCGACGCCGTTCGCCGCTGGGCCGCGCGCATCGGCGCCGCCGTGATGAACTTCGGCGGCGGGACTGGAGGGCAGGGCAACTCGCTCTTCGAGTTCAAGAGCGGATTCAGCCGTTCCCGCGCGCCGTTTCACACCGCGCGGCTGATCTTCGACGCGGCGCTGTACGCTGCCGTCACACGGACCAGCGCCGACCGCGGCGCGACACTTGTCTCCGATGCCGGATTCTTTCCGGTCTATCGCAAACCGCTCGCGGCACAGGGACAGCACGTTGGCGTCGCCCCGTTGACGGCCGCCGCCGTTTCGCCGGCCGCCCGAACCTGACCCGAAACGTTCAGAGCCGCCACCAAGCCATGTACCGGTCGATTGGGAAACGAGTGTTGGACGTGTCCATCGCGTTCGCCTTGCTTGTGCTCGCCATCGTGCCGATGGCGTGCATCGCCGCGGTGATCCGGATCTGCACGGGCTCTCCCGTTCTGTTTCGCGCGACCCGGCCAGGGCGCCACGGCGCACTCTTCACGCTCCACAAGTTTCGGACGATGACGAATGCGATGGACGAACGCGGGAGACCGCTTCCAGACCGGGAACGCGTGACGGCGCTCGGCCGCATCCTCAGACGGACGAGCCTCGACGAGTTGCCGCAGTTGATCAATGTCCTCGCCGGAGAAATGAGCCTTGTCGGACCGCGACCGCTCCTGGTGGAGTATCTGGACCGCTACTCGGCGGAACAGGCGCGGCGCCACGACGTGCTGCCCGGCATCACCGGCCTCGCGCAGGTCAGCGGCCGAAATGCCGCGGGGTGGGAGCGCAAATTCGAGTACGACGTGTACTACGTCGATCACGTCCATTTTCTTCTGGACCTGCGCATTCTGTTCCGCACCGCCCTCAAGGTGCTCCGCCGCGAGAACGTCAGCCCGGACGGCGATGTGAACGTGCCGCCGTTTACCGGTGCGGTCCCCTCGCTCGCCTTGATCGTCCAGGGCAGCGAGCGCCGGCAGTGCGCCACGAACGTCAATGCGCGAGGAGGCGACCGTTGAACCTGCTGTTGACATGCGGCGGCGCGCGGAGCTACCTGCTGCAGATTCTGAGAGCCGCCGTCGGCGCCGGCGGGCGCGTGCTCACGTGCGACTCTGCGCCTGACGCTCCGGCGCTGCAGCACGCCGACAAGGGCCTTCTTGTGCCGGACATCGCCGATCCCGGCCATCTCGGCGCATTGCTGGAGCTCTGTCGAAAGGAGCGGATCGATCTGTTGATCCCCAGCATGGAGCACGAACTGCCGCTCCTCGCGGCGCACCGTGCCGACTTCGCGGCCGTTGGAACCACGATTCTCGTCTCCACGCCCGGCGTCGTCGAGACGTGCGGCGACAAGCTCGAGGCAGCCGCGTTTCTGACGGCATCCGGCGTTGCAGTCCCGCGGACGTGGCTCTCCGTCGAGGACGCCCGCGACGCGCTGTCCCGCGGCGACCTCACGTTTCCCGTCGTCGTGAAACCACGCTGGGGCGTGAGCTCGATCGGCTTGTCATTTCCGGAGGACGAGGACGAGCTTCGGCTCGCCTGGGCCGTGACGCGACGTATCGTCGCCCGGTCGTCCCTCGCGGCACTCAGCGCCGCGGACGCGGAGCGCTCCGTGCTCATTCAAGAGCGCGTCGCCGGCGATGAATACGGTTTCGATGTCGTGAACGATCTGCGCGGCCGTCACGTGACGACGCTCGTGCGGCGGAAGCTCAGAATGCGAGCCGGACAGACCGATCGCGCCGAAGCCGTTCGCCACCAGACGATCGAAGCCATCGGCGAGCGGATCGGCCGACGTCTGGGGCATGTCGGCGTGCTCGACTGCGATGCGATCGCGACCGCTTCGAGCTGCTGCGTGCTGGACATCAACCCGCGCATCGGCGGCGGATATCCCTTTTCGCATCTGGCCGGCGCGGACATCCCAGCCGCGCTGGTCGCGTGGATGCAGGGCGATGAGCCCGATCCGGCCTGGCTGCAGACCATAGCGGGCATCAAGGGCGCGCGATACGACGGGTTCCTCCTGCTGAACGGCGCCGACAGCGCAGCGGCCGCGAAGTCTGTCGGCTCCGTCGGCTCCGGCTTCCCCGATCACGAAATGAGACTCACATGACTTGCCATGTCGCCATCATCGGCTCGGGTCCGTACGGTCTGGCTGCGGCGTCCCATCTCCGTGCGCTGAAGATCGACACGCACGTGTTCGGCCGTCCGATGGACTTCTGGGAGCAGCAGATGCCCGCCGGGATGTGTCTGCGCTCGCCGGTCAGGGCATCGAACATTTCGGATCCGCAGCGATGCCTCACGCTCGATCGCTTCAGCGCGTCGGAGCGCGTGCCGCTGGCGAAGCCGATCCCGCTGCGCACCTTCATCGACTACGGCCGTTGGTTTCAGCAGCGCGTGGTGCCCGACCTCGACACCAGGCGCGTCGAACGGATCGAGCTGTCGAATGGACGGTTCCGGCTGACGCTGGCGGACGGCGAAACGCTCGACGCCGAGCGCGTGGTGATTGCCGCCGGCATCTCGCAATTTGCGCGTCACCCTGCCGAGTTCGGCGGCGTGCCCGACCACATGGTCTCGCATTCGTCCGCCGAGAGCGATCTCGGACGGCATGCCGGGCGCCGCACCATCGTCGTCGGCGGGGGCCAGAGCGCGCTCGAGTCCGCAGCCCTGCTTCGCGAAGCCGGCGCGGACGTCGAAGTCCTGGTCCGCCGTTCCGCAGTGCACTGGCTCGATCAGCGAGCGTCGTGGCTGAAGAGTGAGGCCAACCCGCTGCGCGGATTGTTCTATCCGCCTACGGACGTCGGACCGCCAGGGTTGAATCAGCTGGTCGCCGCTCCCGACCTGTTTCGCCGCCTGCCTCGACGACTCCAGGACCCGATCGCCCGTCGCTGCATCCGGCCGGCTGGCGCGGGGTGGCTGGTGCCCCGCCTCGCCGGCGCACGCATCACCACCAGCCGGCGCGTGCTCGCTGCTGTGGCTCGCGACGGAGAAGTGCGCCTGACCCTGGACGATGGGACCGAGCGGCGCGCGGATCATGTGATTCTCGCCACCGGCTTCCGCGTGGACGTCTCGCGCTATCCGTTCCTCGCCGAATCGCTGTTGCGCACGCTGCGTGTCGAACACGGCTACCCGGTGCTCTCGCGCGGCCTCGAGTCGTCGATCCGCGGCCTCCATTTTCTCGGTGCGCCCGCTGCGCGCTCGTTCGGACCGCTGTGCCGGTTCGTGGCGGGCACGGAGTACTCGGCCCGATCGCTCGCGGCGTCGATGACCCGGCATCGGGTCACATCCTGGAAGGCATCGCGCGGTCATCTGCCGGCGGGCGGCTATAAGCGGGCGTGAGCGTGCGATGAGCGACC
>DATATJ010000216.1:0-1857 GCA_036268855.1 Vicinamibacterales bacterium
TGGTGGCCGCGGTGACGATGGCGGTTGTCGGCATCGCCGCCTACGGCTGGCCCGCGCGACACGCCAGCCGGGTGAATCCGATGATCGTCTTGCGAGACGAATAGCGCGCCCGGTCCTGAATTCGCGACCGCGGCGTGCCGCTTTCGAGCGACGCTCGGGCCGTGACCTGACGCGGCTCTATCCGAGTGTGCGTCGGCGTGGCACACGCCATGCATTCATGCACCTTCCGCATGGTCAACTTCAAAGCCGGCCTTCGCGCCCTCTTCCGAACACCCGGGTTCACCGTTGTCGCCGTGCTGACGCTCGGCGTGGGCATCGCGGCGAACGCCGCGCTGTTTTCGGTGTACGACCGCCTCGTGCTGAGTTCGGTCAGCGTGCCGGACGCGTCGCGCCTCGTCGCACTCTGGTCGAACAACCCGCGCATCAACTTCTACGCACCCTTTGTGTCGTGGACGCGCTTCCAGGAGCTTCAGCGGTACGCGCGCTCGTTCGCCTCGATGGGCGTAAGCGCGGCTGACACCTTCACCCTCACCGGAGGCAATCAACCGCCAGACCAGTTGACCGGCCAGCGGGTGAGCGGCGAGTTCTTCCGAACGCTCGGCATTCTTCCGGCGCGCGGCCGCGATTTCGCGCGGGACGACGACGTGCCGAACGGCCCGAACGTGTGCATCATCAGCGACACGCTGTGGACGAGCCGGTTCGGCCGGAGCGAGTCGCTCGTGGGCAGCGTCATCCAGCTCAACAACCAGTCGTGGCAGGTGGTTGGCATCCTGCCGCCACAACTGACCGCGCCGTTTCAGCAGGTGCAGGTGTTTGCGCCCCGCGTCTTCGAGATCAGCCTGCTGACGCCCGCCCAGATCGAGTCGGGCGCCGGGTATTCACAGCCGATTGCGCGGCTCGCGTCGGGTGTGTCGATCGATCGGGCGCAGGAGGAACTGCACGCGCTCGCCGTCGCTTACAAACAGCAGTTCGGGGGCAAAATCGACGCCGATAACCCGGCGGAGGCCCGCGAATTCACCGACTCGATCGTGGGCAACCTCAAGCCGACGTTCTACACCCTGATTGGCGCCGTCGGATTCGTGCTGCTCATCGCCTGCGCGAATGTGGCGAGCCTCTTCATCGGCCGTCTGAACGGACGGCAAAAGGAAATCGCGATCCGGGAGTCGCTCGGCGCGACGCGGCGCGCGGTCGTCACCCAGTTCCTCGCAGAGTGCGTTCTGTTCTCCGCGATCGCCGGCCTCGCTGGCGCGCTGCTTGCGCGGATGTCGCTCTCAGGCTTGCGCCTGATCGTGGCATCGCAGGTGCCGCCGAACACCGTGTTCGCACTCAACTGGTCCGCGTGGGCCCTCATCTTCGCCCTCACGCTCGTGAGTGCGGTCCTGGTCGGTCTGGCCCCGGCGATGCAGGCCTCGAAGGCGCACCTGGTCGATGTCTTGAAAGACGCCGCCCGTGGATCGTCCAGTGCGCGCGGGATCCGCGTCCGCTCGATTCTCATCGTGGTCGAGGTCGCGATGTCCGTCGTGCTCCTGGTCGGTTCCTCGCTGCTCGTCCTCAGCTTTCTGATGCTGCAGCGGACGCCGCCTGGGTTCGATCCGGCTGGCGTCGCCACGGCCCTGGTCGGCCTGCCACCCGGCACGTATCCCACGAAGGCGCAGCAGGCTGACTTCTTCGAGCGGGTGATCGACGGCCTGCGCGCGACGCCACAAGTCGCGAACGCCTCGGCCAGCCTCGGGCTCCCGGCAGCCGGATTCGGCGTGCGATCCACCTACACCTTGCTCGGCCAGCCTGTGATGCCGCTCTCGCAGCGTCCGCTCGCGAACCTCCAGGTAGTGAGCGAGGAGTACTTCGCGACGCTGC
>DATATJ010000217.1:0-41946 GCA_036268855.1 Vicinamibacterales bacterium
TGCAGCGGAAAAACGTTCAGGCCCGCGCCGATGTCGTAGCCGAGCGTGTTCTGATCGAGCGCGAGGCTGGACGGATCGAGCTTTCCGCGCGGCCGGATCAAGCCGAGGCCGACGATGCCGTACGGCCGAATCGGTCCGGCCGGAATGACGACCATCAGATTCGACATCAAGGTCAGGACGGAGTTGTCGGCGCCTGGCGTCTTGCCGAAGAACGCGGGCGCGTACGCGAGGTCCTCCTCGAAGCCGAAGATCCCGCTCGTGGATCCGAACGAGACACCCCAATTGGTTCGCTTCTCCTCGCAGTTGTTGAAGCTGGCGCAGTGATCGGAGTCACCTCCGAAGTTGAACCCGATGAAGGGCGAGATGAAGCCGTCGGCGCGGGCAGGCCCGGCCGCCAGCGCCACCAGCGCGACAGCGCCGGCGATGACACGAAACGAACGCATGGATATCCTCCGCCTCAAGCGTACGCGATCGGTCGGGTCGTCCGCATGCTCAGCTGCAGCGCGAGTCCCGCAGCGCACGCGTTCACTGGGGGCACGGCGTGCTGAAGGTCCTCGTCGTGGACGTCGGCGGCACGCACGTCAAGATTCTGGCGACCGGCCACCGCGTGCCGATCAAGCTCGCCTCCGGGCCCACCATGACGCCGGCGCGCATGGTGGCGGCGGTCAAGAAGGCCGCCGCAGGGTGGACCTACTCGGCCGTGTCGATCGGGTATCCAGGCGCTGTCCTTCACGGGCGGCCGGTCGCGGAGCCGCATAATCTCGGACACGGCTGGGTCGGCTTCAACTTCAAGAAAGCGTTCGGTCGCCCGGTGCGCGTCATCAACGACGCGGCGATGCAGGCGCTCGGCAGCTATCGAGGCGGCCGCATGCTCTTTCTCGGCCTCGGCACCGGCCTCGGCACCGCCCTCATCGTCGACGGGATGCTCGAGCCGATGGAACTGGCGCACCTGCCGTACAAGAAAGGCCGGACGTACGAAGAGTACGTCGGCCTCGCGGGTCTGAAACGCCTGGGGCGGAGGAAGTGGCGGCGGCACGTCGCAGAGGTGGTCCACCTTCTCGCAGCCGCGCTCGAGGCGAACGACGTCGTGCTCGGCGGCGGCAACGTCAAGCTGCTGCGTACGCTGCCGGCAGGCGCGCGGCGCGGCGCGAACAGCCACGCGTTCGCCGGCGGCTTTCGCATGTGGAACCGCCGCTGACCTCCGACACCTCCGCGACATGACGGCTGCCTGTTGACCACTTATTGACCCGCGGTCAATTACAGTGTGATACTTGGCGGATGGCGCTGACACCAGCCGGGCCGTCGATCGATCGCCGGTGGAAGCGCCGCCCGAACGAACGGCCCCGGGCCCTCATGACTTCCGCCTACCGCCTGCTCACCCGCTGCGGCTACCGGCGCATCCGCCTCGAGGACGTCGCCGAGGATGCGGGCGTCTCCAAGGCGACCGTCTATCACTACTTCGCGAACAAGGACGATCTCCTCACCCAGACGGTCGCCAAGCGTATGGCCGAGAAGCACGCGGCCATCGAAGAGCGGCTGGCGCTGGCCGGCGGCACGGCGTCCGATCGCCTGCAGCTCTTCCTCCGCGAGTTCTGGACGGTGTCGCTCACGGCCCAGGCCGCGTTGTGGCAGCGTCTCCTGGTCAGCGAGATCGTCACGGAGGCCCCCGATGTCTTCGCCGCCTGGGCGCGCGGCCTCGTCCAGCGCTGGGGCCTGGTCGAGCAGCTGATCAAAGAGGGGCAGCAAACGGGCGAGTTCCGGCGCGACGCCGATGCCATGGTCACGGCGCGCATGATCATGTCGGCGCTTTCCCATCAGGCTCTCTTCCACGTCCATTTCGGCGTGCGGCGATTCGCCGCCTGCGACACCGACCGCCTGTTCGAGTCGGCGGTCGATCAACTTCTGCACGGACTGCGCCCGGCACCCGGCCGCGCGCCACGACGGTAAATCGCATGCCATATTTTCGTCTCGGCCGCTTCGTCTGTCTCCTCTCCGTCGCCGCCCTTCTCCCGGCCTGCAAGGCTGGCAAGGCGGCGGCTCCCCCGCCGGCGCCGCCGGAGGTTCGTGTCGTGACCGCCGAACCTGAGCGTGTCGCGCTCGACAGCGAATGGATCGCGACGCTCGACGGTCTGGTCAACGCGCAGATTCGGCCGCAGGTGTCGGGCTACCTGGTCAAGCGGAACTACGAAGAAGGCGCGGTCGTGCGGAAGGGACAGGTGCTCTTCGAAATCGATCCGCGGCCGCTGGAGTCGGCGCTCTCGCAGGCGCAGGCGCAGCTCGGCGAAGCGCAGGCGCAGCTCGGCAAGACCAAGCGCGATCTCGAGCGCGATAAGCCGCTGGCCGATCAGCACGCCATCGCGCAGAGCCAGCTGGACAACGACGAGCAAGCGAACCTGGCGGCGCAGGCCGCGGTGAATTCCGCGACGGCCGCGGTGGAAACCGCACGCCTCAATGTCGGTTTCACCCAGGTGACGTCGCTCATCGGCGGCGTGGCGGCGATTGCCACCGCGCAGATCGGCGATCTCGTCGGCCCCTCCACGCTGCTCACGACGGTGTCGCAGATCGATCCAATCAAGGCGTACTTTCCGCTGAGCGAGCAGGAGTACTTGCAGGTGGCCGCCCGGATCAACACGCGCGGCGGATCCAAGGCACCATGGGAAGGCGGCGCCGGGCTCACGCTCGTTCTCGCCGACGGCACCATCTATGCGCACCAGGGTTCGTTTCTCGCTGCCGATCGCCAGATCGACGCGAAGACGGGGACGATTCGCATCAGCGCCACGTTTCCCAATCCTGATCGCACGCTGCGGCCCGGACAGTACGGCCGTGTGCGCGCCGAAACCAAAGTGCGCACGAACGTGCTGCTGGTGCCGCAGCGGGCGGTGGCGGAGCTGCAGGGCTCGTATCAAGTGCACGTCGTCGGCCCGGACAGCAAGGTCAGCACGCGCACCGTCACGGTCGGCGACCGCGTCGGCAGCCGTTGGATCATCGAGAAGGGGCTCGCCCCCGGGGATCGCGTTGTCGTGGAGGGCACCGCGCGCGACGGGGCGGTGGTGAACGCGAGGCCCTACGCCTCGGCCGCTGAGGCGCACTGACCCATGTCCAGGTTCTTCATCGGCCGCCCCATCGTCGCCATTGTCATCGCCATCGTCACCGTGCTCGCCGGGCTCGTGGCGATGCAGGCGCTCCCGATCGCGCAGTTTCCAGAAATCATCCCGCCGCAGATCAGCGTGTCGGCCAACTACACGGGCGCCGACGCCCTGACGATCGAGCAGTCGGTCGCCACACCGCTCGAGCAGCAGATGAACGGCGTCGACAACATGCTCTATATGCAGTCGACGAACGCCAACGACGGGACGATGCAGCTCACGGTGACGTTCGACGTCGCCACTGACCCGAACATCGATCAGGTGAACGTTCAGAACCGCGTGGCGCAGGCGCAGCCCAATCTGCCGCCCGACGTCAACACGTTCGGCCTGACGATGCGCAAGGCGACCGGCTTCCCGATGATGATCGTGTCGCTGTCGTCGCCGAAGAACACCTACGACGCGCTGTTCCTCGCCAACTACGCGAACATCAACATCATCGACGCGCTGTACCGCGTGCCGGGTGTCGGCGACGTTCGGATCTTCGGGGCGGGCGACTACGCGATGCGCATCTGGGTGAAGCCGGATCGGCTCGCCACGCTCGGGCTGACGGTGCCCGACCTCGTGCGCGCCGTCCAGGCGCAGAGCACGGTCAACCCGTCCGGTCAGATCGGCGCGCAGCCGGCGCCCAGCGGGCAGGAGATGACCTACACCGTCCGCGCGCAGGGCCGGCTCCAGACCGCGGAGGAGTTCGGGCAGATCGCGGTGCGATCGAACCCGGACGGATCCGTGGTGCGGCTCAAGGATGTCGCGCGCATCGAGCTCGGCGCGCTCAACTATCAGCAGATCGGACGCGTGAACGGCCAGCCGGGTATCGGCATCGGCGTGTTCCAGATGCCGGGATCGAACGCGCTCGCAGTGGCGGATGCAGTCAAGAGCGTGATGACCGATCTCAACCAGCGCTTTCCGCCCGACCTCAAGTATCAGTACACGATCGATACGACGCTTCCGGTCTCTGAGGGCATTCGCGAGATTCTGATCACGCTCGGCATCGCGATCGTGCTCGTCGTCTTCGTCGTCTACCTGTTCCTGCAGAACTGGCGCGCGACGCTGATTCCGATGATCGCCGTGCCGGTGTCGCTGATCGGCACGTTCGCCGTCTTCCCGCTGCTCGGCTTCTCGATCAACACGCTCTCGCTGTTCGGCCTCGTGCTCGCCATCGGCCTGGTCGTGGACGATGCGATCGTCGTCGTCGAAGCGGTGGAGCACCATATCGAAGAGGGCATGACGCCGCGCAATGCCTCGCTCAAGGCCATGGAGGAAGTGTCAGGGCCGGTCGTGAGCATCGCGCTGATCCTCGCCTCCGTGTTCATTCCCGTCGGCTTCATGAGCGGGATCCAGGGACGGCTGAACAAGCAGTTCGCGATCACGATCGCCATCTCGGTGATGATCTCGGCCTTCAACGCGCTGACGCTCTCGCCGGCGCTCTCGGCGATGCTCCTCCGGCCGCGGAAGCGAACGGCCGGCCTGTTGGGCCGCTTCTTCGCCAGCTTCAACCGCTGGTTCGAGACGGCGACGCGCGGCTACGTCGCGATCAGCCACGGCCTCGTGCGGAAGGCGATTCTGGGCGTGGCGATCCTCGGCGCCTTCACCGTCGGGGCCGTGCTGCTGGGACGGCGGCTGCCGACGAGCTTCGTGCCCGAAGAGGACTACGGCTACTTCCTGCTGAACGTGCAGCTGCCGGCCGCCGCATCGCTGGAGCGCACCGATGCGGTCAGCCGCAAGATCGATCAGCTGCTCGCGCACACCGAAGGCATCGAGAACTACAACACGATTGCGGGCTTCAGCCTGCTCTCGCGCGTCACCGCGAGCAACTACGGCTTCTACTTCATCGGCCTCAAGCCGTGGGACGAGCGGACTCGCAGCGACCTCGAGGCGCGGCAGATCGTGAACCACGTGAACGGCGAGCTGCGCCGTCTGGTCCCCGAAGCCACCGCGTTCGCCGTCATGCCGCCGTCGATTCCCGGTCTCGGCACCCAAGGCGGCTTCTCGCTCTGGCTGCAGGACCGCAGCGGCGGCACCCTCGACTTCCTGAGCGACAACGTCCAAAAGTTTCTCGACGCGGCGCGGAAGCGTCCGGAGCTGGTCGGCGTGACGTCGCAGTTCACGGCGGCGGTGCCCCAGCTCTACGCGGACGTGGACCGCGACAAGGTGCTGAAGCAGGGGGTGGCGCTCGGCGACGTGTATCAGACGATGCAGGCGTTCCTGGGCGGCTTGTTCGTGAATCAGTTCAATCGATTCGGCCGGCAGTGGCGCGTCTTCCTCCAGGCGGAAGGCTCCGAGCGCACGAGCCCGTCGGACATCTCGCAGTACTACGTGCGCAACAACGACGGATCGATGGTGCCGCTCTCGACGCTCGAGACCACCAAGCCGGTGTTCGGCCCGCAGTACACGAACCGCTTCAATGTGTACCGGGCGGCGCTCATCACGGGTGCGCCGGCCGCGGGCTACAGCTCCGGGCAAGCGCTCGACGTGCTGGAGCAGGTGGCGCACGAGACCCTTCCGCGCGACATCAGCTACGACTGGTCGGACCTGTCGTACCAGGAGAAGAAGGCGGGCGGGTCCGGCGCGCTGTTCGCGCTGTCAATCGCGTTCGTGTTCCTGATCCTTGCGGCGCTGTACGAAAGCTGGTCGCTCCCCTTCTCGGTCCTGCTGTCGGTGCCGATCGCCGTGTTCGGTGCCTTCTTCGGGCTGTTCATGCGTCACTACGACTTCGACGTCTACGCGCAGGTCGGCGTGATCATGCTCATCGGACTCGCGGCCAAGAACGCGATTCTGATCGTGGAGTTCGCCAAGGACCGGCTCGACAGCGGCAACGAGCTCGTCGCGGCCGCGCTCGAAGGCGCGCGCCTGCGGCTTCGTCCGATCCTGATGACGTCTTTCGCGTTCATCCTGGGGTGCGTGCCGCTCTGGGTCGCCGCTGGTTCGGGCGGCGCGTCGAGGCGAATCCTCGGCACGGTCGTGGTCACCGGCATGCTGGCCGCCACGCTGATCGCGATTTTCATCATCCCGGTGCTGTTCGTGCTCGTCGAGCGATTGACGAAGCGGGAGCCGGCCGCGGAGCGCCAGTCCGGCGATCTGGTTCCGGGCGAAGGGCATGCGTCATGACGCCGGGCGCGACGAGCTGTCACGGCCGCGCAGGTGCGCGCGAGGGGTCGACGCATGGAGCTCGGTGGAGCCGCGCGGGCGCGGCGTTGCTCCTCGCCGGCCTGCTCGCCGGCTGCATCACCGTCGGCCCGGACTACAAGCGGCCGCCCGTGGACGCGCCGGACGCGTTTCGCGGCCAGAACGAGCGGCCGCCGGCGTCAGCCGCCTCGCTCGGCGACGAGACCTGGACGCAGGTGTTTCAGGACGACGCGCTGCAGCAGTTGATCCGCACCGCGCTGACGAACAACGATGATGTGCGCCTCGCCGCGGCGAGAATTCTCGAAGCGCAGGCGCAGCTCGGCATCACCCGCGCGGATCAGTTTCCGTCCGTGTCGGCGGGCGTGGACCTGCTCGGCGAGCGGCCGTCCGCGGCGCTCGGATTCCCATCGAAGAATATCGGCGCGATCGAGGTGCAGGGATCGGTGTCGTGGGAGCTCGATTTCTGGGGCAAGTACCGCCGCGCCACCGAAGCGGCGCGCGCGCAGCTCGCCGCGAGCGAATGGGGACGCCGCGCCGTCGTGACCACGCTGGTGAGCCAGGTGGCCGGCGCCTACTTCGGTCTGCGCGCGCTCGACCTCGAGCTCGACATCTCGCACCGCACGCTGGATTCGCGTCAGCAATCGCTGCAGCTCACGCAGGCGCGGGAACGGGGCGGCGCCACGTCGCTTGTGGACGTGCGACAGGCCGAGCAGCTCGTGTACAGCGCATCGGGCGAGATCGTGACGCTCGAGCGCGAAATCGCACAGCAGGAGAATTTCATCAACACGCTCCTCGGCCGCAACCCGGGGACCATCGCGCGCGGCAAGGCGCTCATTGAGCAACCGCACGAGCCCGAGGTGCCTGCGGGCCTTCCGTCGGCGCTGATCGAACGTCGCGCCGACATCCGCCAGTCCGAGCTGCAGCTCGTGGCCGCCAACGCACAGATTGGCGTCGCCAGGGCCGCGTACTTCCCCGAGATTCCACTCACCGGCTCCGGCGGCTTCGAAAGCACCGCGCTCGCTGCGCTGTTCACGGGCACGAACGCGATCTGGACGGCAGCCCTTACCGCGACGCAGCCGCTCTTCACGGCCGGCCGCACGCGGTCGCAAGTGGCCGTCAACGAGGCGCGCCGTGACGAAGCCGCAATCGTCTACCAGCAGACGATCCGTCGCGCGTTCCAGGAAGTCTCGGACGCGCTCATCGGCTATCGCAAGCTCCGCGAGTTCCGCGAACAGCAGACGCTGCTGCTGGCCGCCGCGCAGGACGGCCGCCGGCTCGCGGACATCCGCTATCAGGGTGGCGCCACCAGCTATCTCGAAGTGCTCGACGCCGACACGCGGCTCTTCGATGCGCAGCTCGGTCTCGCGCAGGCCCAGCTGGCCGAAGTGTCGGCGCTCGTCGAGATCTATCGCGCGCTCGGCGGTGGATGGCAGATGTGATCGCGCGGCGTTCGTGCGCGGGGCCGGCCGGGCGGATGCCGGAGGCGCGGCGTGGCTGAGCGATCGGGCGGCGGCACCGTCGCGTTCATGTTGCGGGCGCTGCGGTACCGCAATTACCGCCTCTTCTTCGGGGGCCAGGTCGTCTCGCTCGCCGGCACCTGGATCACGACGACCGCCACCAGCTGGCTGGTCTACCGCCTCACCGGATCCGCCGTTCTGCTCGGCGTCGTCGGATTCGCCGGACAGTTCCCGGCGTTTCTCATGGGGCCGTTCGCCGGGATTGTCGTGGATCGCTGGGATCGGCATCGGCTGCTGGTGATTACGCAGACGATGTCGATGCTGCAGTCGTTCGCGCTGGCGCTCCTCACGCTTACCGGCCACATCACCGTCGAAGCCATCGTGCTGCTGAGCGTCGTCCAGGGCGTCGTCAACGCCTTCGACATGCCGGGCCGGCAGGCGTTCCTGATCACGATGATCGACAACAAAGAGGATTTGGGCAACGCCATCGCGCTCAACTCGTCGATGGTCAACGCGGCGCGCCTCGTGGGGCCGTCGATCGCCGGCGTCGTGATCGCCGTCGCGAGCGAAGGATGGTGCTTCCTCATCGACGGCTTCAGCTACGTGGCGGTAATCGTCGCGCTGCTGAAGATGCGCATCCCGCCGGCCGTCGAGACGCCCGCGCGCCGTCGGAACGCATGGCATCAGTTCAACGAGGGCCTGCACTATGCGCTCGGCTTCAGGCCGATTCGATCGATCATCGTGCTGCTGGCGCTCGTGAGCCTGGTCGGCGTTCCGTATTCCGTGTTGATGCCGGTGTTCGCCACCTCCGTGTTCCGCGGCGGCCCGAACACCCTCGGGTTCCTGATGACCGCATCGGGCTGCGGCGCCCTCGCGGGCGCGCTGTGGCTGGCACAGCGGAAGTCGGTGATTGGCCTCGGCCGCATCATCTCGATCACGAGCGCGTTGTTCGGCGCCGGCCTGGTGGCGTTCTCGTTTGCGCACGTGCTGTGGATCGCGGTTCCCTGTCTGGTCGTGACCGGCTTCGGCTTCATGGTGCAGATGGCGTCGAGCAACACCGTGCTCCAGACGATCGTGGACGACGAGAAGCGCGGGCGCGTGATGAGCTTCTACATGATGGCGTTTCTCGGCACGGCGCCCTTCGGCAGCCTGATCGCCGGGTGGATGTCGTCGCGGATCGGCGCGCCGCAGACGCTCCAGCTCGGCGGCATCTGCTGCATTGCGGGAGCGTTCTGGTTTTCGACCGAGTTACCCGCCATCCGCAAAGCCGTTCGTCCTATCTACGTCCGGATGGGCATTCTGCCCGAGGTCGCCGCCGGTCTTGGCAATGCAGCCGCCTCGTCGGTGCCGCCGGAAATCCAGTAGTCCTCGCGCAGCTGAAGCGTCGGCCGGGCATACGCTTGGTGTCGTCCGTGCCTGCAGCTCTCGCTCTCCTCAGGCTCCCGCCCGAGCCCGCGCGGATGGCAGAGGCGGCACATTGATTGCTCGGCACACCCTCGGCAGTACCGGTGCACCTCGACATCCTGCTCCCGACGCTCAACCGCAGCGCGCAGCTTCGCCGTGCGGCAACGAGTGTGCTTTCTGCCGGGCAGCCGCCGACCATGTCGGTCGATCTCCACATCGTGGACAACAACTCCACGGACGACACCGGGAGCGTCGCAGCGCAGCTGATCACCCAGTGGGGGCCGCGTGTGCACTATGTGCTCGAGCGGCGCCCGGGCAAGTCGTGCGCGCTGAACGCGGGCATCGCGGCGTCCCGCGGCGACCTCGTCGGCTTCATCGACGACGACGAAGAGATCGGCGCGGGATGGTTGGAGCTCGTCGCGGAGGCGTTCGAAGAACCCGAAGTCGATTTCATCGGCGGCGGCTACGTTCCGGTCTGGCCCGGCGACGCACCGCCGGCGTGGCTGCCGCCCAGGCACGCAGCCGCCGTGGGCATCGTTGACGGCGGAACGGCACGCACGGTGTACGGCGTCACATATCACGGTGTGCTGGTCGGCGGCAACGCCGTGATCCGGCGCCGCGTGCTGGAGCGGGCGGGGCCGTTCCGCCCGGCGCTCGGTCCGCGCGTCGCCAAGCGACTTCTCTCCTGCGAGGACGAGGATCTGTACCTGCGCCTGCTCGACCTGGACGCCGTCGGCTGGTACGTGCCCGGACTCACCGTGTATCACCACATCCAGCCCAACCGGCTGACGAAGATGTATCACCGCCGCTGGTGCTTCTGGCACGGCGTATCGCAAGCGATTCTCCATCGGCACAGGCCGGTGCTGGTGCGCCGGCTGGCGGGCGTCCCACGCTACATGTTCGGCGATCTAATGCGGGCGATCGTCCGGTTCGCCCGGCCGACACTCGCGCGTGCGGGCACGCCCGGCGAACGGTTCGACGCGGAGCTCATCGCCTGGGACCTGGCCGGGTTCCTGTACGGCCAGCACGTGTACCGGTCGGACGATCGATCCGACGATGAAGCCACGCGTGGCGCCAGGGCGGCAGCGAACGCACGCGCTGGAGATGGAACGTGGTAGCGAGCACGCTCGAATCCGTTCGGCGAGGCTACGACCATTCGCGGGCGGTTCGGATCATCCGTCCGGCCACGTGGCGGAACGTCTACGGACTGGACGCGGTGCTCCGGTTGCTCGAGTATCGCGACCTGTTGTTCACGCTCTCTGCACACAGGCTGAGCGTGCGCTACAAGCAATCGGTGCTGGGCAGCGCGTGGGCGCTCCTGCAGCCGCTCGCCATGATGCTCGTGTTCACCGCCGTCTTTTCGCGGCTGGCGCGGATGCCGAGCGAAGCGGCGCCGTACGCGCTGTTCGCGTACGCGGGGCTGCTGCCGTGGACGCTGTTTTCCACGTCGGTCAGCAGCGGCACGACAAGTCTCGTCGCAAACGCGCCGCTCGTCACCAAAGTGTCGTTCCCGCGCGAGATCCTCCCGGCCACCTACGTCGTCGCCGGCCTGGCGGACCTACTGATCGCGTCGGTGGCGCTCGTCGCCATGCTGCTGTTCTACGCCGTGCCGATCACGCTTCACGCGCTCTGGGTGCTGCCGATCGTCGGCCTCCTCGGCGCCTTTTCGCTCGCGTGCGGGATGCTCCTGTCGGCCGTGCAGGTGCGCGTGCGCGACGTCGGGATCGCGCTCACCGTCGCACTGCAGCTCTGGATGTTCGGCTCGCCGGTGCTCTACCCGTTGAGCGCCGTGCCGCACAGCGCACGGTGGTGGTACATCCTCAACCCGATGGCCGGCATGGTGGACGGATTCCGCCGTGCGGTGCTCGGTCAGCCGCTGGATCGCGAAGCGCTGACAATCGCCGCGGCGATCACCGTCGCGCTTCTGCCGGTCGCCTTCGCGGTGTTCAAGCAGCTCGATGCGACGGTGGCCGATGTCGTCTAAAGCCGTCGATCTGCGGTTGAGGCAGGTCGGGAAGCGTTACCGGGTGCCCATCCCCAACGCCCCGGGCCAGCGCCGATGGGGCCGGCGGCCGTCGCGCGATTTCTGGGCGCTCCGCGACATCACCTTCGACGTCGGGGCCGGCGAGACCCTGGGCATCGTCGGGCCGAACGGCGCCGGCAAGAGCACGCTGTTCAAGCTCCTCGCCGGCATCACCGCGCCGACCACGGGCGAGATTCAGGTTCGCGGCCGCCTCGCGGCGATGATCGAAGTCGGTTCGGGGTTCCACCCGGAATTGACCGGCCGCGAGAACGTGTACCTGAGCGGGGCGATTCTCGGCATGCGCCGCGCCGACATCACCGCGAAGCTGCAGCAGATTGTCGACTTCGCCGGCATCGGCGAGTTCATCGACACGCCGACCAAGTGGTACTCGTCGGGCATGTACGTGCGGCTCGGCTTCGCCGTCAGCGCGCACGTGGACCCCGACATTCTGCTCGTGGACGAAGTGCTGGCGGTGGGCGACGAAGCCTTCCAGGAGCGCTGCTTCGATCGGATTCACACGCTGCGTCGCGCCGGCACGACGATCGTGTTCATCTCGCACGATCTCATGGCCGTCGAGCGTTTGTGCCAGCGCGCGCTGCTGCTGCAATCGGGATCGATCGTCGGCGACGCGGCGCCGCGGGAGATCGTCAGAACGCACCGGCAATGGGCCGCCGAGATGAACACGCCGGCTCTCGAGGAGACCGATCAGGCGTCGGCCATCGCGATCACGAGCGGACATTGCGCCGATCCGCTCGGGCGATCCATGACCAGCACGCGCACCGGCGATCCCTTGACGCTCAGGCTCGGCTTCGCTGTCGCCGCGCCAGTCGACCGCGTGGCGTTCGAAGTGTTCTTCACGACGGAAGGCGGCCGCGTGCTGCAGTGTCAGCAGACCACCGCCTTCGAGGGGCCTATCGCGCTCGACGCCGGAACCGGCGCGGTCGAATTCTCCTGCGACGAGATCGGCCTGCAGCCGGGCGTGTACGGGATCAGCGCAACGGCTTCGCACGTGGACGGCGCGCTGCTCGCCTCTTACGCCTTTCCGTCGCGCCTCGTCGTCGAGCCGGGCAAGATGGTCCGCGGCTACTTCTACATGCCGCACCGCTGGAGGCTGCTGCGCCACGATGTCGTCTACGACACCGCGGCACGGCAGGCCGCACGATGACACCCTGCGTCTCGGTCGTGCTCTGCACGTTCAACCGGGCGGCGATGCTGGAGCGCGCGCTGCAGTACCTGCGCGAACAGACCGCCGCGCCCAGCGACTACGAAGTGGTGGTCGTCGACAACAACTCGACCGACCGCACGCCGGAGGTGATCGAGCAGGCCGCCCGCGTCGCGCCGGTGACATATGTGCGCGAACCGAGACAGGGGCTCTCGTTCGCGCGCAATCGCGGCGTGAAGGCAAGCTGCGCCGAGATCGTCGCGTTCACCGACGATGATGTGTGTGTCGCGGCGGATTGGATCGAGACGATTCGCCGCGCCGCTGCCGAGCGCCCCGACGCCGGGTGGTTCGGTGGACGCGTCCTGCCGATCTGGCCGCCAATCGCACCGGCGTGGCTCGGTCCGTCGTTCTGGGCGCCGCTCGCCCTGCTCGATTACGGTCCCGCGCCGATCGGGTTGGGCGGCCCCGACCTGCGCGCCGCCATTGGCGCGAACCTCGTCGTCAGGCGCCGCGCGCTCTTGACCGCCGGTCTGTTTCGCACCGACGTGCAGCGGGTCGCCGACGTCGTCGGATCCACGGAAGATCACGAGCTGCAGATCAGGATGGCGCGGCACGGTCTGCGCGGAATGTACGTGCCGGAGCTGGTCGTGCGCAGCCCCGTGGATCGCGGCCGGATGAGACGCCGCTATCATCGGCGCTGGCACGCGGGACACGGGCGCTTCTTCGCCGCGATGCGCGACCCCTCATTCGAGCAGTCGACGCGCGGACGTGTTCTGGATGTGCCCGCGCACGTCTACCGATCGTTCGCGGAGGCGGTCGGCCGGTGGGCCGCCGCGTCACTGACGCTGGACACCACGAGCGCGTTCCAGCACGAATTGCAAGCGCGCTTTCTACTCGGCTACGCTCGGGCACGAATCGGCGAACGTCTCGCGATGCGGAGGGCGCGCCACGCGCGGAGGGTGGCTGCGTGAGCTCGCCGCTCACGTCGATCGTCATTCCCTGCTTCAACCACGCACGCTTCCTGCCTGAAGCGATCGAGAGCGCCCTCGCGCAGACCGCGGGCCCAATCGATGTCGTCGTCGTCAACGACGGATCGACAGACGACACGAGCACCGTGGCTCGAAGCTATCCGTCCGTACGCCTCGTCGAGCAAGGGCATCGCGGCCTCTCGGCGGCACGCAACGCCGGGCTCGCCGCTGCCCGAGGAACGTATGTCGTCTTTCTGGATGCAGACGATCGCCTCCTGCCCGAGGCGGTCGCAATCGGTGTGGTCCACGCCGAACGCGACCCCTCCGTGGCGCTGATCGCCGGGCGATGCCGTCCGATCGCCGAGGACGGAACGGTGATGACCAACCATGCACCGCTGCCGAGCACTGGCAATCTGTATCGTGCGCTGCTTGGCGCCAACTTTATTTGGACGCCCGGCGCCGCCGTGTGCCGCCGCCAGGATGTCGTGGCGGCCGGCGGCTTCGGCACCACTGTGTCTCCATCCGCCGACTACGCGCTGTACTTGCACCTTGCTCGCGCCCGCCGAATCGTCTGCCACGACGCAGAGGTGGTCGAGTATCGCCAGCACCCCGGCAGCATGTCGCGCGATGCCGTCTTGATGCTCACCACGACGCTTCGGGTCCTCGACGCGGAGCGGCAGCATGTGCCGCCCGATCTGGCTGGGGCGTTTGCGGCTGGCCGCCGCGCGTGGCGGGACTTCTACGGCGATCAGATGGTGCAGGACCTGCGGGTCGCGATTCGCCGCGACCCGCGACCCGTCGTGCTCGCGCGGCACGCCTGGACCGTCGTCCGCTACTACCCGCGTGGGGCGGTGCGCCATCTGGGCCGTGCTATCGGACGAATCGCGCGCGGCATCCCGCGCGGCGAGGTCGAAGCGGGACGCTTTCACGAGCCGGCGTCACGCCGGCCTGGCGACGCCAGCCGCTGAGATCGCCGCGCCCATCGCACCCGCCTCCGCCTCGCCGGGGAGCCGGTGCACGAACGGCACGGCCGCCGCGCGCGCGATGATCGTCTGCGCGAACGGCTCGCTTTCGCGGCGATCGACGACAAACCCCGCTGTCTCGACCAACGACACCAGGCAACTCGGCGTCAGTCCCCAGAACCAGTTGCCATACCCTTCGTCGCCCTGAAAGGCGTTCGAGATGCCGGCCTGGTGCATCAGCCCCAGCGAGCGGAGGTTCCAGAGGCGTCGCGCGTCGGCGCTGAGCATCGGAAAGTACACGGCCGCGCTCGGCAGGCCAGCGACTTCGGGAATCGTCGACGTGCGGAGCACGAGCGTCTCGCGGCAAATTCGCCGTAGCGCGACCAGCACGTCGAACGGGCTGGGATGGTGATACAAGACGCCCGCGCAGAACACCACATCCACAGGACCAATGCGGTCGAGCGTCGCGGGATGCGTCAGATCCCCGAGAATGAATTCCACCCGCGATGTCCGGGCGCGATGTGCCGCCTGGAATTCAGGCGTCGGGCCGAACACGTCCACCGCTTTAATCGTCGTTGCCCCCGCCTCCTCGGCGGCGAACGCATGCGCGCCGTTCACGCCCCACATGCATCCGATGTCGGCAAAACTGCGACCGGGCGCGAGCTGGCGGATGTGATCGAACAGCCGCTGATATTCGCCCGTCGGACGGCCGCGGCGGGCTTCCCAGTACCGCCACCAGTAGTTCCACCGGGGCCGCTTGAGCAGCCGCACTTTCCAGTCATAGCGCATACGAGCGGGCCTCCGGGCGCTTCGGGGTCGACGCGTGCGCATCCTGAGCGGTCGACCTGACCGCGGGTGGAAGGTACGGACGAGAGGTACCCATCCGCGCCACGCGCCGGCACGATCGCCAGAGCGCGAACGGCCCGGCGAGCGTGCCTGCCACCTCCAGGGCCACGAGCCGGAGCGGGTATACGTGACGGTCTCTCAGCCGCGCGCGAACCCGCGAGACGTAGACGGCCGGCAATTGCACGAACAGTCGCGCAAGCGCGCGAAGGTCGCCTTCACGAAAGAGTGTTCGCAGTTGATAGGCGACGTGCCCCTTGGCATAGGCATAGATCTGCCGCCGGAGCGCCCGCATGTCGGCGCGGTGATGATGCCAGACGAACGCGCTCGGCTCGTAGACGATCGCGTACCCGGCGCGCAGCACCTTGTAGAAGACGTACGTATCCTCGCTGCACCCGGTCGGCATACCGGCGCCAAGCGCTTCGTCCATGAGGCCGATGTCCGCGTCCGCAAACATCCTGGCGCGGAACGCCGCGTTCGCCGTCGCGCCGAGCAGCCACGTCGGGACCGCGCCGCGGAACGACCAGAACCAGCCGTGGTCGACGCGCAGCCGCTCCGTGCCGCGGCCGAGGCCGCCGTATGCTTCGAACAGCCGCTGCGACTCGGCCGACAGCTCCGCGGGAATGACGTTGCCGGTCACCACCATCACCGCCGGATCGTCGAACGGCTCGACGAGGCGTGCCAGCCAATCGTCCGGCGCCGCCACGTCGTCGTCGGTGGCCACGATCACCTCGCCGGTCGCGTCCGCGATGCCCGCGTTGCGCGCGTAGGACAGGCCCTGGCGAGTTTCGGATACGAGGCGCACCCCCGGAAATTCCGCGACCACCTCTCGCGTGACGCCGGAAGCCGGATGGTTGTCCACGACGATGATCTCGATGGAACCCGGCCATCGCTGTGCTGCAAGCGACTGCAGGCAGCGTCGGAGATCCGCCGGACGATCGAACGTAGCGACGACGACCGAGATGCCGGCGATCGACGAGCGACGCGCCAACGCGCCGGCGGGAGCGGGAAGCCTCGCGCGCTCGCCCAGGACTCGCAGCACGCGGCCTGCGCCGAGTTGTTCGACGATTTGGCCAATGAGATCATCCCGGCTGACGTCGCGGTGACCGTTGGCGATGCGAATCGTGCCGAGCCGCGCGCCTGCGCGCGTGACGTGAACCCAGACGGCGCCGACCGCGGACACGCCCGTGACGGGGCCGATTGCGCAAGCGATATCGACCGTGGCATCCGCAACATCTGGCGTCTGCGGAACGTGACGCCGACTCGCTGCGGGCTGCTCGACGCCCCCCTTTTCACCGGCGGCCCGCCCGACAGCGCCATTGGCGATACGGCGAGCCCGCTGGTATCTCGTCAACCCGACGAGCGATCCGATCAGCTCCGCCGTGATGAGATCGCGCGGGAATTTTCCAGGCTTCAAGAGCGCCGTGAGCCACCGCCTGACGTTCCAGTACCAGAACCACCAGATCCCGAGTCGAATCAGGTCGCCGCGCTCGCCCGGAAATGCGAGCGCATTCCGCACGAGGTACGAATAGAATCCGATGCCGTTGTTCGCGATCTGCCGCCGGAGCTCGTCGTACGAGCGCCGATGGCGGTGAAAGACGATGGCCGCCGGCTCGTAGCGCAGGGTGTGCCCCGTCCGCAGAACGCGGAAGAACATGTCGAGGTCGCCGCCGCCGTTGGTCAGCGTACCGACGTCGAGCGCCGGATCGAATTCGCCGATTTGAGCAAAGACTTCGCGCCGGAACGCCATGTTCGCGCCGGTGCCGAACTTGCCGGTGCCGCCATGCAGCCGGGCGGCGCGCTCGCCGGCGAGGCGATCGACGTGAAAGGAGCGCCGGATGAATCCTCGCCCGAAGCCGCCGTATCGCTCGAACAGCAGCTGCGCGTGCGTTTCTATTTCGAGCGGCATCACCAGCCCGGTGACCGCCTGAACCCCAGGGTCGTCCGCGAAGGCACGCCGCAGCGCGCCGACCCACAGCCTGTCCACGACGACGTCGTCGTCGGTGAACGCCACGATGTCGGAGCGCGCTTCCGCGATGGCGCGATTCCTGGCGCGATCGAGACCGGGCTGCGGCTCGTGTACGTACCGCGCGTGCGGATGACGCGCGGCCACGTCGCGTGTCGCGGTATCGCGCGACGCGTTGTCCACGACGAGCACCTCATCCGGCGGCGGGGACAGCGCGTCAATCGCGTCGAGGCACCGGGCCAGGTCGGCCGCGCGATCGCGTGTGCAGATTGCGACGGTGACAGACGGCAATGGACGCGCAGGAATCTCGGCCGCGCTGACGGCGCGTTCGGCGAGTTGGCCAGTGATCGCCGGCTGCAGCTGATCAACAGCATTGCGCCAGAGGCGCGCGCCGTCACAAACGCCGTCGATGACCGGCGCGGTGAAACAGCCGACAGGCTCGCCCTCGATGCGCGCCAATACCAGCACGACGTCGTAGCCGGCGGCTTCGACGTCGGGCACTGGCCGGCTTAGCTCGACAGACACGGTGCGACTTTTCTGGAAGCCCGGCACCCTCCGAACGGTCATATGGTCGAGCGATAAACATGCGACGTGCCAAGTGGTCCGTCGATTCGACCCGGACAGCCACTGTCGAGCTGCCGCCTGAGACTTTCACCCCGAAGGCGACCTTTATCGTTCGCGCTCTCTTGAAGTTTGCGGCGCCGCGCGTCGATCAGCGGAACAGCGCCGTGCGCAGCCGGCGAGCTCGCTGGAGATCGGGCGCGGCGTCCCCGTAGGCGCCGCGGTATTCGTGCGGTAGCAGCTCGGCGATAGCGCAGCCGATGCTGTCCATCATGAGCCGTCGATTGCCATGAGCGCGCTCGGCAAGAACCGTTGCCGGAACCGGCGTCCCGATCCGTACCACGATGTCGACCGGATGCAGTCCGTCCTCGCCGATCGGGAACAACCGCTCGGTCCCGACGATGCCGACGGGCAGGACCCAGGTGCCGGGCACGTCGAGATACCGCGCGACCCCCGACAGCAGGCGCTGCATGCCGCCGGTGCGGCTTCGCGTCCCCTCCGCGAACACCAGGAGGGCTTCTCGAAGTGCGAGCCGCTCTTGTGCAATCTGCAGCGAGCGGCGTGCCGCGCGCGCGACGTCTCGTGCGTTCATCACCGCTTCGTCCGTCGATCGCGCGGCGCTCTGGGGCGTCTTGATCGTGCCGAAGCACAGGCTCGAGAAGCGGCGCTGGACGTTCGAATACACTTTCGGCCCCGCAACGACCGTCAACCGATCGGAGAGATCCGTGGCGCCGGCGCGCTGCAGCAGGACCTCGAGCACATTGGCGTCGGAGTACGACAGGTGGTTCGCGACGATGACGAGCGGCCGGTCGGCCACTCGGGGGAGCTGCTCGATGCCGAGGAGCACGGGCTCCTGATCGAGCACGCGCTCGGCGAGCACATGATGAATCCGTCGCGCGAGCGGATCCCGCGGGTAGTACGCCCAGTCGCTGCCCGTCCGCACGAGCCGCGCGCCCATGAAATCGATCGCATCGGGCCCCGCCTCGTCGATTACCCGTTCGAGTGATTCGCGAACCGCCTCCCGGCGTGGCGCGTGCTCGCGCTCCAGGAACGTCGCGATCGCGTCCACGAGCGGGGCCCGCCCGCACGCAACACTCTCTTGACCTCGCACCCGCCGGACCCGCTCCTCGGCCATCGTCCTCCTGTCGTCTCCCTGGCCCAGGCGCCCGATCGCCGTGCCCCTGCAGCCGGAAGGCCGCTGCGCCGACAACTTAGGTGCTGGGTTTAGCCCGCCGCGCCCGAAGTATGCCATGGCCGTCGCCGAAGCGGACCATTCAGAAGCGGCCTTGGACCGAATCGCGGCCAGCTGAGCTCCGAAGGACTCTGGATTCTGAGAAGCCTGATGAAGGATTGGACGATTCGCCTCCGGATTGTCGTCAGCTTCGGCGTCGTGTTGACGCTGATGGTGATCATGGCGGCCGTCGCGTACACGCGGCTGGCTCGCATCGACGTCGAGACGACGGCGCTTCGCACCGACTCGGTGCCAGGCCTGTTCTACAGCAGGGCCATCCAGGACGTCTGGTCGGACAATTTCCTGATGCTCGAGCAGTACGCGGTCCAGCCCGATCGAGCGTTGCGCGAGCAAATCGCCGCGCGGCAGGCGAGCGGCCGCGCCGAACTGGACAAGGCGATCGCCAGCTACCAGCTCACGTCGAACACGGCGGAGGATCGACAGCTGTTCGAGAGCTTCAAGAGCGCGCGAGCGGCCTACGCCCTGGCAGAAGACGAAGCGATCAAAAGCGCGTCGGATCCGAAGAGCCAATCGGAGATGCTCGCCAGACTCTCCACGCGGCTGACGCCGGCGTTCAAGCGAGGCGAAGCCGCCATCCAGGCCGTCGTCGCGCTGAACATGACCGACGCCGACTCGTCGACGAAGAAGATCTCGACCGATGTCACGGCCGCGCAGACCGCGGTCCTCGTGAGCCTCGGCGTGGCGCTGGCGCTCGCGCTTCTCTTCGGCGTGAGTCTCCTTCGTGCGATCACCCATCCGCTTGGCGCGCTCAATCGCGTCGTGGACGTGCTGGGCACGGGCGACCTCACGGCGCGGGTGCCGCCCGGCCGCCGCGACGAATTCGGCGCCCTGGCGCACGGCTTCAATCGCATGAGCGACGAGCTCACCGCGCTGGTCGGACAGGTGCAGCGATCGGGCATCCAGGTGAACACGTCGGTCACCGAGATCGCCGCCACCGCGAAGGAACAGCAGGCCACCGCGAACGAGATCGCGGCGACGACGACCGAGATCGGCGCGACCTCGCGCGAGATCTCAGCCACGTCGAAGGAGCTGGTCAGGACGATGAACGACGTGTCCAAGGTGGCCGAGCAGTCGGCGACACTCGCCGGTGCAGGCCAGGTGGGCGTCACCCAGATGGAAGACACGATGCGGCACGTTGTCGAAGCGGCAGGATTCGTCAACACGAAGCTCGCCACGCTGAACGAAAAGGCCGGCAACATCAGCCAGGTGGTCACGACGATTACCAAGGTGGCCGACCAGACCAATCTCCTCTCGCTGAACGCGGCGATCGAGGCCGAGAAGGCCGGCGAGTACGGCCGCGGCTTCGCCGTCGTCGCCACCGAGATCCGGCGGCTCGCCGACCAGACCGCGGTGGCGACCTACGACATCGATCAGATGGTGAAGGCGATCCAGTCGGCGGTGTCTGGCGGTGTGATGAGCATGGACAAGTTTCTGGAAGAGGTCCGGCGCGGCGTGCAGGTGATCCAGGATGTCGGCGGCCAACTGTCGCAAATCATCCAGCGCGTGCAGGCGCTCGCGCCCCGCTTCGAAGCCGTCACGGAGGGCATGCAAGCGCAGGCGACGGGCGCCGAGCAGATCACCGAAGCGCTCACGCAGCTGAGCGAAGCCGCCCGCCAGACCGTGGAATCGCTGCGCCAGTCCACGATGGCGATCGACGAGCTGAATCAGGTCGCGGTCGGATTGCGGTCCGGCGTGTCACGCTTCACCTTGCAGGTGGCGTGATGGTCATCATCGCGCGGCGACCGGCGCCGATGTCTATTGAGGCCAATCGATGAGGGAGTGGAGCATCCGACGCCGGATCTTTGCGAGTTTCGGCGTCATCCTCGTGCTGATGATCGCGATGGCGGTAATCGCCCACACGCGGCTCGGACACATCGACTTCGAGGCAACGTCGGTGCAGACCGACTCCATTCCCGGCCTGGCCGACAGCCTGGCCCTGCAGAATGCGTGGTCGAGCGACTTCCTGCTCACCCAGGAACGCCTGCTCCAGCCCGACCAAGCCAGCCGGCAGGCGCTCGAGACGCGGCTGCGCGCCGACCGGGCGGATCTCGACGCGCTGCTCGCGGCCTACGAATCCACGCTGATCTCTCCGGGCGAACGGCAGTCGCTCGATGCATTCAAGAGCGCACGCCAGGCGTACACGCAGATCCAAAACAACGCGCTCAGGGCCTCCGCCGATCAGCAGACGAAGCCAGGCGGTATGGCGGCGATCGAAGCTCCGCTCACCGCCGAATTCGACAAAGGCGCCGCGGCGATACAGGCGGTGGTGTCGTTGAACCGCGTCGACGCCGACCGATCGTCGCGCCAGATCGTGAGCGACGTGGGCACCACGCGCAGCAGTGTGATCGCCGGGATCGCAGTGGCTGTCGTGCTGGTGTTCGTCTGCGGGTTCAGCCTGCTCCAGATGACCGCCAGGCTCGCGGCGCTCGTCGGGCAGGTGCAGCAATCGGGCGTTCAGGTGAACACGTCGGTCACCGAGATCGCGGCGACGGCCAAGGAGCAACAGGCGACGGCCAACGAGATCGCCGCCACCACGACGGAGATCGGTGCGACGTCGCGCGAGATCTCCGCCACATCCAAGGAACTGGTCCGGACGATGCACGATGTGTCGCGCGTGGCGGAGCAGTCAGCCACCCTGGCCGGAGCGGGACAGATGGGCGTATCGCAGATGGACGACACGATGCGGCACGTCGTCGAAGCAGCCGGGTCGGTCAACGTCAAGCTGGTGACATTGAGCGAGAAGGCCGACGACATCAGTCAGATCGTTACCACGATCACGAAGGTCGCCGACCAGACGAACCTGCTTTCGCTGAACGCGGCGATCGAAGCCGAGAAAGCCGGCGAGTACGGCCGCGGATTCGCGGTCGTGGCCACCGAGATCCGGCGGCTCGCCGATCAGACCGCGGTCGCGACCTACGACATCGATCAGATGGTGAAGGCCATCCAGTCGGCGGCGTCCGCCGGCGTGATGAGCATGGACAAGTTCTCCGAGCAGGTCCGCCGCGGCATGCAGGTGATTCAGGAAGTCGGCGGACAGCTCTCGCAGGTGATCCAGCAGGTGCAGGCGCTGGCGCCGCGGTTCGAGGCGGTCACGGAAGGGATGCAGGCGCAGGCGACCGGCGCCGAGCAGATCACCGAGGCGCTGACGCAATTGAGCGAGGCTGCGCGCCAGACGGTCGAATCGCTCAACCAGTCGAATCTCGCGATCGACGAACTGAACCAGGTATCCATCGGCCTCCGGGCGGGTGTGTCGCAATTCACCAGGCACGTCGCCTGAAGGCTGCCGAGCCACGATGCTGTTCCTCTTGTTCGAGCTCGGGAGCGACCGATACGCGGTCGACGTCGGCCAGATTGCCGAGGTGCTGCCGCTCGTCCACGTCACGCGGATACCGCAGGCGCCGGGCGGTGTGGTGGGCGTGTTCAATTATCGCGGCGTGCCCGTGCCGGTGGTAGACCTGAGCGAGATCGCGCTCGGACGCGCCTCGCTCACGCGCCTGAGCACGCGGCTGGTCCTGGTCCACTACCCTGACGGCCAGAACCGGATGCGCCTGCTCGGCGTGATTGTCGAGCACGCGACCACCACCATCCGGCGCGAGCCCGACGACTTCGTCGCTTCCGGCGTCACACCCGGCCGCGCGCCGTATTTGGGTCCGGTCACCACGGACGCTCGAGGAGTGATTCAACGGATCGATCCGGCGAAGCTCCTGCCGCCGTCGGTCCGCGACGTCCTGTTCGCGGAACGCGAGGCTCACGTATGAGCCTGCAGGCTATCGCGCAGCTGCTGAAGGACGCCATCGGCCTCGACGTCGCGTCGGTCGGCGAATCGGCGATTGCCCGAGCCGCGAAAGAACGGCAGGTCGCCTGCCGGCTCGCGGATGCCGCCGCATATCTCGAGCGCGTCCGCGCCTCGGTCAGCGAACTGCAGGAACTGATCGAAGCGGTCGTCGTCCCCGAGACATGGTTCTTCCGCGATCGTGAGGCCTTCGCGGCGCTCGCACGCGAAGCGGCGGCCGCCTGGTTGCAGACACGCGCGGACGGGGTGTTTCGGCTGCTCAGCGTGCCGTGCGCGACCGGCGAGGAGCCGTATTCGATCGCGATGACACTCGCCGAGAGCGGCTTTCCACCGGATCGATTTCACATAGACGCCGTCGATGTCAGCGAACGCGCGCTGGCGCACGGCCGGCGCGCGGTGTATGGGCGCGGAGCATTTCGCAACGGCGACGTGGGCTTTCGCGATCGGTTCTTCCAGCCGGTGGCGAACGGCCATCAGCTCGCCGAGATGGTGCGGCCAAGGGTCACGTTCCACCACGGGAACCTGCTCTCTCCCACCTTCGTGACCGACCGCGAGCCATACGACGTGATCTTCTGCCGCAATCTGCTGATCTATTTCGACGGCGCGACGCAGGACCGCGCGATCGCTGCGCTCGCCCGTCTGCTGGCCCCGCGCGGTTTCCTGTTTGTGGGCGCCTCTGAAACCGGCGTGCTGCTGAACCACGGCTTCGCCTCCGCGAAGCTGCCGATGGCGTTCGCGTTTCGGCGGGCGTCGGAGACGCCGCGGCGCGAATCGGCAGCGGCGCCTGCGCCGATGGCGCCCGCCATCGTCGCCCGGCCCGTTCTCAGGCCGGCGCCGAGGCCGGCTGCGGCGGCTCACCAGCCAGCCGCCCTGCGCGCGCCGTCGACGCACGACGCATCGACCGCCCGTCCGGATGGAATCGCGGAAGCGCAGCGCCTCGCCGACCAGGGGCGTTTCGTCGAGGCCGCAACGGCGTGCGAAGCCTGCTTGCGCAGACACGGACCATCCGCGTCGGCTTTTTACCTCCTCGGGCTCGTCCGCGATGCGAGCGGGAACCATGCCGACGCCGAGACCTACTATCGCAAGACGCTCTACCTCGATCCCAACCATCGGGAAACGCTCGTGCACCTCGCGCTGCTGATGGACACGCAAGGCCGCCAGGCCGACGCGCTCGTGCTGCACAACCGGGCGCGCCGGCTGACGGCGGCGGATCGGAGCTGAGATGCGGACCTACCCTGGCTCCGCGCCGGCGCCCGTCCAGATCGATGACTGCTGGAAGAAGATCGGCGTCACCGGCGATGGCTCGTGCCCCGAGCTGGAGCAATACGCGCACTGCCGCAACTGCCCGGTCTACGCCGCGGTGGCGGCCGACCTGCTGGCCAGCATTCCCTCCGGGCAGTACCTGACCGAGTGGACGGATCATGTCGCGCAGCCAAAGCGCGTCGAAGAGCGCGATACACTCGTCGCGCTCGTCTTTCGCGTCGGTATCGAGTGGCTGGCCCTTCCGATCTCGGTGGTCGAGGAAGTCGCCGAGCTCAAACCGGTGCACACCCTTCCCCATCGCGCCGATGGCGCCGTGCTGGGGCTCGCGAGCGTGCGCGGCGAGCTGCTGGTGTGTGCGTCGTTGGGCCTGGTGCTGGGCCTCGAGGCCACGGCCCCAATCCAGGCAAACACCCGCACGGCGCAGCAGCGTCTGCTGGTGATCCGGCGCGAGGACGTCCGCGCCGTATGCCCGGTGGACGAAGTGCACGGCGTGCACCGCGTCGCCGCGAGCGCGCTCAAGAACGTTCCGGAGACGCTCGCCAAGGCCACCGCCCGATTCTCGAAAAGCCTGCTCCCGCTGGCGCACTACTCGGCCGCGCTGCTCGACGAGCAGCTGCTCTTCTACACCCTGAAGCGGAGCCTGGCATGAGCGGAGACGACGCGCGCGATGTGTCCATGCTCGACCTGTTCCGCGAAGAGGCCGAAGCGCAGTCACAAGTGCTGACCTCCGGGCTGCTGGCGCTCGAGCGGGATCACGCCGACCCCGATCAGCTCGAAGCCTGCATGCGCTCCGCGCACTCCCTCAAAGGCGCCGCCCGCATCGTCGGCCTGAGCGCCGGCGTCCGGCTGGCGCACGCGATGGAAGACTGCTTCGTCGCCGCGCAGCGCAAACGCATCACGCTCCAGCATCCACAGATCGACCTGCTGCTCGGCGGTGTGGACCTGCTCACGCGGATCGCGGCGACGCCGGAATCAGAACTCGCGGATTGGACCGATCTCAGACACTCCGAAGTGGACGATTGTCTCTTGTCGCTCGGGCGCATTCTGGACCCTGGCAGCGCAGCCGTCGTCGAATCGTCGCTCGACGAATCGCCCTCGAGGCGCGGCGCCGGCCGTCCAGCCGCCGCCGCCGCGGAGGCGCGCGATGCGTCAGACCGCGTTCTTCGCGTCACCGCCGAGAGCCTCAACCGGCTCCTGGGTCTTGCCAGCGAATCGCTCGTCGAATCGCGCTGGGTGAAGCCGTTCGCCGAATCACTGCGGCGGCTCAAGCGCCAGCACGAGGCGTCTGGCCGAATGCTCGACGACCTGCGCGAGACACTCTCGGCGGCGACGCTCGACCAGCAGGCGCAGGTCGAGCTGGCGGCCGCCCAGCGCGGGCTGCTCGAGTGCCAGCAGACGCTGGCACAGCACCTGGCTGACCTCGAGATGTTCGACCGCCGGTCGAGCAACCTGTCGCACCGCCTCTATGACGAGGCGCTCGCCTGCCGGATGCGGCCGTTCGCTGACGGCGTGCAGCGCTTCCCGCGTACGATCCGCGATCTCGCGCGATCGCTCGGCAAGGAGGCGCGGCTCGAGATCATCGGCGAAACGACGCAGGTCGATCGCGACATCCTGGCGCGGCTCGACGCGGCACTTGGGCACCTGCTGCACAATGCCGTAGACCATGGCCTGGAGATGCCGCACGAGCGGCTCGCTGCCGGCAAGCCAGCCGAGGGCATCGTCCGGCTGGAGGCCCGCCATAGCGCGGGCGTCCTGCAGCTCATCGTGTCTGACGATGGACACGGCGTCGATCTGCGTCGACTCCGCGCCGCGGTCGTGGATCGGAAACTGGCGGCGCCGGAGGCCGCCGCCGCGATGAGCGACGCCGAGCTGCTGGAGTTTCTGTTTCTGCCAGGATTCACGATGAAGGGCACGATCACCGAGGTGTCGGGCCGCGGCGTGGGTCTCGATGCCGTGCAGAACATGGTGAAGGAGGTGCGCGGCACGGTGCGCGTGTCGTCGCAGCCCGGCACAGGCACGTCGTTCCAGTTGCAATTGCCGATCACGCTGTCGGTGGTCCGCACCCTGCTCGCGGATATCGGCAGCGAGCCCTACGCGTTTCCGCTGGCGTCGATCGTTCGTGCGCTGAAGATCCCGAGAGAGCGCGTCGCGACGATCGAGGGACGGCAGCATTTCGATCTCGAGGGGCGATCGATCGGCTTGATCACGGCCCACCAGGTGCTCGGCATCGCGCCCGCGCATTTCGGCGACGAGTTGTGCGTGATCGTGGTCGGAACCTCCTCCGCGCATGCGTATGGCCTGATCGTGGACAGGTTTCTCGGCGAGCGCGAACTGGTGGTCCAGCCGCTCGACACCCAGCTCGGAAAAATCAAGGACATCGCAGCCGGCGCGCTGATGGAAGACGGTTCTCCCGTCCTGATCGTGGACACCGACGATCTGATCAGATCGGTCGACAAGCTGGTAGCGGGCACGCGCGTCGCGACCGCGCAAGCCGGCTCCGATGATGTCGCCAGGAAGCGCCGGAAGCGGGTGCTCGTCGTGGACGACTCCCTCACCGTACGCGAGCTCGAGCGAAAAGTGCTGAGCAATCGCGGCTACGATGTAGAAGTGGCGGTGGACGGCATGGACGGCTGGAACGCGGTCCGCACGAGCGCGTTCCACCTGGTCCTGACCGACATCGACATGCCGCGCATGGACGGCATCGAGCTGGTCACGTTGATCAACAAACACCCGACGTTGAAATCGATGCCCGTGATGATCGTGTCGTACAAGGATCGCGACGAAGATCGCCGGCGCGGGCTCGAGGCCGGCGCGGCGCATTACCTGACCAAGGGCAGCTTCCACGACGAGACGCTGGTGCAGGCGGTCGTCGATCTGATCGGCGAGGCCGAGGCGTGACGGCCGACGCCCTCCGTCGAGGCCGTCCGCGCGGCGCGACGCTGGTCGCGATCGGCGCGTCCGCCGGCGGACCGGCGGCCCTCGCCACGCTGCTCGGCGGCCTGCCGAAGGATTTTCCGGCCGCGCTCGTGATCATTCAGCACGTGGACGAGCATATGGCCCAGGGGATGGCCGACTGGCTGGGTCAGCAGTCCCCTCTGCCGGTGCGCGTGGCGCGCGAGGGCGACCGGCCGATGCCCGGCGAGGTGCTGCTCGCCAAGACGTCCGACCATCTTGTGATGAAGACGTCGACCACCGTCGGCTATACGGCGGAACCGCGTGATTACGTGTACCGCCCATCGGTGGACGCGTTCTTTCAGAGCGTTGGACGCCTCTGGCCCGGCGACGCGGTCGGTGTGCTGTTGACGGGCATGGGCCGCGACGGGGCGACCGGCTTGAAGGTGCTACGCGATCGCGGCTGCCATACGATCGCGCAGGATGCCGGCAGCTGCGCCGTATACGGAATGCCAAAAGCCGCCGCGGCGATCGACGCGGCCGTGGAGATCCTGCCGATGACACGTATCGCAGCGCGGTTGATCGTCGCGATCGGCGCGCGAGGTAATGGATGATCCCCTCAGCACCGAACGACCACGTGTTCATGGTCCTCCTGGTGGACGATCAGGCGATCGTCGCCGAGGCCGTGCGGCGAATGCTGGCCAGCGAGCCGCACATCGATTTCCACTACTGCGGAAGCCCGGCAGAGGCGCTCGCCGCCGCGCATCGGATCATGCCGACCGTGATTCTGCAGGATCTCGTGATGCCGGGCGTGGACGGCCTCGCCCTGTTGAAGCAATACCGCGCGGATCCGGCGACGAAGGAGATCCCGGTCATCGTCCTCTCGACCAAGGAGGAGCCGGCGGTCAAGAGCGAGGCATTCGGGCTCGGCGCCAGCGACTACCTGGTCAAGCTGCCGGATCGCGTCGAGCTCATCGCCCGCATCCAGCACCATTCGAGAGCCCGCGTCACCCAGCTCCAGCGTGACGAGGCCTATCGCGCCCTCCGCGAAAGCCAGCAGCAGCTGGCGGCGAACAACACCGAGCTGATGTCGATGAACCGCAAGCTCGAGGACGCGACGCGCGCGAAATCCGAGTTTCTCGCGCACATGAGCCACGAGATTCGCACGCCGATGAACGGCGTCCTCGGCATGGCGGCGCTCCTGCTCGACACCGACCTCACGGCGGAACAGCGCGAGTATGTCGAGACGATCTCCAGCTCCGGCGACGGCCTGTTGACGATCATCAACGACGTGCTCGATCTGTCCAAGATCGAGGCGGGCCGGATCGACCTGGAACACCGCGCCTTCGCGCTGCGGAAGCCGATCGACGAAGCGATCGCCCTGCTCGCCGTCAAGGCGTCGGAAAAGGGGCTCGAGCTGAAGCTGCGTCTCGACGACAGCCTGCCTGCGATCGTCGTCGGCGACATCACACGGCTGCGGCAGGTGCTCTTGAACCTGGTGGGCAACGCGATCAAGTTCACGCACGAAGGTTCGGTCACCGTGTCGGCGAACGCCGAGCGGATCGGCGGCACGGACCTTCGGATCCACTTCACGGTGGCCGACACGGGCATCGGCATCCCGAGGCACCAGCTGGGACGGCTCTTTCAGTCCTTCAGCCAGGCCGACAGCTCGACGACGCGCGTGTTCGGCGGGACCGGACTGGGGCTGGCGATCTGCAAGCGCCTCACCGAAGCGATGCACGGCGACATCTGGGTGGAGAGCGAAGAGGGCCGCGGCTCGACGTTCCACGTGCGCGTGGTCGTGCAGCCGGATCGCCGCGGCGCGGGCGCCGCGGCGGCGCGGCCCCCGGCTGTCGTGCCGCTGGCGGACCGCCTGCCGCTCCGTCTGCTGCTGGCCGACGACAACGTCGTCAACCAGAAAGTCGGCGCGGGATTGCTGAAGCAGCTCGGATACGACGTCGACATCTCGTCGAGCGGCGCGGAGGTGCTGGAGGCGCTCGACGCGCGGCCGTACGACATCATCCTGCTCGACGTGCACATGCCGGTGCTGGACGGCCTGGAGACGGCGCGGAGAATCCGCGCGCGGTGGGCCGCAGACGAGGCGGCGCGGCCGCTGATGATTGCAATGACCGCCAGCGCCAGCCGCGCCAATCAGGAAGAGTGTTTCGGCGCAGGCATGGACGACTATCTGTCGAAGCCGCTGCAGATCGAGCCGCTGCGCGCCGCGCTCGAGCGCTCCGGATCGCAGCGTCGCCGTCCGGCGTGAGCCGCAACCGATCCACCCGCTTTCCGCGTGGGGCTGTGGTGGGCTACGCTCCCCATCATGATGACGAAAGGTGCCCGGGCCAGCACGGCGGCTTCGAAGAACATCACGAAGAGGATCCAGGAGCTCGGCGGCTGGAGGGGCGAGACGCTCGCGTGGGTTCGCCAGCGCATCCACGACGCCGACCCCGAGATCGAGGAGGAATGGAAATGGGAGAAGGCCTCCTCTCCCGGAACGCCGGTCTGGTCCCATGACGGCGGCGTCTGCACGGGGGAATCGTACAAGCAGGTCGTGAAGCTCACGTTCTTCCGAGGCGCCTCTTTGCCGGACCCCAAGAAGCTGTTCAACTCCAGCCTCGAGGGGAACACGCGCCGGGCCATCGACATTCGTGAAGACGAGACGCCCAACGAGGCCGCCTTCAAGACGCTGATCCGGTCCGCGGTGGCCGCCAACTCCGCGGCGCGCGCCGGACGCGCGCGCTCGAAGAAGTAGCGCGAGCGGGACGTGCCGATGTCGCACGAAATCGAGGCGTTGAGCGACCCGGTGGCCGCGTTCATCCGGGCCGCGACCGTATCTCGCGAGGCGCACAATTCGGGAACGCTCGACGAAGCCGACGCCATTCTTGTGCGACATCCTGGCGTCGCCAGCCGCAATATCCACACGGCCGCGATTCTCGCCGACGAGGCCCGCGTGCGCGCGTTTCTCGCCGAGGATCCTGGCCGCGCCAGCGCGAAAGGCGGTCCAGACGGCTGGGACGCGCTCACCCATTTGTGCTTCTCCCGCTATCTCAGGCTGGATCGATCGCGCTCGGACGCCTATGTCAGCACAGCCCGTGCGCTGCTCGACGCCGGCGCGAACGCCAACACCGGCTGGTACGAAACGATCGATCATCCGAATCCGCGCCAGGTGATCGAGGCCGCGATCTACGGCGCGGCCGGAATCGCACAGCACGCTGGGCTGACGCGTCTGCTCCTCGAACGCGGTGCCGATCCGAACGACGAAGAGACGCCGTATCACGTTCCCGAGACCTACGACAACACCGTGCTGCGGGTCCTGCTCGACAGCGGACGCTTCAATCCCACGAGCCTGTCGTGGCTGCTGCTGCGCAAATGCGACTGGCACGACTTCGACGGCCTCCGGCTCGTGCTCGATCGCGGCGGCGACCCCAACGCGATCCCGCGCTTCGGCCGGAGCGCGTTTCACCATGCGCTGACTCGCGACAACAGCATCGAGGCGATCGCGTTGCTGCTCGATCGCGGCGCCGACCCGGCGCTTCGAGACTCGACAGGGCGATCGGCTATTGAGATTGCCGCTCGCCGTGGTCGCGGCGACGCGCTGCGCCTCTTCAAGGAGCGCGGTGTGTCCCTCGATCTGCAGGGGATCGATCGGCTGGTCGCGACATGTGCGCTGGACGATGGGAAGAGCACCAGGACGCTGCTGGAACAGGAGCCCGGCCTGAAACACGGGCTGATGGAACGGGGCGGAGCCCTGCTGGCGGAATTCTCCGGGACGGGGAACGTGCAGGGTGTGCGGAACCTTCTCGAGTGCGGCGTCGCCGTCGATGCGCTCTACGCAGGCGATCCGTACTTCGACATCGCCAAAGACAGCACGGCGCTGCACGTCGCCGCGTGGCGCGCGAGCCACGGCGTCGTCCGAGCACTGATCGCGCGTGGCGCACCGGTGGACGCGCGGGACGGCAAAGGCCGGACGCCGATGATGCTCGCCGTCAAAGCGTGCGTGGATTCCTACTGGCGGCGTCTCCGGAGGCCCGACTCGGTGAAAGCGCTGCTCGACGCCGGCGCTTCAGCGGGTGGCATCCAGCTGCCGTGCGGCTACGACGATGTGGACGCGCTGCTGATGTCGTGAACGCGCTACTCGACGTGCGGATTCAACCGCCCGCTCGGCCCCTCTCCGATTTTCACGACCTTTGTGACGAAGGTGATCCCGGAGTCGGCGCGCTCCGCCAGCTGTGCGTGCACCTCCCAGCAGCCAGGCGTCGGGAAGATCAGGTAACTCGCTTGAAAGCCGACATCGCCATAACCGCTGTTGAGGCTCAGGCGCAGCGGGCCCGCGTCGCCGTCGAGGCGCCGGCCGGCGACCTGCAGCTTTCCTGAGACACCGCGGGTCCACCCGAACTTCATGACGAGCGCAGCGTCGGGCGTAAGAAAGCCCGGACCTCCGGGTTTGAAGACGACCGTTCCGTTCGGCCACAAACCAAACGGTCCGACGGACAGCGCCGAAGTCCCGTAGCTGTTCTCGTCTCGATTTGGTGAACCGGCGACCACGCCATTGGGAACAGTTACGTCGCACGTCAGCGCGGAGCCGTGAGCTCTCGGCGCGCTCACGACCGATGTGGCCAGAAGGGTCAGCACCGCGGCCGATGAGATGACTCTCCTCATGATGACGTGACTTCCCTCTGCAGATTCTACGCTCCGATCACCGTGTTGCCCGTCGGAGGCGAAAAGGAATCTCAAGCGTAGGAACGGCGAATTGACGTCTCTCGAAATGCTCGTGCATCTCGAAAAGACGACAGTTCTTCCCCCCTACGTCCGAGCTAGGTGAATTACCTTTTGAATCCTCGGCACAGCGATTCAGTTCGATTCACGTTTCTACGCCCGAGGTCTTTGATTTTGACCGTCGCTTGCTGCGCTAGCGAGTTAAGGTCGCGATTCTCCTTCAGGGCCACTCCCGCTGCCATCGGGCTCCGGCGCCGGACATCGAGAATCGCGCTCGACGGTCAAGACGTAGACGGCCACTGGCGCTGATCCTGCATCGCCATTGTCTGAGCTGTCGGTCAACAGCGAACTGGCAACCATGGCGAAGAAGCGTCCCCAACGCCGCTGGGTCAGACGGGTCACGACGGATTCGACGCATCCCCCGCCGCGCACGTTCGCCGGATCCGCGTCGCAAATCGCCCGCGCGATGGCGCGCAAGGATGTCTCGCCGAAGGGCCTGGGGTCTGCGATCCGCATGATTCAGTACTTCATCAACCGTGGCGGCAAAGGACTGTCCGCGAGCCGGCGGCGCGAGCTCGAACGCGCGAAGCGGATTCTTCAGCGGCGTCGGCAGTCGGCGAGATGAGCACGTCTGAATCGCCAACGGGGTGCGCGTGAGACAGTGCGCCTCGCTCACGCGAGGTGACCAGTTTCGAGCGTTCACAGCGATTGCCGGCACCTCGATACGCCCGTTCGCCCGGGAACACGGCGCGCCAGAGACAGACCTCGAGGGCTTCCAGACCGCGTGGCCCAACGCGGTCCTGTTGGAAATCGCACTCTGGAGCCGTCCCTACGCGCAAGCCGGTGTGTCGTGAGTCGACGCTGATGTCAGGTGCCTGATGTCTGGAGGAACCAAGGGTCGTGACCGCGACGAGTTCGAGTAGGCGGCTAGTTGATGCCGGGCAACGATCCGCCGAGGCTGATCGCCAAAGGCATACTCATGAAGCCTGAGCGTTATCGACACGCGATCGTTCCGCATATTTATGTCGACGGCGCCGCCGACGCCATCGCGTTCTACAAGCGCGCATTTGCTGCGGAGGAATTGTTTCGGCTCGCCCACCCAGACGGCACGATCGTTCACGCCGAGCTGTCAATCAAGGGGTCCGTGATCATGATCGGCGACCCAGACAGCAAATTCTACGCGGAACCCCGGATAGTCGGACGTTGTACGGCAAGCCTCCACATCTTCACCGACGACAATGCCGCGCTCTTGCGACGCGCCGTTGACGCCGGCGCGGAGACCATCCAGCCGCTCACGGAGATGTTCTACGGTGCCAGTTCCGCCAGCGTGCGGGATCCATTCGGTCACGTCTGGGTGCTCTTGTCCTGGAGACAGGACCTTTCACCTGCCGAGATGGAACGGCGCTGGAATGCGAGCGGCTCGGGGCTCGGAGAGTGAGCGCCCAGCATCTGGCCAGTCGGCCACGTATCCGCGGCACCTGGTCCGGCCCGGCATCGGATGCGCGCTGTTCTTCGTAAATTTGGAGGCGCCGCCCGGATTTGAACCGGGGGTGGAGGTTTTGCAGACCTCTGCCTTACCACTTGGCGACGGCGCCGACTAGAACCCGCGGCTGGATGCTACAAGCGTGAAGGCTCGCACTGCAACTGAGAGAGGAAAAATGGAGCGGGAAACGGGATTCGAACCCGCGACTTCGACCTTGGCAAGGTCGCACTCTACCACTGAGCTATTCCCGCCCACGCGAACCCTTAAAGTACCACACGGCCCCGCTCGGCTTCAAGCCGGCCGCGTCCCGAGCGTAGCCTATTTCAAGGCGAAGGTCATCTCCACTGACACGCGCACCGCCACCGGCGTCCCGTCTTTCGTCCCCGGCGTGAAGGTCCACTGCTTCATCGCCCGCACCGCCTGTTGATCCAAACCGCGCTCGGCGTCGAGCGACTTCGTCACCTTCACCTCGCCGACCGTGCCGTCCGGCCGCACCACCGTGCTCAGCAGGACCGTCCCCTGAATCCCCGCGGCCTTCGCCTCTCCGGTGTAATCGGCCTTGACCGTCGTCTCGACCTTCGGCCGGGAGACGCCATTCCCCACCTCGTACACCCGCGGCTCCTGCGCCTGGAGCGCACCCGCCAGAAGCATCAGGCCCGCCGCCACCGTGCAACAAATGAAGCGCATTCGGCCCTCCTCTAGACGCGTTTAGACGGCCTCCGGCCGACAAAGGCCTGCCCGCGGCGGCAACTCCAGCCACGCGACCGCTACAATGCGACGGCCCGGAGCACTTTCGCCGCTTCCTCCGGCGGCGTCGGGTTGATGTAGAAGCCGGTCCCCCACTCGAAGCCCGCGACACTCGTCAGCTTCGGCGTCAGCTCGAGATGCCAATGGAAGAACTCCTCGGTCTCTTCCGAGAACGGCGCGGTGTGGACGATGAGGTTGTAGGGCGGCGACTCGAGCGCGCGGTTGATCCGGACGAGCACCGCCTTGAGCAGGCGCGCCAGGCTCTCGAACTCGTGCTGCGTCGCGTCCTCGAACCGCGACGCGTGACGCCGGGGCAGCAGCCACGTCTCGAACGGCAACCGCGGCGCGTACGGCGCCAGCGCCACGACGTCGGCATTCTCCTGCACCACGCGACGGCCGTCCACCAGATCCTGCCGGAGAATGTCGCAGAAGACGCAGCGTTCCTTCTCGGCAAAGTGCCGCCGCGCGCCGTCGATCTCCTCGCGCACGAAGTCGGGGACGATCGGCAGCGCGATCAACTGCGAATGCGAGTGCTCCAGCGTCGCGCCAGCGGCCGCTCCATGGTTCTTGAAGACCAGCACGTAGCGGAAGCGCCGGTCCTGCTTGAGATCGACGATCCGGTCGCGATAAGCGGCGAGGACGCGCCCGATCTGGAGCTCGCTCATCGCCCCCAGCTGACAGTCGTGATCGGGCGTCTCGATGATCACTTCGTGTGCGCCGATGCCGTTCATCCGGTCGTAGATGCCGTCGCCTTCGCGATCGAGCCCGCCCTCGACCTTCAGCGCGGGAAACTTGTTCGGGACGACACGCAGCTCCCACCCCGGCGTGTCGCGGGCGCTGCCGTCGGGACGCCACGCGCGAATCTCCGGCGGCGTGAGGTCCTCGCGGCCCGGGCAAAACGGACAGTGCTCGCGCCCCAGCGTCTTCGGGAGATCGACGCGAAAGTCGTTCGGCCGCCTGCGCCGCTCCGGCGCGATAATCACCCACCGGCCGGTGACCGGATCTCGTCTGAGCTCAGGCATCGAACGCGTTCTGGAAGACCTCGATCGCCGGCCGTCCACTCTCCACGTGAATGGCGACGACGTCGAAGCGGCATGGACAGTCGCGAAGCTGATGGCGCGTGACGTAGTCGAGCGCGAGATGCGCGATCCGTCGCCGCTTGAAGGCGGTGACCGCCTCGGCGGCGTCGCCGAACGCGTGGCCGTCGCGCGCCTTCACCTCCACGAACACCAGCGTGTCGCCGTCGCGCGCGATGACGTCGAGCTCGCCACCGTGCAGGCGGCACCGGCGCGCAACAATTTCGTACCCGCGCCGCGTTAATTCCTCACACGCGAGATCCTCGCCCGTTTTTCCGAAGATCACTTTGTCGCGCGACATGACGTTTCCGGGCAGCAAACCTCGCGCCACCGGACATTGCTCACGAAGCCACGGAAAACGCGAGGGCCAGCCAACACACCACGAAGACACGAAGGCCACGAAGACGAATCAAGCTCGTTACGTGGGTTCAATGTCGCGTCTTCTCGACGTCCGTCAGCGCATCGTCGAAAATCGCGACCGCGGTATCTGCCTGCTCGCGCGTGAGCACGAGCGCCGGCGAGAAGCGCACGGAATTCTTGCCCGCACCGAGCAGCAGCAGCCCGCGCCTGAACGCCGCCTCGACGACGGCGTCGCGCTCGCGATCGGCGCGCTCCTTCGTCTGACGGTCGCGCACCAGCTCCACGCCGATCATCAGGCCGCGGCCACGCACGTCGCCGACGAGCGGATGCCGATCGGCCATCGTCTTCAAGCCGGCCATCAGGTGGGCGCCCACCGTCGCCGCGTTGGCGACCAGCTGCTCGCGGAGGAGCTTGACCGTCGCCAGCGCTGCGGCGCACGATACCGGGTTGCCGCCGAACGTGCTCGCGTGCGCGCCCGGAGGCCACGTCATGATGTCGGCGCGCGCCGCGGCGATGCCGAGCGGCATGCCCGACGCGATGCCCTTGGCGATCGCCACGATGTCGGGCCGGACATCCGTGTGCTCGATCGCGAACATCTTTCCCGTCCGCCCCATGCCGCACTGCACTTCGTCAGCGACGAGGAGGATGCCGTGCCGGCTCGCGATCGCGCGCAGCCCCTGGAGGAACTCGTCGGGCGCCACGACGTAGCCGCCCTCGCCCTGAATCGGCTCGACGACAATCGCGGCGACCTCGTCGGGCGACACCAGGTGCGCGAAGAGCTGATCCTCGAGATAGGCCAGGCAGGCCGCCGACTGCGTGCCGGCCCCGGCGCCGATCGCGGGCCGGTATTCGTCCGGGTACGGCGCGTGATACACGCCGGCCATCATCGGTCCGAAGCCGCGGCGCTGCACCGCCTTGCTCGCGGTGAGCGACAGCGCGCCGAGCGTCCGCCCGTGAAAGCCGCCGAGGAACGCGATGACGTTCGGGCGCCCGGTCGCGTAGCGTGCCAGCTTGATGCACGCTTCGATGGCTTCTGTGCCCGAGTTGCCGAAGAAGGACCGCACGCCGCCGTCGATCGGCACGATCGCGGCCACGGCCTCCGCCAGCTGCACCTGCTGCTCGTAGTAGAAGTCGGTGCCCGACATGTGCAGGAACTTCTGCGCCTGCTCGGTGATCGCTTTTACGACGTCGGGATGCGAGTGGCCGGTGGAGTTCACCGCGATACCGGCCGCGCAGTCGAGGAAGAGGTTGCCGTCCACATCCTCGACCACGGCGCCAGATCCGCGCGCCATCACCAGCGGATAACTGCGCGTGTAGGAGGGCGACACCGACGTGCGATCGCGGTCGATGACCGCCTTCGCCCTGGGACCCGGGAGCGCCGTGCGAAGCTGCGGGCTGTGGCTCATGGTGGCTTCACGACATCTGCAAATCGAAGGCCGCTTGCTACTTCCGTTTCCAGCGAGTGCCGCCCGGGTTGTCTTCGAGCAGCACGCCACGTCCCGCGAGATCCTCGCGGATGCGATCGGCCGCCGCGAAATCGCGGCGCCGCCGGGCGGCGTGCCGATCTTCGATGAGCTGTTCGATGTCGGCAATCGGCACCGGCGGCCGCTCGTCTTCCGCGCGCCGGAGGCTCAACACGCCGAGGACCTGATCGAATTCGTCGAACGCCGCCGTGATCGCCGGCACATCGCCGGTACCGATCGTCCCCGCGTCGATCGCCGAGTTCAGCGCCTGCACGAGGCCGAACATCGCGCCGAGCGCCGCGGCGGTATTCAGGTCGTCGCGCATCGCCGCCGCAAACGCCGCGCGCGCGGCCTCGACGCGCTCCAGAATCTCGGGATGCGATCCGGCACGCGCCACCGCCCGCAGCCGGGCCAGCGCGTCGGTGAGGCGCGTCAGCGCGCCTTCGGCGCCCCCCAGGCTCTCCCACGTGAAATTCAGCTGCTTGCGGTAATGCGCCGAGAGCAGCAGGTACCGGACCGCCGACGGCCGGAACCCCTTTGCGACGACGTCGGGAATCGTGTAGGTGTTCCCCAGCGACTTCGACATCTTCTGCTCGTTGACGATCAGGTACTCGACGTGCACCCAGAACCGCGAGAACGGTTTGCCGGTCGCGCCTTCGCTCTGCGCGATCTCGTTCTCGTGATGCGGAAAAATCAGGTCGATGCCGCCGGCGTGGATGTCGATCGGCGACTCGCCCAGGAGCCGCAGCGCCATCGCCGAGCACTCGAGATGCCAGCCGGGGCGACCGGGCGGGTTGACGAGATCCCACGTCGGCTCGTCGGGCTTGGTCGCCTTCCACAGGACGAAATCGCGCGCGTCGTCTTTCGCGTAGGTGTCGGAGTCCACGCGGGCGCCCGGCTTCATGCCGTCGTGATCGAGGTGCGCGAGCTGCCCGTAGTCGGGCATCGTCGAGATCTTGAAGTAGATCGAGCCGTCGCTCACATACGTGTGGCCGTTCCTTTCGAGCGCGCGGATCAGATCGGCCATCGCCTGCAGGTTCGCCGGGTCGGTGGCGCGCGGCATCTCCTCGACCGCCTCGAGGCCGAGCGCCTGCGCGTCCTCGCGGAACGCCGCGATGTACTGGTCGGTGTACGCGCGCAGATCCATGCCGGCCTTCTGCGCGCCGAGGATCGTCCGGTCGTCCACGTCGGTGAAGTTCATCACCTGCCGCATGCGGTGCCCTTCGAGGTACTTCAGGGTGCGGCGCAGCACGTCGAGGCAGATGAAGGTGCGAAAGTTGCCGATGTGGCCGCGCGCGTAGACCGTGAGGCCGCACGTGTACATGCGGACGGTGTTGTCCACACTCGGTTCGAACGTCTCCTCGCTGCGGGTCAGCGTGTTGTACAGGCGCATCGTCATTGATCTGGAAGGGCAAACGTCGTCTGGCGCTCGGGTTGCCCGGCACACGAGATGACGATCCGCAGCTCGCCGGCGTGCGCCTCGAAGCGGAGCTCGCAGCGATCGCGGCCGCCGGCGGCGCCCGCCAGCACCTGCTGCAGGACGCCCGTGAGCTTTGTCAGCGGCTCGCCGGAGCAGCCGACGGTGTCGAGGACGGCGTTCGCCACCTCCGCCAGCATCGCGTTGAAGCGGGCTCCATCGGATACGTCCAGGGCGAAAACGAACTCGTGAACAGACACAAACGCCGATTTTACAGTGAAAGATGCCCGAACAGCACGCGGGCCCGGGAACAGTCGGCGCCGATCTGCGCTTTCAGCTGATCGAGCGACTCGAACGCGCGTTCGTCGCGGAGCCGCTGGACGAAGCCGACGCGCAGCGGCGCGCCGTACAGGTCCGCCTCGAAGCCCAGGATGTGAGTTTCGACCAGCACCCGTCCGGTCTCGTCCACCGTCGGGCGGACGCCGACGTTGGTCACCGACGGCCGCACGATTCCGCCGATGGTCGCCGTGGTGGCATACACGCCATGCGGCGGGAGCAGCTCGTTCTGAGTGCAGAGATTGGCCGTGGGAAAACCGATGGTCCTTCCGCGTGCGTCGCCGGCGACCACCGTACCGTCGATCGCGTACTGGTGACCGAGCAGCGCTCCCGCCTCGTCCACGCGTCCTTCGGCGACAAGCCGCCGGATGCGGGTGCTGCTGACCACGAAATCCTTGTAGCGCACGGGGTCGATCTTCTCCGCCTTGAATCCGTAGCGCGCGCCGAGCGCGCGCAAGAGCGTGAAGTTCCCGGCGCGGTCGTGCCCGAAGAGAAAGTTCGCGCCCACCCACACCTCGCTGACGTTCAGCCAGTCGACCATCACGAGGCGGACGAAGGTTTCGGGGTCCCAGCGCGAGAGCTCCGGCGTGAAGCGCACGATCGCCGTCCCCTGCACGCCGGCAGCGCGCAGCGCGTCGAGCTTCTGCGCCTTGGTCATCAGCAGCGGCGGCGCCTTGTCGGGCCGGACGACGCGGGGTGGGTGCGGATCGAAGGTCATCACCACCGCGGTGGCGTGGCGCTCGCCGGCGACGCGCTTCAGACGGTCGAGAATCTTGCGGTGCCCGCGGTGCACGCCGTCGAAGTTGCCGAGCGCCAGCACCGGCTGCGACCAGCGCGCCGGCCGTGGATCGTCCGGAAAGTGGATGATGTCCATTTAGGCGACTAACCAGTTTTCATGCAACGTCCAAGACGAGCCCATCGTACGCCAACTCGACGCCGGCGGGCAGGCGTGCGCAGGTCGCGGCGTGCGGCAGGTCGTGGCAGATATGTGTCAAGTACGCACGCTCGGGCGCCACGCGCGCGACTGCCTCGAGCGCTTCCGCCACGGTGAAGTGCGTGGGGTGCGGCCGATCGCGGAGCGCGTCGAGCACCAGCACGCGGACGCCGGCCAGCAAGGGCCACGATGCGTCCGGAATGCGGCTGCAGTCGGTCAGGTAGGCGAACGCGCCGATGCGAAACCCGAGGATCGGCCGCTGGCCGTGATAGATCGGCACTGGAATGATCTCGGCGCCGCCGAGCATGAAGGCACCGGCGATCCGGTTCGCGGTCAGTTGAGGAATGCCTCCCGCGATCGCGGTGGACGACGAGAAGATGTATGCGAACATGCGCCGGAGGTCGGCCAGCGTCGCCTCGTCCGCGTAGCAGGGAATCGCCGCGCGCTGCATCGCGTTGTAGCGCCGCACTTCGTCCAGGCCGAGCACATGATCGGCGTGGCTGTGCGTGAACAGGATCGCGTCCACGCGCCGCACGTCGTGTGCAAGCGCCTGCGCGCGCAGATCCGTGGACGTGTCCACTAGAATGTTGGTCGAGCCCGGCGACCCGTTGTCGCTGCGCCCGGTTTCGATCAGGATCGACGGACGCAGCCGGCGATCGTGCGGATCCGTCGAGTGGCACACGGCGCAGTCGCAGCCGATGGCCGGCACGCCATGCGACGTGCCCGTTCCCAGGAGAGTGATTCGCAAGGGGTCAGGGCTCGATGATGCGTTTTCCGGCGCCGCTCGCCTCGACGAAGCGCAGACGCAGCTCGTAGAGCACCTGCTCCAGCACCTGGCGCTCTTCCGCCGTGAGATTGCCCCGCGTCTTCTGGTCGAGCAGGCCGAGGATCTCGATCATCTGCGCGGCGCCCTCGAGGTTCACCTCGGCGCGTTCGCCGGAGACCGGATCGGGCAGGTCGCCGAAATGGATCGCGGCGGTGCTCGCCAGCGACAGGACGAAGGCAGTGAAGCTCAGTGCCGGCGGGAGTTGATCGGCCATCGTCTCTCATTCTATCGTGCGGTGAGGTGTCCATGTCGAACAGCGCGTCAGAAGAGTTCGTCCGGCTCGTCGAGATCATGGCCACGCTGCGCGCGCCCGACGGCTGTCCGTGGGATCGCGAGCAAACGATCGACTCGCTGAAGCCGTTCGTGCTCGAAGAAACCTACGAGGTGCTCGAGGCGATCGACCGGCACGATCACCCGGCGCTCTGCGAGGAGCTGGGCGACTTCATGTTCGAGGCGGTCTTTCTGGCGCAGATGGAAGCCGAGGCCGGGCACTTCACGATTGCCGACTCGCTGCGCGCCATCGCCGACAAGCTCGTACGCCGCCACCCGCATGTCTTCGCGCGCGGCGAGGGCGAGGCGACCGTCGATTCTGCGAGCGACGTGCGCGTGCGCTGGGAGGATATCAAGGCCCAGGAGCGGCGCGCCGCTGGCCCCACGGCGACGGTGACGAAGGGCTCGCTGCTCGGCGGCATCGCGCCCGCCCTGCCAGCGCTGCTGCGCGCGTATCACATCGGACTGCGCGCGGCCTCCGTCAACTTCGACTGGACGCGCACCGACGAGGTGATGCGCAAGATCCAGGAGGAAGTCGACGAGCTCCGCGAGGTGGTGGAAGCGCCAGGCCCGATCGACCAGGCGCGGGCGGAGGACGAGATGGGCGATCTGCTTTTCTCGATTGCGAATCTCTCGCGCAAGCTCGGCGTCGAGCCGGAGACGGCGCTGCGGAAGGCGAACGAGAAATTCACGCGGCGGTTCACGAACATGGAGAGCGCGATTGCCGGCTCCGGCCGATCCATGCGCGACATGACGCTCGACGCGCTCGAGAACGAGTGGCAACGGGCCAAATCCCTACATCAAGCCCCGTAGGACGGTTATCACGAAGTCACGGAGAACACGAGGGCACGAAGGTCCGCTTACACCACCACGCGCTTGATTCCCTGCTTCAACAACGGCACGTTGAAGTTCACCAACAGTCCCGCGCGGACGCCTGCGAGTCGCAGGTAACTCACGACTTGCGCGACATGAACGGGATGAATGCGCTCGACGGATTTGAGCTCTACGACAAGCCGGCCGTCAACCAGCAGATCGACCCGCTGATAGCAAAGTAACGTCCCTTTGTACCGGACGGGCATCGGCTTCTCGGTCTCAAAGGGTATGCGCCGCTGCGCGAGCTCGAGGATTGTCGCGTCCGCATAGACGCCCTCACCCATCCCGGGACCCAACTCGCGATGGACGACCAGAAGCGCGCCTATGGTGTCCGTGATCAGACGATCCAGCTCGGGAGGCAGCGTCGAGACAACGCGTACGAGGCTCATTTCTTCGTATCCTCCGTGCTCTCCGCTTCTTCGTGATGAAGGGATGCTGAGTTGAGCGCGAGCCGTCGGCCTGCAAACGTACGCACGGCGATCGAATATCCGTCCGTTTCCATCGTCACGGCGCCGTCGCGGTCGGTTCTGAAAATCTGCGCGCCGATGGATTTGTAGCGATCCACGACCGCCGGCGCGGGGTGGCCGAAATGATTGGCGCGCCCGGCGCTGAAAATTGCAACGGCCG
>DATATJ010000218.1:0-11055 GCA_036268855.1 Vicinamibacterales bacterium
CGCCCTGGAGGCGCGCCCTCGGGTGCCCGACGTCGATGTCCACGCCCACGAGATAGGCGGCCGCGAGGCCAAACCCGTACCGAATCGGCGGCGCATTGCCCACCACGACCGAGCGCGCGAGCGGCTTGACGTCCTGAATGACCGACAGCAACTCCTGAACGAGCGGCGCGCCCGCGTCGATCGGACACGACGGCGCCTCGGCGAAATACGCCGACGCGGCCTGGTCGATCTCTTCGCGCACCCGCTTCGCGCACGCCGAGAGGTCCGCCGGCCACAGCCCGCACGCGGCGTCGGCCATGGCGCCTTCGATCCGGCTCTTCAACGCGGTGCTGAGATCGGTACACGCCGGTCCTGGCGCGGCGCCCTGATACTGCGCGTCCAGCGACGCGATCTGGTCGCGGCTGGCGGACGCGGTCCTCGCCGCGAGATGACCGATCGGGTGCGCGTAGGTCACCGTCTCGCGCCGCACGATTTCGCCGGCCTCGGGGAGCGTCACCTGCCGGAGCGCCACGCCGATGTCGAATCCGCCAGGACGCACGCGCGCAGTCGCGGCCGCAGCGTGCAGCTGCGCCGCCAGCGGGAGCGTGATGTGGCCGATCACGGCCGCGGCGAACTGTCCCGCCTGCTTGTCCGCCGGGTTCTCCTCGTGGGTGATCTCGTACGTCGTCTGGAGCGAAGACGTCAGATCGTCGGAGAGGAATACGTCGTAGATCGGATGCCGCGCGCCGTGAATGCCCGGCAGCGAGACGGTCGCGGGCATCGGATCGTGCGCGAGGACGGTGAACAGTGCGGGCGCACCGGCCGGATCGGCGCCGACGAAGGTGAGGAGGAAATAGTCGCGCGTGGGATTGCAGCAGCCGTGGCCCAGGCCGGCGCGGGCGAGCTCGTCGAGCAGATCGAGCGCGGTCCGCACGAGGAGGGCGCTGTCGCCGGCTGCCGCACCGCGGCGGAGCGTCGCCATCCAGGGCGTCGACAACCGGACCATCGCCGGCGGAAGCAGCGCGCGCGGCGCGACCGTTTCGTCAGCCGACGCCGTAACCGCCGCCAGCGACGCACACACCGCACCAAGACAGACAAGCCGGGCGAACCGCATGAGGCGCTCCTTTCGGTGCGCCTCTCAGATATCACGAGAAACGGGGCCGGCTGTGCAACGGCAGCGAATCTGTGTGAAAGCGCCTGATCCCCGATCCCCGATCCCCGATCCCCGATCCCCGATCCCCGATCCCTACTTCACAATCACCCGCGGCACGCCGGCGTCGTTCAGCTGCTTGTCGAGCGCCGGCAGCGTGGTCGTGAGCAGGGTCGTCAGCGCCGCGGATTGATCCGCGAATTCCTTCGACAGGTCCTCCAGCTCCAGCCGCTGCGTGTCGGTGGGAAGAAACGGCGAGCCGCTGATCTGGCCGAACAGCTGCGTCGCGCTCCGATTCACGCGGGCGAGATCGGTCTTGATCTTCGCCGCCTGTTCGGCCGCGTCCTTCGCGGCGCTCTTGACGGGCGCCGGCGCCGGCGCGAACGCATCCACCGATTTCCGCAACGCCGCGAGCTGGTCGCTCGCCGACTCCGCCCGCACCGATGCTGGTTCGGTCTTGCCCTGCAGCGCGAGCACCGACGCGACGACCGCGCGCCGCTTGGCGCGATCCTCTGAGGTGGTCGTCACCAGCGGATCGGCATCCACCACGACCGGCGTCGTGAATGCCTCGCCGTTGACTGTCAGCCTGGCGACGTACTCGCCGGGATCGACGAGGGCGCCAAGCGCGTTGCCGCCGAAACCGCCGCCTCTCCCGCCGCCGGCCTCGCCGCCACCTGGACGCGGCGTCTGCACCGGCGGGTTGCCCCGCAGATCCCACTGCACGCGGTTGATGCCGGCCTCTGTCGTGGCCTTCAGCTCGCGCACGACCGCGCCGCTCTTGTCGAGAATCGTCAACGCGGCCGAGCCGGGCACCGACTTGACGTAGTAACTGATCGTCGCACCGGGCGCCGGATTGCGGCCGATGAAGCGCTTCTGCGCGAGGAACTCATCGGTCGTGAAGACCCGGTCGTCGAAGGCGACAGCGGGCTTCACGGAGAACAGGTGTGCCTTGGCGCCGAGCACCTCCGGCGTGATCTCCTGCAGCGGCGAGATGTCCATCACGTAGAAGCTGCGGCCGTGCGTCGCCGCCACGAGGTCGCCGTCGCGCGGGTGGACGATCAGATCGGCCACTGGCACGGTCGGCAGGTTGTTCATCAGGCGCGTCCAATGCGCACCATCGTCGAACGAGGCGTACGCGCCCGCCTCGGTGCCCGCGAAGAGCAGGTGCGGGTTCTTGACGTCTTCGCGAATGACGCGGACCGGCGTGGCCGGCGGCAGATCGCCCTTCATCGCTTTCCACGAGTCGCCGAAGTCGGTGGACTTGAACAGATACGTCGTCAGATCGTCGCTGCGATGGCCGTCGAACGCCAGGTAGGCGGTGCCCGTGTTGTACCGCGATGCGATCACGCGGCTCACCCAGCGCTTGCCCGGCATGCCCGGAACCTTCGCGGTGATGTTCTTCCAGTTGCGCCCGCCGTCGCGCGTCGCCCAGACATTGCCATCGTCGGTCCCTGCGTACAGGACCGCAGCGTCGAGCGGCGACTCGGCGAACGTCGAGATCGTGGCGACTTTCTGCGACGTCAGGTCGGGGCTGATCACGGTCCACGCATCGCCGCGGTTGACCGACTTGAACAGATAATTGGCGCCGACGTAAATCGTCGTCGGATCGTGTGCGGAGATCAGCAGCGGCGTCTCCCAGTTGAAGCGATAAGCCGGCTCGCCCAGCCGCGCCCGCGGCTTGATGCTCGTGTTCCGCCCGCTCTTGAGATCGTGGCGCACCAGGCCGCCGTTCTGCGACTCCGCGTAGACGATCGTGTAGTCGGTCGGATCCACGCGAACCTGGAAGCCGTCGCCCGTCTGAACCTTGAACCAGTCGGACACCTGGATGCCGACCGACTTGCGCGTCTCGCTCGGGCCGCCCCACGAGCAGTAGTCCTGCGCGCCGCCGTAGATGTAATAGGGCTTGCGCATGTCCACGTCCACCGAATACATCTGGCTGAGCGCGAGCTGGTTCAGGAACTCCCAGGAGCGCCCGCCGTCCCAGGTGACGTCGATGCCGCCGTCGTTGCCGTCGAGGATGTGCTTCGGATCGCGCGGATCGATCCACATCGCGTGGTGGTCCACGTGAATGTTCCACGTCTGATTTCGAAACGTGTGTCCGCCGTCGTCCGACTCCGAATCCGTGGAGCCCATGACGAACAGATGATTCTCGTTGCTGGGATCGATGCGCACCTGGCTGTAGTAGAACGGCCGATTGTTCGTCGCGTTCACCCAGTGCCACGTCTCGCCGCGATCGTCCGAGCGGAACACCCCGCCGTCTTTCATCGTCTTCGGCCCGGACGCTGGCGGCGGCGGACCCGCCTCGTCGCTGGTTTCACGCGGCGCCGTCGTCGGCGTCTGGACGACGGCGTACAACACTGATGGATTACTGACGGACAGGTCGATGCCGATCCGTCCGAGATCGCCGGGCGGCAGGCCCTCTGTCAGCTTGCGCCACGTGCGGCCGGCGTCGGTCGTCTTGTAAATGCCGCTGCCAGGGCCCCAGCCCTTGTCGGGGTCGCCGCCGGCAAACCCGTCGCGCCGCACTTCGTAGGCCGCCGCATACAGCGTGTTGCTGTCGAACGGGTCCATCGCCAGATCCGAAACGCCGGTATCGGCGTTGATGAACAGGCTCGGCGTCCATGTTTCGCCGCCGTCGATCGTCTTGAAGACGCCGCGTTCCTTGTTCGGCCCCCACAGATGGCCAAGCGCGCCGACATACACGACGTTGGGGTTGCGCGGGTCGACGACGATGCGCCCGATGTGCCGGGTGTCCTTGAGTCCGACGTTCCTCCACGTCTTGCCGCCGTTGGTGGACTTGTACACGCCGTCGCCCCACGAGACGCTGTTGCGCGGGTTCACCTCACCGGAGCCGATCCAGACGGTATCGGGGTTGGTCGGATCGACGGTCACGTCGCCGATCGACGCGACGCTCTCGTGGTCGAACAGCGGCTCCCACGACGTGCCTTCGTTCGTGCTCTTCCAGAGGCCGCCGGTGGCTGCCGCCACGTAGATCCGCCGCGGCGACTCGCCGCCGACCGCGATGTCGACGATGCGGCCGCCGGCGCCGGCGGGGCCGACCGAACGCCACGTGAAGTGTCTGAACAGCGATTCATCGGGGCTCTGCTGAGTGGCCGCGCTGCCGGCGATCGCCAGCAGACTACAGGCGGTGGAGACGATGAATCCCGTTCGGAGGGTGCGCGTCATGGCCGGGATTATATCTCCCGGCCCGCGACGCGCCCTCGAGAGGGCGCCGGGTGCGGCCCGTCTAGCGGTCGCCGCCGTTGGCGAGCACGTTCACTTGGGATCGCGCGTAAGTGAGCGGTTTCTCTCCCGCGTCGAGGATGGTCGCGGTCACCCGATAAGTGCCGCGCGGCAGGCTCCGAAACACGACCGTAGTCGTGCGCGGTGCGTTGTCGCCATCGAGCTGCATCTCGCTGGCGCGATAGAAGTCGGCCGATTCCGCCACGATTTCGACCGCGCGATTCCGCGCGTCGGACTCGACCGTCGTGCGCACGACCAGGTCGGCCGGCGCAAACGACACGGCGGGCGACACGTTGATCGCCACCCGCTCAGTCGCCCCGGCGGGCGACGCCATCACTATGAGGATTCCGAAGAGGATTACACGTGCGTTCATCGTGCTCACCGTCGCAATGCCCGATCGCGCTCACACCGGACGTTCCGCGTCCGGCACGGTCGCCGCCATGTGCGGCCACGATTCGCGGTGCAAGGCACGAACCAGCGGACCCGGGAACCCGGGAACCTGGGAACCTGGAACGCGGAACCTGCGAGCAAGGCGCTCGGACTACTTGTTTTCGGAGGCTCAATGGACAGGAGGTGCGCGCGCCGTTGCAGCGGACCGGATCAGCCGGTGCGATCCGGAGCGACGGAAATCGCTTCGGTCTTCCTAATTAGGGGCTGCCGGCGGCGCTGTCCGCGCGCAACCTGGAGCAGCGGCCGCCAGTTGCTGGGATGGTGACCGCCTGTTGCCCGCCGATTCACAAGCTCGCGCGGCGATCGCGCGATATTTGGCGCGGCGCGAGCGACACGGGAGGCAGCTGAGGGATACTGGGAGCATGTACGCGCCATTGAGAATCCGATTCCTGTCTTTGAGCCTCATTCTGCTGACCGCCTGCTCGAGCTCCGCCCAGCAGTCGCACCCGCAGGCCGGCACCGACACCGTCGCGACCGTCGGCACGACGGCGATTACGCTCGCCCAGGTTGACGTGCGGGCTCTGCAGATCACCGCATCCAACTTCGGCAACATGAAGCTCTCTCAGGCCCTCTACGAGGCGCGGCGCGCCGCGCTCGACGAGATGGTGGGCGACGCGCTGCTGGATCAGGAGGCGAAGGCGCGAGGGCTCGATCGCGCGGCCCTCACCGAGCAGGAGATCACTGCGAAGGCCGCACCGGTAACGGACGCCGACATCACCACGTGGTACCAGGCGAACCAGTCGCGCGTGCAGGGCGCGGCGATCGATCAGGTGCGGGCGCCGATCAAAGCGTTATTGACGCAGGAGCGGACCCAGGGCAAACGCGCCGAATACCTGGACACGCTGAAAAAGAAGACGCTGGTGACGGTCACGCTGGAGCCGCCGCGCCAGGTCGTCGCGGAGGACGGCCGCCCCGCACGCGGACCGGCGAACGCCCCGATCGAGATGATCGAGTTCTCCGATTTTCAGTGTCCCTTCTGTCTGCGCGCCAACCCGACGGTCACCCAGGTGCTCACCAAATACGGCGATCGCATCCGCTTCGTCTATCGCCACTATCCGCTGCCGAACCACCCGAACGCGCGGCCGGCCGCCGAGGCGGCGCAGTGCGCGAACGAGCAAGGCAAGTTCTGGCCGTATCACGATCAGCTGTTCACACGCGCCGGCCGGCTGAACGACGACGATCTGAAGAAGGTGGCAGGCGAGGTCGGCCTCGACGCCGGGAAATTCGACAGCTGCGTCGCCACGCACAAATACAAGGCCGACGTCGACGCCGATATCAAGGCGGGCGACGAAGCCGGCGTGTCGGGCACGCCGGCCTTCTTCATCAACGGCCGCACGTTGACGGGCGCGCAGCCATACGAAGCATTCACGCGAATCATCGACGAGGAGCTGGCGCGCAAGCCCACGCGCTGAACCGGGCGCTGCACGCGCCGGTTACTTCGGAGTCTTTGGAATCGAGCCCGACGTCCCGACGGCGCGGTCGGCGTCCTTCGCCATCTTCAGATGGCTCTCGAGCGTCGGCAGCGTGTTGGACGCCCACGATTTCACGTCTGCGTCGCCTCCCGCTTTCGACTCGGTTCGGAAGTCGCCGACGTCCTTGGTGTGGTCGGTGACCATCGCGCGCATATACGCGCGATCGAACGCCGCGCCGGAGAGCTTCGACAGCCGGTCGCGCAGCGCCTTGTCCTTCGCGCTCAGATCGGACGGCAGCGTGATGTTCTTGTTCTGCGCCAGCGACTTGAGCTGGTCGTTCGCCTTCCCGTGGTCGTCCATCATCTTCTGGCCGAATTGCTTCACCTCCGGGCTCGCGGCCTTCTCAGCCGCCAGTTTTCCCAGTTCGACCTCGGCCATGCCGCCCTCGGCCGCTTTCTTGACGAACGTTTGATCGGCTGCCGAGCGGTTCGACATCTTCGGACTCGGAGCCGCTTGATCGCTTGCGCCGGCGGCCAGCGCCGGAACAGCCGACATGGCAACCGCGACGATACCCGCGACGAACACACGCTTCATAGTTGACCTCCTTGAGGTTCCAAGGAGGATCGATCGCAAGGCGAGTGCCACGGGCCTCGCCGCTACAGCCCGAGAATACCGAGGCCGTGCAGCACCGCGAACACGATCGAGAGAGCGGAAAGCACGAGCAGGCCGATCGCCATCAGCAAGTGATCGCCGCGCTCGCGCGTGAGCGGATTGAGCGCGTAGGAGACGACGTACCCGCCGAGGAACCCGCCGAGGTGCGCGTAATTGTCGACGCCGGGAAAGATGAGCCCGAACACACCCGCGAAGATGGCGTACTGCATCGCCTGGCCGTGCACGAGGCTGCTCCCGCTCTTCCGGCCGTAGTGTACGAGCGCGCCAAGCAGACCGAAGATCGACGCCGACGCGCCGATCGTGTAACCGGCGCCGTGAAGAATCGGAATCGGAATGCCCCCCAGAAAATAACCAGCCGTCGAGCTGAGGAAAAATCCGGTGCAGCCCGAGATGACGTAGACGATCACCGTGCGCGACGGCCCGATCATCTCCGCCGTCGCGGGGCCGATTTGTCGCACGTACAGCATGTTGAACAGGATGTGAATGAGCCCGCCGTGCAGCCACGAGGCACTGAGCATCGTCCACCACCAGCCGTACACGTAGACAGGGTACGCGCCGCTCATGCCGAACAGGAGCAGCGCTCGGGTACTGGGCGACAGGATCGACATGCCGCCGCCGGCGATCTGCAGCTGGTTACCGGACGCGAGCAGCGTGAGCAGATAGATCGTCGAGCACGCGCCGATGACGAGCGGCGCAAAACCGAGATCGGTCCCGAGCTGGCGCAGCATCGGGCCGAAGCCCCAGAGACCCGGATTCGCCCGGCCACACGTGTAACACTTCTCGTCGCGGACGCCCACGAGCGATCCGCACGACGGACACACCACCGAGCCTGAGGTACGACGTTGCAGCACGAAAGCGATCATACACGCTGAGCTGGACGCGCGGTTCGCGCCGTCTACAGCCGAATCACCCAGCCGACGATCGCGCCATAAAGAATGTGCCCGGTGAGGCTGACGAGGAAGGCATTGCGGCCGTAGTTGAGCATGAGGAAGCCCGGCGGCTCGAGCAGCGTGACCTCGTTGGCCGCCGTGTCGGGCGTCCCCATCCGGGGGTGCACGATCGGCAGCAGCACATTGACCAGCACGGTGCCCGTGAACAGCGCCTGTACCGCCCCGATCAGCGCGCCGAGCCACCAGCTGCTCCAGCCGATTGTGTCGAAGAACGCGCCGTACGCGAGCGCGAACGCGACGCCGAGGGCGAAGTGAAGGCAGTACCCGAACGCCTTCGCCTTCCGCCGGTTCTCCGTGACGGCGGTGCCGAGCAGGAACGGAAGGTCCACCCGCGTGAGCCCCAACTCGCTCGCCGATCGCGTCATCGTGGTGAGCACGAGCGTGCCGGCAAAGCCGCCGACGACTTCCGACGCGAAGAGCGTCATGCGGCGTCCCGAATCGCCACGGCGGCGTTGACCAGCGCCAGATGCACGAGCGCCTGCGGGAAGTTGCCGAGGAACGCGCCCGAATGCGGATCGATCTCCTCCGCGAAGAGGCCGACGTCGTTGGCCCGGCCGATCAGCACGCCCATCAGATCGCTCGCTTCGCGCACGCGGCCGTTGCGCGCGAGCGCACTGGCCAGCCAGAACGAGCAGTTCAGGAACGTCCCTTCCTGGCCGCTCAGACCGTCGGCCACGAGATAGCGGTACACGAAATCGCCGTGCCGCAGCATGCGGACGACGGCGTCGATGGTCCCGGTGATTCGCGGCCCGCGCGGATCGCCGTAGCCGACCAGCGGCAGCATCAGAAGGCTCGCGTCCAACTGCGGGGGGCCGTCGCCCAGCGCGGCGCGGGTGTAACTCTGGATCTCCTCGGACCAGCAGTGCGCTTCGACGAATGCGCGAATCGCGTCCGCGTCCTGCCGCCATCGAGAGGCATGCCGCCGCGGCAGCTCGCCGCGCGCCGCCAGACGCGCGGCGCGGTCGAGCGCCACCCAGCACATGACCTTCGAATGCGTGAACTGGAACGGCCCGTTGCGGACTTCCCAGATGCCGAAATCGGGCCGGCGCCAGATGTCGCATACGTGGTCGGCGATCCGGCCGAGCACGACACCGGTGTCGGTGTCGATGGCGTGGTGGCCCTCGCTGTACAGCCACGCCGTCTCGAACAGCGCGCCGTAGATGTCCAGCTGCGTCTGGTCTACGGCGCTGTTGCCAAGATGCACGGGGTGCGACCCGCGATAGCCCGCGAGCGGCAGCGTCTGCTCGCTGAAGCCGACCCCGCCATCGAGGCGATAAAGCACGTGCAGCCTCGGCTCGGTGATGGCCGTGGCCTGCATGAACCACCAGAAGAGCGAGCGCGCCTCATCCCAGCACCCGAGCCGGATCAGCGCCTCGATCATGAAGTTGGAATCGCGGATCCAGCAGAAGCGGTAGTCCCAGTTGCGCTCGCCGCCGATGTCCTCGGGCAGCGACGTCGTGGGCGCGGCCGCGGCGGCGCCCGACGGCGCGAAGATCAAAAGCTTGAGCACCAGTGCGCTCCGCCGCACGGCGTCGGCCCAGGGCCCGCCGTACTGCAGCCCGCCCGCCCACGTCTGCCAGAACCGCGCGGTGCGCTGCAGGCGGTCCTCTGCGTCGGCGCGCGACGGAAGCACGAGCGGTTCGCCATAGGCGGTCGCCAGCGCGAACATCGATCGCGCCCCGTCGCCGCACTCGAAGCGTCCCTCGATGCCGCCATCGCGATATGTCGGCGTGCCCGCATCCCAGTGGCGCAGGGCGAGCGCCTCGGTGCGGTAGACGGCGACGGGCACGCCGGCGCGCGTCTCGAAGCGCGGCGCGCTCGAGCCGTAGTCGAACCGCGGCGCGAACCGCCACCGCATCGGCACGCGCCCGGACACGGCCTCGAGCGACCGCACGAGCTCGCGCATCGGCGCCAGCCGGCCATCCGGCAGCGTCATCGCATCGATCAGCCGGACGACGCCGGCGTCGGTGCGAAAGGTCGTCTCGAGAATGTTGGTATCGGGAAGGTAGCGCCGCGAGGACTCGAACGGCACGTCGGGCTGCACCACGAACGCCCCGCCGTTGACGTCGAGGAGCGCGGCGAAGACGCTCGGCGAATCGAGGTTGGGCAGGCACATCCAGTCGATCGAGCCGTCCCGGGCGACCAGCGCCGCCGCGCGGCCGTCGCCAATCAGCGCGTAGTCCTCGATGCCGGCGTAGCCGTCGATTCGCATGAGCCCGCAGTCCGGGATGCAAGACCCGGGCTCAACCGCCCGATCGGGCGCCGCGTCAGTCTTTTGCGGCCTTCGGGCGCTGGTTCGACGCCAGGATGCGCTTGCGCAGGCGGATGGCCGACGGCGTCACCTCGACCAGCTCGTCGTCGTTGATGAATTCGATGGCCTGTTCCAGGCCGAGCCGGCGCGGCGGAATCAGCCGGATCGCCTCGTCGGCGCTCGACGCCCGCATGTTCGTCTGCTTCTTTTCCTTCGTGACGTTGACGTCCATGTCCGAGGGCCGCGCGTTCTCGCCGATGATCATCCCTTCGTACACGGTGATCGCCGGGTCGATGAAGATCTCGCCGCGCTCCTGCAGGTTGAAGATCGCATACGACGTCGCGATTCCCGCCCGGTCGGCGACCAGCGCGCCGTTCTGGCGCGACGCGATCACGCCGTGCCACGGCTCCCAGCTCGAAAAGATGTGGTTCATGATGCCGGTGCCCTTGGTGTCGGTCATGAACTGCGAGCGGAAGCCGATCAGGCCGCGCGCCGGAATGCGGAACTCGAGGCGCACCCGTCCGCTGCCGTTGTTCACCATCTTCGTCATCGTGCCGCGCCGCTCGCCGACCTGGGCAATCACCACGCCCTGGTGATCCTCCGGCACGTCGATCACCAGCTCCTCGACCGGCTCGACGATCTGGCCGTCGAGCGTCTTCGTGACGATGTCGGGACGGGAGACCTGAATCTCGAACCCCTCGCGCCGCATCATCTCGATCAGGATCGACAATTGGAGCTCGCCGCGTCCGACGACCTTGATCTGTTCGGGCGTGTCGGTCGGCTCGACGCGGATCGAGACGTTGCCCAGCAGCTCGCGGTCGAGGCGGTCCTTCAACTGCCGCGACGTCACGTACTGCCCCTCGCGCCCGGCCATCGGCGACGTGTTGACGCCGAACACCATCGACACCGTCGGCTCGTCAATCGCGACCGGCGGAATCGCGATCTGGT
>DATATJ010000219.1:0-6557 GCA_036268855.1 Vicinamibacterales bacterium
CCAGCTCCTCGTTGTTCTGATAGCGGTCGAGCAGCTGGCGGAGGTAGGCGACGCCCGCTCGAACGTTCTCGACGGGGTTGTAGGGATTGCGCACGCCGAACTGTTGGACGGTGGCAGGCATCAGCTGCATCAGGCCCATCGCGCCTTTGGGCGACCTGGCGTACGGGTTGAACGCCGACTCGACCTGCACGACGGCCTTGACGAGGCCGGTGCGCACGCCGTTGGCGCGCGCGCGCTCGGCGATCAAGTCGTCATATAAGCGACCGCGCTCGGCCGTCGCGTACCGGGTGGCGCGGATCTTTTCCGCCTGCGGCACCGGATACGACGGGATGGCGGTGGAGGGCCCGCCCACGCGCGCGTGATTCGACAGCACGAGATTGCCGCTGGCGTCGCGCCACGAATAGATTTGCGCGCTGGCGGGCGCAGCTACAGCCAGGCACGCGCCGGCCAGCAACAGGCCGCGCAGGCGCCCGGAAATCGATGAACCCGCGAGAGTGCCGAGCGAAGTCAGCAGAGTAACCCCGGGGCGGTTGGGGGACCGCCGAGTGGGGTATCGGCTCCAGAGGGCTCAGGGCCTAGGGCTCAGGGCGGAAATTGTCGGCGCTGTGCGCAGAACTGTGAAGGGCGGTGCACTAATGAGCAGGCTCGCGGTTTGATGGGCCCACTGCAGGGCCAGCATCATCGAGGATCGCGCTTTCGAATTTCAGCCGGCTCGAAGAAGCCTGTCGAGCACGAGCTCGGCGGCCTTGAACATGTCTTCGATTTTTTCGGGATGTTTGCCGCCAGCTTCCGCGAATTCGGGCCGGCCGCCGCCGCCACCGCCGACAACCGGGGCAATCTCCTTGACGATTTGGCCCGCCTTGATACGGCCGGTCAAATCCGGCGTCACGGCGACGACGATCTGCACTTTGCCCTCGTTGGTCGAGGCGAGGACGACCACCCCCGACTTGATCTTCGCCTTCAGCGAATCGGCCAATCCGCGCAGGGCGTCCTTGTCGAGGTCGCTGACCGCGCGGCGCGCGAGCGTCACGCCGGCGACCTGAATCGCGTCGGTCGCGTCGGCAGACGAACCGCCGCCCATCGCGACCCTGGTTTTCAGCTGCGACACTTCACGCACCAGGTGCTTGTGCTCGGTCTGCAGCTTGTGGACCGCGCCGACCGCGAGCTCCTCCGGCGTGTGCAGCGCCTCGATTAGCGACGCGAGCGTCGCGCGCTGGTGCTGCGCGAGCTGCACGGCGCCGGCGCCGGTGACGGCTTCGATCCGGCGGACGCCGGCCGCGACGCCGCTCTCGAATGTGATCGCGAAGAAGCCGATGTCGCCCGTCGCGCGGACGTGCGTGCCCCCGCAGAGCTCCATGCTGAATCCCGGAACGCTGACCACGCGGACCTTGTCGCCGTATTTCTCGCCGAACAGCGCCATCGCGCCCGCCGCCATCGCTTCCTGCGTCGAGCGCACCTCGGTGGAGACGGGCGCGTTGCGGTAAATCTGCTCGTTGACGATCTGCTCGACGCGGTCGAGCTCGGCCCGCGTGACCGGCTGGAAATGGACGAAGTCGAACCGCAGCCGATCCGGCGAGACGAGCGAGCCCGCCTGCTTCACATGCGTGCCGAGTACCTGACGCAGCGCCGCGTGCAGCAGGTGCGTGGCGGTGTGATTGCGCCGCGTTGCGTTGCGCACCTCCGCATCGACCTCGGCCGTGACGATGTCGCGGACGTGCAGCTCGCCCGACGTCACCCGCACGTGGTGCGCCCGAGGGAGTCCCGGGCGAATCCGCACGAGTCCTTCGACGGTCGCCGTCGCGCCGCTGGCTTCGTTCACAATCTGGCCCGAATCTGAGACCTGGCCGCCTGCCTCGAGATAGAACGGCGTGCGGGCCAGCGCCGCATAGCCGACGGCGTCCGGCGCCAGGGCGTCCACCGGCTGCCGCTGCTCGTCGAACAGCGCCACGATCGGCACGCCCGCCTCTCGCACGCTGGTATACCCCTCGAACTGATCGCCGATGCCGGAGAGCTGCGCTTCGTCCACGGCAAAGTCGTCGCCCTTCTTGCCGCCGGCGAACGTGCTGCCGGCCCGCGCCTTGTCGCGCTGGCCGGCCATCGCGCGGTCGAACCCGTCGCGGTCGATCGCCACGCCCTGTGTGGCCGCCGTATCCTCGATGAAGTCATACGGCACACCGAACGTGTCGTAGAGACGGAAGGCGCTCTCGCCAGACAGCACCTTGCTTTTCGTGCCGGTCACTTTGGCGATCTCGGCTTCGAGCCGAGGGAGGCCGTCGGTCAGCACTGTGTCGAACCGGTTTTCCTCGGCGAGGATCGACTTCTCGATGGCGGAGCGATTGACCCGCAGCTCGGGGTACGCATCGCCCATTTCCCGATCGAGCACGGCCACGAGCGCGTGCATGAACGGTTCGGTCAGGCCCAGGTGCTTGCCGTGGCGCATGGCGCGCCGCATGATCTTCCGCAGCACGTAGCCGCGCCACTCATTCGACGGGATCACGCCGTCGCCGATCAGGAACGTCGTCGCCCGGATGTGGTCGGCGACGACGCGCATGGAGATGTCGGTGCGGGCGTCCTGGCCGTAGCGAACGCCGGCCATTTCGCCGATGCGCGCCAGGAGCGGCGTAAAGAGGTCGGTGTCGTAGTTCGATTCGACGCCCTGCATTACCGCCGTGATGCGCTCGAGCCCCATGCCGGTGTCGATCGAGGGCGCGGGCAGCGGCGTGAGCGCGCCGTCGGCGCTGCGCTCGAACTCCATGAAGACGTTGTTCCAGATTTCGATCTCGGGATCGCTGCCGCTCCCGCCGCGCACGTAGTAGATCTCTGAACAGCGTCCACAGGGGCCCGTTTCGCCCATCTGCCAGAAGTTGTCGTCGGTGCCGAGCTCCAGGATCCGATCCGCCGGGACGTACTTCCGCCAGATCTCGAACGCCTCGTCGTCGCGCGGGATGCCATTCTCACCCTTGAAGACCGAGACGATCAGGCGGTCGGGCGACATCTTCCAGACGTCGGTCAGCAGCGTCCAGGCGAGATCGATCGCCTCCTTCTTGAAGTAGTCGCCGAACGAGAAGTTGCCGAGCATCTCGAAGAACGTGTGGTGCCGGTGGGAGGGCCCGACGTTGTCGAGGTCGTTGTGCTTACCGCTGACACGCATCACCTTCTGCGAGGTCGTCGCCCGCGAGTACTCGCGTGTCTCGCGGCCGAGGAAGGTGTCCTTGAACTGGTTCATCCCGGCGTTGGTGAACAGCAGCGTCGGATCGTCACCCGGGACGAGCGGCGAGCTGGGGACCACGCGGTGGCGGTTCTGCTCGAAATATTTCAGGAAGGACGATCGGAGCTCGTTCGCGGTCATCGTCTCTTATTCTAGCGAGGTCGGGTGCGGTTTGCAGATTTCGGCCGCGAACGCACGAAGACGCGCCGGCGAGCGAACCATTCACGGCCCGCAACCGTCTATAGCCATGGACAATGTATCCACCGTGGCTATATTCTCCGGCTATGAGCGAGAAGCGCGCCGCCCCGGACTCGCTGCTGCCGCTGCCGCCCGCCACGTTCCACATCCTGGTGGCCGTGGCCGACGAGGACCGGCACGGCTACGCGATCATTCAGGATATCGAAGCGCGCACTGGCGGTGAGCTGCGGCTGAGCGCCGGCACGCTCTATCGCTCGATTCAGCGCATGCTCGAGCAGGGCCTGCTGACCGAGCCGCGCGAACGGCCCGAGCCGGCCGAAGACGACCAGCGCCGCCGCTACTATCGGATCACGCCGTTCGGGGAGACAGTGGCCCGGGCGGAAGCGCGCCGCCTGTCGCAGCTCGTCAAGATGGCGCGGGCGCGCGGCCTCGCGCCGGAGAAAGCCTGATGCGCCTGTACGCGCTGCTGCTGCATCTCTATCCCACTTCGTTTCGGCATGAGTACGGCGCCGACATCGCCGAGATGTTCAGCCGCCGCCTCCGCAATGCGTCTGGTCCCATCGCCCGCGCCGCCCTGTGGGCTGGCGCGCTGGTCGAAGTGGGGTCGAACGCGGCGCTGGTGCACGGCGACATCCTCAAACAGGATCTGCGGTACACGGTGAGGATGCTCCGTCGCGCGCCCGGGTTCGCGATCACGGCGGTGCTCGTCGTCGCGCTCGGCATCGGCGCGACCGCCGCGGCGTTTTCCGTGACCGACTTCGTGCTGATCCGCCCGCTGCCGTTTCCCGACGCCGGCAGGCTGGTCAAGCTCTGGGAACGGACGCCGGGATATTCGCGGATGGAGCTGTCGCCGGCGAACTACCGCGACTGGAAGCGCGCCAGCACGTCGTTTGCGTCGATCGGTGCGTACTCGGTCGCGACGTCGATGAACCTCCTCGGCATTGGCGATCCGCAGCGGCTCGAGGTGAGCCGGGTGAGCGCCGATCTGATGCCGACGCTCGGCGTGCAGCCGCTGATTGGACGGACGTTCGCCGACCCAGACGATCGCCCTGGAGCCGCCGGGACGGTCGTCATCAGCTACCACCTCTGGCAATCCATTTTCGGCGGCGATGCCGCTGTCGTCGGCCGCCCGATCGTCCTTGACGAACAGCCCTACGCGGTGCTCGGCGTGATGCCGCCGTCATTCAATTTTCCGACCAGCACCGTCGATCTGTGGACGCCATTTCGCTTCGACGAGCAGGCGTACCAGGATCGTAACGACAACTACATCGTGGCGCTCGGGCGGCTGCGGCACGGTGTGTCGGTGACGCAGGCGCGCGCTGAGCTCCAGGTCGTCACCGCCCAGCTGCAGCAGCAGTATCCGAAGGACAACAAGGACACTGCCGCCACTGTCATCAGGCTGCAGGAAGATGTGTCCGCGCAATCGCGGCTGCTGCTCGAGGCGTTGGCGGGTGCCGCCTTCTGCGTCCTGCTGATCGCATGCGCGAACCTCGCCAATTTGCTGCTTGCGCGCGCGCTCGGCCGCCGGAAAGAGCTGGCGGTGCGCACCGCCATCGGCGCTGGACGCGAGCGGCTCGCGCGTCAGCTCATGACGGAGAGCCTGCTGCTCGCGTGCGTCGGCGGCGCGCTCGGCGTCGGCGTGGCATCCGCTGCAGTGCCTCTGCTCGCGCGCCTCGTGCCGACGAACCTGCCGGCCGCCGGCGCGCCTTCTGTCGACCTGCGCGTGCTGCTGTTTGCCGGCGTCCTCACGGCGCTGACGGGCGTGGCATTCGGCATGGTGCCCGTGTGGCGGGCGGGCGGCGGCAAGGACCTCGACGGGCTCCGCGAAGGGGCACGCGCGGGCGGCGGACGCAAGGAGCGGCTGCGGTCGGCGCTGGTCGTCGCCGAGATCGTGGCGTCGATCGTCCTGCTGATCGCGTCCGGGCTGCTGATGCGGGCGATGTGGCGGCTGCAGGCCGTCGATCCTGGATTCCGGGTCGACCACGTGCTGACGATGCGGACGTCGTTCGCGCTGCCGAAGTACGGAGCTACCGCGAAGCGCGCGGCTTTCTACGATCAGGTCCTGGCGGACATTCGCGCGCTGCCTGGAGTCTCCAACGCGGCATACACCAGCTTTACGCCGATCGCGATGGGGGGCGGCATCTGGCCGGTCTCGGTGAATGGACAGCCGGAAGCTCGTTCGGAAGAGCACACGGCGAGCCTCCGGTACATCACGCCCGGATTCTTCGACACGCTCGGCATTCCGCTCCGCGAAGGCCGCAACCTCAGCGAGAGCGACACCGGCGATCGCGCCTTCGTCGCCGTGGTCAGCGAATCGTTCGTCAGGCAGTTTCTCGACGGCGGGACGGCGATCGGCCGGCACTTCACCTTCGCCTTCAGCGATCGCTCGATCGTCGGCATCGTGGCGAATATCCGCGTGCGCGGCCTCGAAATTCCGAGCGAGCCACAGGTGTATCTGCCGTACAAGCAGGTGGCCGACGGGAGCATCATCGGCTACATCCCGAAGGACCTGCTCATTCACGCCTCGCTGGACGCGGGCGCGCTGATGCCGTCGGTGCGCGCCGTCATTCGCCGCGCCGATCCCGAGATGCCGGTTTCCAACGTCCGCACCATGTCTGCCATCGTGGACGGCCAGACCGCGTCCCGCGCGGTGCAGCTCCGCGTGCTCGGCGCGTTTGCGCTGATCGCGTTCTTCCTCGCGGCGGTCGGCATCCACGGGCTGCTGTCGTTCGCGGTGTCGCAGCGCACGCAGGAGATCGGGGTCCGCATCGCGCTGGGCGCGCAGCGGTCCGACATCTTGTCGATGGTGGTGGGGCAGGGTGCGCTGCTCGCCGCCGCCGGCGTCATCCCTGGCGTGGCGCTCGCATATGTCGCCGGCCGGATGATGGGGGCGCTGCTGGTAGGCGTGCGGCCTGCCGACGCCGTCACGTTCCTGAGCGTCGTCGGCCTCGCGACGGTCATGACGATTGCCGGATGCCTGCTGCCGACCCTGCGCGCGCTGAGGGTCAGTCCTATCACGGCGATACGAGCAGATTAAGACAGTCGACAGTCGGCAGTCGACGGTCGTCAGTCGCAGTCTTCAGTCGCAGTCTTCAGTCCCAGTCTTCAGTCGCAGTCTTCGGTCGCGGTCGGCAGTCCTCAGTCGCGGTCG
>DATATJ010000220.1:0-26522 GCA_036268855.1 Vicinamibacterales bacterium
CCACAGTCTGCTGCAGCGCGAAGGCGAGCCACTCCCCGTACTGTCGTCGCTGGTGGACGCCGTGTCGGACCGCGATCGCGCGCTGCTCGAAGAGCTCGAACGGCTCATTCGCGAAAAGCGCCGCGCGTTGAATCGCAGCGCTGAGCCATGACGTACGTCCTCTACGGCGCGACGCTCGCGTTCACGTGGTTCCTCGCGCTGAACCTGCTGCTCTCGGTCCTGGTCGCCGCCATACCGCGGCGTGTGTCGAAAACGCTCGGCAGCTTCGGACCCGCAATGCGCGCCCGGCTGCTGCTGGCGCTGCGGCTACTGCCCGCCGCCAGCTCGATCGCGTTCGTCGTCGGCGTCTTCCTGCCGTCGTTCTGGACGCTCGAGCCGCGCGACTTCGACGAAGCGTTCGGGTTCACGACGACGACCTTTGCGATCGTCGCGTGCATGGTCCTCGGTACCGCCCTCTGGCGGGGCGTGTCGGCGCTGCGCGAGTCGAGCGGCCGATCGCGCGCGTGGCTGGCGCATGCCACGCCGATGGCGCTGGCTGGCGCACCGGCGCCCGTCTATTGCCTCGACGCGCCCGTGCCGGCGATGACGCTGGTCGGTGTGATCCGCCCGCGGCTGCTCGTCACGCGGCCGCTGATCGAAGCGCTCACGCCGGAGGAACTGCGGGCGGCCGTCGAACACGAAGTCGGCCACCTCGGCTCGTGGGACAACCTGAAGCGGCTGGTCATGCGCGCCACGCCCGACGCGTTGTCGCTGTTTCCGGCCAGCCGGCGGATCGAGCGCGACTGGGCGCTGGCCGCGGAGCACGCCGCCGATGCGCAGGCCGCGCAGGATTCAGGCACCGGCCTCGCCCTGGCGTCGGCGCTCGTCAAGGTGGCGCGGCTGACGCCGATCGATCGTTCGTTCGGCGTGCTTGCCAGCCCGCTGGTTGGCGGCGAAGGCATCGCTTCCCGCGTCGAGCGCCTGGTGGACCGTCCGCCAGCGCATCGCCTGGCGCTCGCAACGCGCATCCTGTGCTGGGCTGCCGCCGCCGCCTCCCTCGCGATCGTCGTCGCCGGCTACGCGCCGCTTCTGCAGTCGGTCCACTCGATCAGCGAAGTCCTCGTCCACACCCTGCCGTAGCCCTGGCTGCCGCTGCCGCGCGATCTACCCGCATGGCCGCTGCGGAACAATCCGTTCCCCTAAACGTATTATGGGAACGAGAGACCACCCATGGGCGACCTGATGCCCGGCACGCTCGACATGCTCGTCCTCAAGGCGCTGAGCCGCACGGCGATGCATGGGTACGCCGTGGCCGAATACATCCAGCACTCGTCGCACGAGGTGCTGCGCGTCGAGGAAGGCGCGCTGTATCCGGCGCTGCACCGCCTCGAGGTGCGCGGCCTGCTCAAGTCTCACTGGGGCACCTCCGACAACAACCGCCGGGCGAAGTACTACACGCTCACCGTGAGCGGACGCCGCGCGCTCGAAGACGAAGCGACGTACTGGAGGCGCGTCGCCGCCGCCGTCACCCGGGTGATGCAGACGGCCTGACATGCCGGCCCTCGCCGCGATCTGGCATCGGCTCAAGGGCCTCGTGATGCGCAGGCGCCTCGATCGCGATCTGGACGAGGAAATCGCCTTTCACCTGGCGATGCGCGAGAGGGACAGCCGGCTGGCGGGCCTGCCGGCGCAACAGGCGCGCGAGGCGGCGCAGCGGCGATTCGGCAACGCCACGCAATTCAAGGAGCAGGCACGCGAGATGTGGACCTTTCCCTCCGTCGAAAGCGTCGCGCAGGACGTCCGGTTCGCGTGGCGCACGCTGCTGCGATCGCCCGGTTTCACGATCGTCGCCGTCGTCGCGCTCGCGATCGGGATCGGCGCCAACACGGCCATCTTCAGCCTGATCGATGCGGCCCGCGCCCGCGCGCTGCCGTATCGCGACGCCGGCCGGCTCGTGGAGCTCTGGGGCACGGTGCAGCGGGCACAGGTGGAACGCCGCGGCGCGTCGTATCCCGATTACCTCGACTGGCGGGCGCAAACCCGCAGCTTCGAGGACATGGCGGCATTCGATTCGCAGAGGCTCACGCTCTCCGGCGGCACCGCCGACGACACCGAGCGCATCAACACGGAATTCGTCGCCGCACCCTACTTCTCGCTGCTCGGCGTCGCGGCGGCGCGCGGCCGCACGTTTCGCGCGCAGGAAGACGACGTCGCGCGCCCGGCGCCAGTCGTCGTCGTCAGCGACGGCCTGTGGAAGCGGCGGTTCGGCGCCGATCCCGCGATGGTCGGACGAACGATGATGCTGAACGATCGGCAGTACACGGTCGTCGGGCTGATGCCGCCGGGGTTCAGAGGCCTGACAGACACCGCCGAGGCCTGGGTTCCTTTCGCGATGTACGCGCCGGCAGACGTCATGGCGGAACGCGGCTCGCGGGGATTCGCCGTCCTCGCACGCCTGAAGGCCGGCGTGCCTCTCGCGAGCGCGCAGGCGGAGCTCGACGCCATCTCGCGCCGCCTCGAACAGGCGTACCCCAACACCAACGGGAAGCGCGCGGTCGAGGCGAGCCCGCTCGACGTCGAGCTGTTCGGCGCGCTGCGCCCCGCGCTGCTCGCGCTGATGGCGGCGGTGGCGTTCGTCCTCCTGATCGCGTGCGCCAACGTCGCGAATCTGCTGATTGCGCGATCGGAGGCGCGGCGCCGGGAGATCGCGGTCCGGACGGCGCTCGGCGCCGGCTGGGCGCGGCTGCTGCGCCAGCTCGTCACCGAAAGCTGCGTGCTCACCGGGATCGGCGCGATCGTCGGTCTGATACTGGCGGGCGTCGCGGTGCGCACGCTGGTCGCCGCGAGCCCGGTCACCTTTCCGAGCTTCGTCACACCCGGCATCGACGCGCGAGCCGCCGCGTTCACCGTGCTCGTCTCGCTGGCATCCGGGCTGGTTGTCGGCCTCGCGCCCGGGCTCCAGGCGCGCGTGACGGCGCTGGCCGATTCGCTGAAGGAATCGGCGCGCGGCAACGGCGGACGCCAATCGCAGCGCACGCGAAGCGCGCTCGTGATCGCGGAAGTATCGCTCGCCGTCGTGCTGCTCGTCGGCGCAGGGCTGATGATTCGCAGCGTGCGCAACCTGTCCGCGCTCGATCCAGGATTCGATCCGGGCTCGGTGTTGACGCTTCACGTCAGCATTCCGCGGACGGCCGCGCTGCCGGACGCCGGCACCGGTGCCGCCCCGCCGCGTCCTGTCGTAGAAGGCCGGGCGCTTCTCGAGCGCCTGCGATCGGTGCCGGGCGTGACCGCCGCATCGCTCAGTACGGATCTGCCGCTCGACGGGAATTCCAGCGCGACGTATTACTCGGCGGAGGGCCAGCCGGCGGTGACCGCCCAGACGATTCCGCGCGCGTACGTGCACCGCATCTCGTCCGACTTTTTCGCAACGCTGCGCATTCCCATCGTGAGCGGACGCGCGTTCCAGGAGAGCGACGCGACGCCTACGTCGCCAGCGGTCATCGTCAGCGAGCGCGTACAGCAGCGCTTCTGGCCGGACAAGGATCCGATCGGCCAGCGCGTGAAGTTCGGCGCGCTCACCTCCCATGCGCCGTGGATGTCCATCGTCGGCGTCGTGCGTGAGGTGAAGTACCGCGGGCTGCCGGACAACCCGACCGCGGATCCCGACATCTATCTTCCGCTCGTCGATCGCAACAGCCAGGTGTCAATCGTCTTGCGGACCAGCGTGCCGCCCTCCTCTCTCACGGCCGCCGCCCGCGCAGCGGTTCGAGCGGCCGACCCTTCGATCCCGGTCTACGACGTCGCAACGATGGAGGAGCGGGTGAGTGAACAAACGGCACAGTCACGTTTCACGACGTGGCTGATGGGCGTGTTCGCCGCGGCGGCGCTGCTGCTGGCAGTGGTCGGCATCTACGGCGTGATGTCGTATCTGGTCACGCAGCGGACCCGCGAGATCGGCATCCGTCTGGCGCTCGGCGCGACGCCGTCCGACGTGCGCCGCCTGATTGTCGGACGCGGCGCGGCGATGATCGGTGCCGGCATCGTGATTGGCGGAGCCGCAGCTGGCGCGCTGACGCGGCTGCTCGGATCGCTGCTCTACCACGTCTCCACCGTGGACGCGTGGGCGGGCGCCGCCGTCGTCATTCTCGGGATCGTCGCGCTGCTCGCGTGCTACGTGCCGGCGGTGCGCGCCACGCGCGTGGATCCACTGCGAGCTTTGCGGTACGAGTAGCGCGCGACGCTCGGCTGAAGCCTTCGCGCTACGTTCTCGCGAAATCGGGTCTGCGCTTTGGCAGGCGCACGCAGAACGTGCTGCCGCCGGGTCCGCTGTGGTCGAGCGTCAGCGCGCCGCCGTGAGCGTCGGCGATCCATCGTGCAATCGGCAGCCCCAGGCCGCTGCCGTGACCGCGCCGCGCGGGATCGAGCTGCACGAAGCGATCGAAAATCCTCGACCGATCCCCTTGCGCGATTCCCGGTCCTCCATCGCGGACGCAAATCGTCACCGCGTCGGCGTCCTGATCGACCGTCACGCTCACCACACCGCCTGTCGGCGTGTGCTGCACGGCGTTCTGCAGGACGTTCAACAGCATCTGCCGCAGGAGATCCTCGTCGCCGCGGAGCGGAATCTCGGGCGTGGACGAGGCGTCGATCGTGACGCCGCGCCCGGTCGCCAGCACGTCCACCGCTCGGCGGCAGTCGGCGACGACTTCGTCCAGGTACAGATCGACGGGCCGCAGCGGGTAGCCGCCCGCATCCGCGCGCGCGAGGACGAGCATGCCCTCGACCAGGCGGCCGACCCGATGCGCTTCCCCACCGGCGATGGCCAGCGCCTCGCGATATTCCGCTTCTTCGCGATGTGTGCGTGTGAGCGCGACATCGGCCGCGGTGCGAATCACCGACACCGGCGTCCGGAGCTCGTGTGACGCATCCGCCATGAACTGACGCTGCGTCTGAAGCGCGGCACGCAGACGGGCGACGAGGTCGTTGAAGGCGCCGGCCAGCTGACCGAGCTCGTCGGTGCGATCGGTATGGCCCAGATCCTCCAGGCCATTCAGCGGAATGTGCGAGGCGCGTCGCGCCATGTCCGTGATCGGACGCAGGCCCACGGACGCCAGCCACAGGCCGCCGGCGCCGGCGAGCAGCAAAACGATGGGGATGCCGACGATCATCGCTTCCTGCACCTCATGCTGCTCGCGCCGGACGTCCGAGAGCGGCACGGCCACCAGGAGCACCAAGGTCCTGGCGCCGAATGTCTGGGCGCGCGCGTGCACGCGCCACGCCCGGCCCGGCGTCTCCGTCGTCCAGACGCGTGCGCCAGAGGCGGCATCCGGCCACGGCGGCGCGAGCGCCAAGCCGTTCCACCTCGCCGCCAGCGCGTTGCCGTGCGCGTCGAGAATCGCGACCGCGCGCCCGGGCGACGTCACCGTCGTCTGCGCATCCGCGGCGGCGACGACCGGATCCCCATCCTCCTGGAGCTCATCGCCGACGACATTGGCCAGCGTGCCGGTGAACGCGTCGAGATCGCGGTCCACGCGCCGCAGGCCGATGCGCCCCTGCTGCCACAGCACATCGGCGCCGAACAGGCACAGCACGACGAGGAGGGCGCACGTGTACCAGATGGTCAGCCGCATCCGCAGCGACCACGCGATCACGCCTCCTCCGGCCCCGCCGCCAGCTGATAGCCTTCGCCTCGCCTGGTTCGAATCAGCGATTCGCCGCCGCCCCGATCGATCTTCCTTCGCAGTCGCTGCACGTACACGTCGACGACGTTCGAAAGCGGATCGTAGTGCTCGTCCCAGACGTGTTCCGCGATGTCGCCGCGGCTGACGACGTCTCCTGCGCGCCGCGCGAGGTACTCGAGCAGCGCGTACTCCTTGGCCGTCAGCGAGACGTCGCGATCCCGCACCTGGACGCGATGGCCCCGCGTGTCGAGCGTCAGCGGGCCGACGACGAGTGGCTGCGACAGCAGCGGCTGACGCCCGCGCCGGATCAGCGCGCGCAGCCGCGCCAGCAGCTCGCCGAAATCGAACGGCTTCACGAGATAGTCGTCCGCACCGGAGTCGAGGCCTTCGATCCGCGCTTCGACCTCGTCGCGCGCGGTCAGCATCAGAATCGGCACGGCGCAGCCGGACTGACGTATGGTCCGGCAGACGGTGAAGCCGTCCTGCAGCGGCAGCATCACGTCGAGGACCACGGCGTCGTAGTCGATGGTCGCGGCCTGGAAGACCGCCGCGTCGCCGTCGGCCGCGACGTCCACGGCGTACGCCTGCTCGCGCAGCCCCCTGGCGAGGACCAGCGCCGCATTCGGTTCGTCTTCGACGAGCAGCACTCGCATGAGAGTCGGCCCCGACCCGCCCTGCCGTGGTGGCAGCGGCCCCCGGGCGGCAGCGCATTTGCGTGTGATCATAGCGACCGGCAGATGAATACGCCATGACCGATATTCATCCTCGATTCATGGTCGGAACACTACACTGCACCGGATCATCCCTGGCTTGAACGGATAAAGGAGCGACTGATGCGACACGCAATCGCGGTATTGGCACTCGCCGGCCTCGTGGCCGTTCCCGGCCTGCGCGCGCAGGACGGCCCCTACAAGTTCGCACGGGAGATCCCGATCGGCGGGGACGGCGGGTGGGACTACGCGTCCGTGGACGCGCCCGCGCATCGGCTGTACGTCAGCCACGCCACGAAAGTCGTCGTCATCGACACCCTGGCGAACAAGGTCGTCGGCGAGATTCCGGACACACCGGGCGTGCACGGCTTCGCGATCGCCGCCGATCTTGGACGTGGCTTCTCGAGCAACGGTCGCGAGAACAAGGCGAGCATCGTCGACCTGAAGACGCTGAAGCTGATTCAGAAGGTCGACACCGGCGAGAACCCAGACGCGATCCTGTACGAGCCGGGCCGCAAGGAGGTCTACACGATGAACGGCCGCGGCAAGTCGGCAACCGTGTTCGATGCCCAGACCGGCAAGGTGATCGCGACGATTCCGCTCGAGGGGAAGCCGGAATTCGCGCAGGCGGATCCGCAGGCGGGCAAGGTCTACGTGAACATGGAGGACCTCAGCGCCATCAAGGTGATCGACACGGCGACACACAAGGTCACCGCCACGTGGCCGATCGCACCCGGCGAGTCGGCATCAGGCATGGCGATCGACGTGGCGAATCACCGGCTCTTCATCGGCTGCGACAACAAGCTGATGCTCATGATCGACAACATCAACGGCAAGGTGGTCTACAGCACACCGATCGGCGACGGCGTGGACTCGAACTGGTTCGATCCCGGCACCAAGCTGGCCTTCAGCTCGAACGGCGAGGCGGGCACGGTTACCGTCGCACACGAGGACTCCCCCAGCCTCCTGAAGATCGTCCAGACGCTGCGGACCAAGCGCGGCGCCCGGACGATGGCACTGGACACGATCACGCATACGATCTATCTCGCGATCACCGATTACGAGCCGCAACCGGCCGGCGCCACCGGCCGGGCGAAGGCGGTGGCCGGCACGTTCCGCGTGCTCGTCTATCAGATGGGGAAATGATGATGCTCGAGGGCACGCGATCCCGCGCCTCGTGGCGCGGGATCGCGAGTTTCGTCGCGGCGTCGTGGATCCTGGCAGCAACCGCCGCGGCGCAGACCGCCGGAGCGCCGCTGACGCTGCAGGAGGCGCTGGCGCTGGCGCGCCTCAACGCGCAGCAAGCGCGCGCGGCGATCAACGCCGCCGATCTGGCCGCCGAGGATCGCAAGCAGGCGCGCGACGCACTGCTGCCGTCGCTGAGCGCTTTCGGCCAGTACATCCACACCCAGCAGAACGACACGCCGTCTGGGGTCTTCGTGGCCAACGACGGCCCCAATGTGTACACCACCTGGCTCACCGTCCACGGCGAAGTGTTCAACGCCGGCTCGTGGGCGGAGTATCACAGCGCGGCGGCGGCGGAAGCGGTCGCGCGCGCCAAAGCGGACGTCGCGAGCCGCGGCCTCGTCGCGACGATCGTGCAGAACTACTACACGCTGGTCGCGTCGGTGCGCAAGGCGGCGAACGCGAATCAGAGCCTGCAGGAGGCGCAGGCGTTTCTCCGGATCACGCAACAGCAGGAGGCCGGCGGCGAGGTGGCGCACTCCGACGTCGTGAAGGCGCAGATTCAGGTCGCTCAACGGCAGCGCGACGCGCAGGAAGCCGAGTTGACCACGCTGAAAAGCCGGCTCGGCCTCGCCGTCCTGGTCTATCCCGACTACCGCGACACCTTCACGGTCGCCGACGATCTCCAGGACGTCGCGCCGTTGCCTCCGCTCGACAGCGTGAAGGCGGCCGCCACCGGCAGCAGTCCCGACGTCAAGGCTGCGGAAGCGCTCGTCCACCAGGAGACGTCCGGCGTCGGTGTCGCGCGCGGCGCGCTACTGCCGTCGGTGTCGTTCGATTATTTCTACGGCATCAACGCCAACCAGTTCGCAATCTACAACCCCGAGGGCAACCGGCTCCTGGGTTCGGCCTTTCAGGCGCAGGTCACCGTTCCTCTCTGGAACTGGGGCGCCACACAGAGCAAGCTGCGCCAGGCGCACCTGCGCGTCCAGCAGGCGCAAGCCGAGCTCACGCTCGCTCAGCGTCAGCTCCTCGCCAGCATCAGCACGTTCTACCGCGAGGCGGAGGTCGCCCGCAATCAGGTGGAATCGCTGCGCACGTCGCTCGATCTGGCGACCGAAAGCCTACGCCTGACATTGCTGCGCTACCAGGCCGGCGAGGTAACCGTGCTCGAAGTCGTCGACGCCCAGACGACGCTGAGCCAGGCGCGCGACGCGTACGACGATGGATTGGTGCGGTATCGCGTGGCGCTGGCGGCGCTGCAGACGCTCACCGGGACGCTATAAATTTTATGCGCACATTCACTTGCGTTGCCTGCGGTGCCGCGCTCGCCCTCACCCTCGTCGCGTGCGCCAAGAAGGAAGCAGAGACCAAGCCGGTCGTGCCCGTGAAAGCGGCGCCAGCCATCACCGGCTCCATCCGCCGCATCGTCACCGCCGACGCCGTGCTGTACCCGCGCGATCAGGCGAACATCACGCCGAAGATCAGCGCGCCGATCCGCCGCTTCCTGGTCAACCGCGGGGATCATGTCAAGAGGGGTCAGCTGCTCGCGGAGCTCGAGAACCGCGACCTCGTCGCGGCCGCGCAGGAGAGCCGCGGCCAGTTCGCGCAGGCGGAGTCGAACTATCGCTCCACGTCGGAGGCGACGGTTCCCGAGCAGGTCACCAAGGCGCAGACCGACGTCGACGCAGCGCGCGAAGGGCTCGACGCCGCGCAGAAGCTGCTGGAAAGCCGCCAGCAGCTGTTCAAGCAGGGCGCGACCGCCCGGAAGACTCTGGACGAGGCGCAGGTCGCGTACGCGCAGGCGAAGAGCCAATTCGATACGGCCGATCAGCATCTGAAATCGCTGCAGTCGGTCGGCAAGCAGGAGCAGATCAAGACCGCCGCGGCGCAGGTCGACGCCGCGAAAGGGCATTACGAGACGGCGCAGGCGCAGGTGAGCTATTCGCAGATTCGAAGCCCCATCGACGGCGTCATCACGGACCGGCCGCTGTACCCGGGCGAGATGGCGAACGCGGGTGCGCCGCTCCTTACCGTGATGGACGTCTCAGCCATCGTCGCGCGCGTGAACATCGGGCAGAACCAGGCGAAGGACATCACGGTGGGCGCCGAGGCGACGATCACGCCGTCCGACGGCGGCGAGCCGGTCGTCGGCAAGGTGACCATCGTCAGCCCGGCCACCGACACGAACAGCACGACGGTCCAGATCTGGGTGCAGGCCGATAACGCTGATGGGCGCCTGCGCGCCGGCCAGGCCGTGCATGCCGCCATCGTCGCCGCGACGATCGACGGCGCGACGCTGATTCCGGCGTCGGCCGTGCTGCCGAGCGAAGACGGCGGCACGATGGTGCTCGTCATCGACGACAAGGATGTCGCGCACCAGACGCCGGTGCAGATTGGCGTGCGCGAGCCGGAGCTCGTGCAGGTGGTCGGCGGTCTCACGCCCGGCCAGCGCGTCGTCACCGTCGGCGGCCTCGGCCTCGACGACAAATCCAAGGTGCGCATCATGAAGCCGGGCGAAAAGGCCGCCGGCGACGAGGACGACAAAGACGACGACGAGAAGGAAGGCAAGAACTGATGGCGGCCGAGCACTGGACGGCTCGCCACGGGAAGCCGATCATCTTCGTCATCCTCACGCTCGTCGCCGCCGGCGTGTATCTCGCGACGACGGTGCCGGTCGCCGTCTTTCCGGAAGTGGATTTCCCGCGCGTCCTCGTCGGCGTGGACAACGGCGTGGCGCCGATCGATCAGATGCAGGTGACGGTCACGCGTCCGCTCGAGGAAGCGCTGAATTCGGTTCAGGGGCTCGAGAGCGTGCGCTCGGTCACGAGCCGCGGCTCGGCCGAGATCGACCTGTTCTTCTCGTGGCAGGTCGACATGTTCCAGACGCTGGAGCGCGTCAACGCCGCGATCGCGAGCGTGCAGGCGACGTTGCCGCCGACCGCGCGCGTCACGGCCAACCGCCTCACGTTCGCCGCGTTTCCGGTGATGGGCTACAGCCTCACGTCGGATACGGTCCCGCAGACGAAGCTCTGGGAACTGGCGACGTACGCCTTGAAGCCGCGGCTGAATCGCATGACGGGCGTCTCGACCATCGTCGTGCAGGGCGGCCAGGAGCCGGAGTTCGAGGTGCAGGTCGATCCGGCCAAGCTGCTGCAGACATCCACCACCGTTCCCGCCGTCCTCGACGCCATCGGCCGCAGCAACCTGATCGACTCGCCCGGGCTCTTCGAGCAGAATCACCAGCTCGTGCTCAGCCTGGTCAGTGGCCAGGCCCGCAGCCAGGAAGAGATCTCGAACATCGTCGTCAAGACGACGCCGCTCGGCGCGCCCGTTCGCGTCGGCGACATCGCGACCGTGTCGCCGTCGATCAAGCCGGTCTACACGATGGTCACCGCGAACACCAAGCCGGCGGTGCTCCTCAACGTCTTCCGGCAGCCGAACAGCAACACGGTGAACGTGGCGGACGCGGTCCACGCCGAAATCGCCAACATCCGCCGCGAACTGCCGAAAGGCGTCGACCTCCAGCCGTTCTACGACCAGTCGGACATCGTCAACGACTCGATCAAGAGCGTCCGCGACGCGGTGGTGCTCGGCGTGATTCTGGCGTCGCTGATCATGGTGCTGTTCCTGCGCGACTGGGGCACCTCACTGGTCGCCGGCATGGTGATTCCAGCCACGCTCGCCGTGACGTTCATCGCGCTGCGCCTGCTCGGCGAAAGCTTCAACCTGATGACGCTCGGCGGCCTCGCCGCTGCCGTCGGCCTCGTGATCGACGATGCGATCGTGGTCGTCGAGAACATCGTGCTGCACCGCGACGCGGGCGAGACGCGTGGAGAAGCGATCCGCAAGGCGCTCGAGGAGATCCGGGTGCCGCTCATCGGATCGACGATCACGCCGATCGTGGTCTTCCTGCCGCTCATCTCGATCACGGGCGTCACCGGCACGTTCTTCAAGGCGCTGGCCATCACGGTCGGCGTCGCGCTCATCACGTCGCTCGGCCTTGCCCTCACATGGACGCCGACGCTCAGCCATCTGTTCATCCGCGAACGGAAAGGCGCGCGAGCCGAGGGGGGGCATGGCGGCGTGTCGCCGCGCGTGCTCCGCGTCTACGAGCGCGTGCTCCGGACCACGCTCGAACGCCCGCTGGTGCTGCTCGCCGGCAGTGCGCTCGTGATCCTGTGCGCCTTCGGCGCATACAACCTTCTCGGATCCGACCTCCTGCCCGAAATGGACGAAGGCGGCTTCATCGTGGACTACATCATGCCGGCCGGATCGTCACTCGACGAGACGAACCGCGTGATCACGCAGGTCGAAGAGATCCTGCGATCGACGCCGGAGGTCGAGAGCACGTCGAGGCGCACGGGGCTGCAGCTCGGGCTCGCGGCAGTGACGGAAGCGAACACGGGCGACATCGCGGTGAAGCTGAAGCGCAACCGGAGCCGATCCGGCGAGGACGTGATCGCCAGCGTCCGCGAGAAGATCAACGCGCGGACGCCGATGCTGGACGTCGAGTTCGTGCAGCTCCTGCAGGACATGATCGGCGATCTCACCAACGCGCCTGAGCCGATCGCCATCAAGCTCTTCGCGCAGGATCCCGCGCTCCTCGCCCAATGGGCGCCGCGTGTCGGCGAAGCGGTGAAGAAGATTCCGGGCGTGGTGGACGTGCTGGATGGAATCGAGAATACGATCAGCGGCCCGGCGACGACCTTCCGGGTGGACGCGGCGATGGCGGCGCGCGCGGGCTTCACACCGCAGGAGATCGAGCTCGATGCGAGCGCCATCATGCAGGGCGAGCCGGCGCCGACTCCGGTCGTGCTCAACGATCGCGCCTATACGATCCGCGTGCGCTTCCCGGAATCCACGCGCACGTCGGTGGACGCCATCAAGAACACGCTGCTCGTCAGCAGCACCGGCCACACGGGCACGCTGGGGTCGTTATCGAGCGTCGAGGAGACTCCGGGCCAGACCGAAGTACGCCGCGAGAACCTGCAGCGCGACGTCACCGTGACCGCGCGGCTCGAAGGGCTCGACCTCGGGTCTGGCGTCGCGGCCGCGCAGCGCGCGATCGCCGCGCTGAATCTGCCGCCCGCGATTCGCGTGGAGTACGGCGGCGCCTATCAGGAGCAGCAGCAGTCGTTCCACGATCTCGTCATCGTCCTGGTGCTCGCCGTCCTGCTCGTGTTCACGGTGCTGCTCTTCGAATTCGGCAGCTTCGCGGCGCCGGTCGCCGTGGTGGCCTCGGCGCTCCTGTCCACGGTCGGAGTCTTCCTGGCGCTGCTGATCACCGGCACGACGTTCAACCTGTCGTCGTTCATGGGGCTGATCATGGTGATCGGCATCGTCGCGAAGAACGGCATCCTGCTGCTCGACGCGGACCAGCGGTTCAGAGGCGAGGGGATGTCGGCGGAAGACAGCATGATCCACGCGGGCGAACGGCGGCTGCGCCCGATCATGATGACGGCGCTGGCGACGGTCGCCGGCATGATTCCGCTGGCGCTCGCGTGGGGCGCCGGATCCCAGATGCTCCAGCCGCTCGCCATCGCGGTGATCGGCGGCATCGCCGCCTCGATGGTGTTATCCCTGGTGATTACGCCGGCGGTGCACTACTACCTGGCCGATCGGCTCAGGTTTCCGCGTCCACCGGCCGCCTGACGGGCATCCGCGCGCGCGGCGCGGTCGGTCCGCCAGCGCGTCACCACGTAGCTCACCAGATAGCGGATGCGGCACTCGTGGATGAACGCGTCGTCCCAGCGCGCCTGGAGCACTTTCGAGATCCATTGCCGCCCGTGGCCAAGCAGTTCGCGATACAGGAACGCCGGCGAACCGAGGAACGATCGGCCAGGAATGTCGGCGGGCACGCGGAGATGGCCGTCGCGATCGATCGCCTCTCGATAGCGCAGGCGCGCGTGCGACTCGCCGGTCACCTCGTGCCACCGCCGGTGGTACGCCTTGCCGAGCCGCTCCGGCTGCACCTTGGCGAACGCGACGACGCCATGCTCGTACTTTCCGCGCTTGCCGGCGGCCCACAGCCGCATGTTCAGCTCGCGATCTTCGTCGCGCACGAAGTCCGGTGAAAAGAGCCCGACCTCGCGAAGGACTTCAGCGCGACAGGCGAAATTCGCCGTGACCAGGCAGGCGGAGGCATGCTCCGCGTCGATGTATTGCGACGTGCCGCGCCCCATCTGCAGCGCGAGCGGACCCCAGTGCGACGGCGTCAGCCAGGATGGTGGCGTCCGCGGCCAGAGTGGCTCGACCCGGCCGCCCAGACAATCGATCTCCGGATGCTGCTCGAAAGTGCGAACGATGGCGGCGATCCAGTTGGATGAGGCGCGAATGTCGTCGTCGATGAACGCCAGAATGCGGGCGTCGGCGGAGAGGATGCCGCGATTCCTGGCATTGGACGCTCCCGGCCGAAGCTCGCGCACGCAGCGCACAAACGGAAACCGGCGGCTGTAGTCGGCGGCGACCTCCTGGGTCCGATCGGTCGAACCGTTGTCCACGACGACGACCTCATAGCGAAGCTCGTCCAGACGCTGCTGCTGACAGAGGCTGTCGAGGAGACCGGCGAGCGACGGCGCGCGATTGAAGGTCGGGACGATCACGGCCACATCGAACGTTGGGCATCGCCGCGACACGTTCGCGGCCGCCGGGTGCTGACTCTGGGTCGTGTTCACCGGGAATTCATTCATGGGAATGCGTTATTGGACATGACGCAACGACCGATCCGTTCCACGGCATACGGCACAGCCTGAGAGGTCGGCAGAACGGTCGAGCACGACTCTTGCTAGTTTCGCAGCGTGAAGTCCGACGTCAGCTCCGCCGCCAACAACCTCATCGCGGGAACGTTCACCAAGTATCTCCTGCTCGCGTTCAACATCGGCACCGGCATCTTCCTGATGCCGTTCACCGTACATCATTTAGGTCAAACCGAATACGGCCTGTGGATGCTCGTGGCCTCGATGACGTACTACTTCCAGCTCCTCGACATGGGCTACGGAAACGGGGTCGTCCGGCACATCGTCGCCGCGGACCGGCGCGGCGACATCGAGGAGGTGAACCGCATCGCGAGCACGTTCGTGTGCGTTTACGCCGCCATCGGGATCGCCGCGTGCGCGGCGATCGGCGGCATGATCGTCTGGGTCGTGCCGCGGTTTCCGCATCTCTCGCCCGAGCAGGTGCGCACAGCCCAGGCGCTGATGGCGATCCTCGGCGTGCGCGTCGCCCTCGGCTTTCCGATGACCGTGTTCGGCGCGGTGACGAACGCCCGTCAGGGGTTCGTGCTGAACAACGGCGTCGCGATCGTCGCGGTGCTGGCGAACGCGGCATTCACCTACATCGTGCTCGAGCGCGGACACGGTCTGGTCATGCTCGTCGCCGTCACCACCGCGCTGAACATACTGGGATACGGCGGCTACGCGTGGACGGCGCGGCACGTCTTTCCCGAGCTGCGGATCCGCGCCCGCTATTTCAGCCGGAAGCAGTGGCGCGAGGTCACGACCTTCAGCGTGTACCTGTTCGTCATCCAGATCGCCTCGCAAATCAGCTTCAACATCGACAACATCGTGATCGGCGCGGTGATGGGCACCGCCGCAGTCGCCGTCTACACCGTCGCGCTGCGGCTCGCCGACTACCAACGGCGCCTGTGCGATCAGTTCAGCGGGATGCTGTTCTCCGTCGCCGTCGGATTCGGCGCCGAAGGCAACGTCGCGGCGCTGCGCCAGACACTGGTCGAAGGGACGCGCGTAGCGGTGACGTTGGTGGTCGGCGCGTCGGTCTGCCTCGTCGGCTTCAGCGGACCGCTCATCCGCCACTGGATGGGCGCCGAGTTCGACGGCAGCGTCGCGCCGTTCGTCGTCCTCGCCGCCGCTGGCGTCATCGTCGTGAGCCAGGCCGCCGTCGGCAACGTGCTCATCGCCGTCGGCTCCCACAAGCTGCTCGCCGCGGTGTGGCTCGGCGAAGCCCTTGTCAATCTTCCGGTCAGCCTCTATCTTGTGCACCGCATGGGCCTGGTCGGCGTCGCCGTCGGAACGCTGACGCCGCTGGCCTGGGGCCATCTCGGCGTGCTGCTGCCACGCGCGTGCCGGGCCGTCCACCTGCCGATTCGGAAGTGCCTGGCCGATACCTTCTGGCCGGCCATCGCCGGCGGAGCCGTCGCCGTCGCCGTTTGCGTGCTGCTGCGCGTCGCCCTGCCCCCGCTGACGACGCGAGTCGTGCTGCTGGAGGCCAGCGCCACGGGCGTGGCGTATGCCGTCGGTGTCTACGTCCTTGGATTCAGCCAGACGGTGCGCGCGCGCTACGTCTCGGTCGCGCTGGAAGTGTTCCGAAGCGTCCGCCACTCGACGCCGGTCATCCCGCCTGCAGAGCTCGAGTCGTAGCGCCGCCGCGCGGACGTACCGCACCAGGACCGGGATGCGACGCGATCAGCGGCAGCACCGTGACGAACTCGCAGCCGCCGGTGGGGCTCGCCCGGAGCGCGAGCGCGCCGCCATGCGCCTCCGCGATCCACCGCGCGATCGGAAGACCGAGGCCCGCCCCGGCCCCGCTGTCTCGCGCCGGATCGAGACGGACGAAGCGCTCGAAGATACGCTCGCGATCGGCCTCGGGAATGCCGGGGCCGGTGTCCGACACGGTGAGGGTGGCGGCGGCGTCCGCGGCGGTGAGCGATGCGATCACGCGGCCTCGTTGGGGAGTGTGCTTGAGCGCGTTCTCGATCAAATTGGTGAACAACTGCCGGATGAGGCCATCGTCGGCGTCCGCGAGGACGTCGGCGTCGGCGCGCACGTCGAGACGAACGCGGCGTGCGGTCGCGATGACGCCGAGGCTGCGTACGCAGTCGGCGAGGACCTCGTCGAGATACAGCGGCGATCGGCGCACCGGATAGCCGCCGGCATCGGCGGTGGCGAGCGTCAGCATGTCGTCGACCATTCGCCCGAGACGGCCCGTCTGCTCGCCGACGATCTGCAGCGCATCGCGGTAATCGGACTCGTCGCGGCCGGCATGGTGCAGCGTCACCTCCGCGGCCGTGCGGGCAACGGAGATCGGCGTGCGCAGCTCGTGCGACGCGTCGGCCATGAACTGGCGCTGGGTGCACAGCGCCGTGCGCAGGCGCGCGAGCAGCTTGTTGAAGGCGCCGGCGAGCTGCCCCACTTCGTCGGGCGCGCCGCCGGCCGCCAGATCGACGTCGAGCGACTGAAGTGTGATCGCCTCGGCCCGCGCGGCCATCGCGGTGAGCGGAAGGAGCGCATGGGACGCCGTCCACCAGCAGACTGCGGCGGCCAGCATGATGGCGAGCGGCATCGACATGACCAGCGTCCACGCCAGCAGATGCTGCTCGCTCGCGAGGTGATCGAGCGATCCGGCGGTGACGATCTCGTAGTTGCCGTCGCCTGAGGAGACGCGCGTGATGTGCACGCGCCAGGCGTCGCGCCCGTCCGCCACGGTGCCCTGCCAGGACGTGCCGTGGAACGCGGGCAGCAGCGCGCGGCGGAATCCGCGCCAGTGCGCGGCAATCGGGCTGCCGTCCCCATGGAGCACTGCGACGGTACGGCCCGGAATGTCGACCGACTTGCGCGTCTCCTGTGCGGCACGCGCGAGGTCGTGGCTTTCCGAGAGCTCCGCGCGCAGGACGTTCCCCACTGTCCGGTTGACGCCGTCGAGCTCGGCGTCGAACTGGCCGCGGCTGAGGCGCGACTGCACGGCCAGCACGCCGGCGGCGAAACAGGCGAGCAGCGCTGCCACGAGGGCGGTGTACCAGAGCGTCATGCGGGTGCGAATCGTCAGGTTCATACCGCGGCCACGTCCGCCATCAACTGGTAGCCGGCGCCGCGCCAGGCGCGAATCAGCGACTCGTGTCCAGGACGATCGATCTTGCGGCGCAGGCGCTGGACGTACACGTCAATCACGTTGGACAGCGGATCGTAGCGATCGTCCCAGACGTGCTCGGCGATCTCCGCGCGCGTCACGACGTCGCCCTGCCGGCGGCAGAAGAACTCCAGCAGCGCGTATTCGCGCGCGGTCAGGACGATCGGGGCGCCGCCGACCTGAACATCTCGACGCCGGGTGTCGATGGCGATCGGGCCCGCCTCGAGCCGTTCTGGTAGCAGCGGCAGCGACTGCCGACGGACCAGCGCCCGGACCCGCGCCAGCAGCTCGCGAAAATCGAACGGCTTCAACAGGTAGTCGTCGGCGCCGCTGTCGAAGCCGGCGACCCGGTCGTCGATGGCGTGGCGTGCCGTGAGCATGAGCACCGGGACCTTCGACCCGGCACTGCGCAGGTCGCGGCAGACCTCGAAGCCGCTCTTGCTCGGCAGCATCACGTCCAGCAAGACGATGTCGTAATCAGCTACGGCGAGTTGGGCGGAAGCGATTCGGCCGTCACGGACGACATCCACCGCATAGGCGTGCTCGCGCAGGCCCTTGGCCAGCATCCGCGCGGCGGATGGTTCGTCTTCGACGAGGAGCACACGCATGAGACTGGTAACTCATGCAAGGGGCGTGCGTAAGGGCTTTCTCAGGGCCGGGGATCGGGGATCGGGGATCGGGGATCGGGGATCAGGGGTCAGGGATCAGGGCGAACGTCAGCCGGGTGGGAGCGATGCGAATGGTTGTGGTTGAGGCGAGCGCCCGAGGTGCGCATCCTCAACCATAACCGGTGCGATGGATTCGTTCTCCGAGGAGCCTAAGCTTTTTCGGCTTTCTCAGCTTTGGGCTTCGCCTTGGTCGCGCGCTTGCGCGCGGCCTTGGCGGGTGCAGGCTCGCTAGTGGCCTGCAGCACGACGAGCCGCGTCGCGAAAACGCGGCGGCCGTGTTCGTCGAAGTCGATCACCGTGTGGTGCTCGTTGACTTCGACGAGCGTCCCGGGCCCGTACGTGGGCTGCACGACGCGGTCGCCTTTGGTCCACGCTTTCATACGCGTTACCAGCGCGGCTCGCGGCGTCCGCCGCCACCGCCACGATTGCCGCCGAAGCCGCCGCCGCCACCGCCGAAGCCGCCTTCGGGCTTGGGCCGCGCTTCATTCACGGTCAGGCTGCGTCCACCCATCTGGAACTGATTGAACTCGGAGGCGGCCTTCTGCGCTTCCTCGTCGGTCGACATTTCGACGAACGCGAACCCGCGGGCGCGGCCGGTTGCGGCATCCCGCATGACACGTACCGACTCGACCGTTCCGGCCTTGGCGAACAGCTCCTGCAGTTCCGCTTCGCCTGTGGTGTACGGAAGATTCCCGACGTAAAGCCTTCGACCCATCACTGTCTCCTCGTTCGCACCAGCGCCGCGATGGGCCGCCGATGCAGTTCACCTGACCCCTCCGGGCTGCGCAGTCCGGAGACGGTGGTTTGCGCGTCGGCTAAGCAGTCACGTGGAGGAGAGAGCGAGTCAGAACTGAGGCTCGATCGGCTCTCGGCGCGGGCAAAGCAGGCGGGGCTGACCACCAGGAACGCGTAGTCTATCAACGGGACCATTCACACGCAAGTCGCGCGCCGTGTGTCGGCAGGCCGGGCGACCCCTATAATTCGGCATGCGCGTCACGCTCGGCCTGGAACAGCTTCTCGAGTCCGATCGCCTCGACGACCAGCGCGTCGCCCTGGTCTGCAACCCCTCCTCGGTCGATCGGCACCTGCGGCACGCCGCCGACCGCCTCGGGGCGCACCCGCGGGCACGGTTGACCGCCATTTTCGGCCCCCAGCACGGCTTCCGGTCCGACGTGCAGGAGAACATGATCGAGAGCGGCCACGCGCGCGACGAACGCCGGCGCGTACCGGTGTACTCGCTCTACAGCGAAACCCGCGAGCCGACCGCGGAGATGCTGCGCGACGTCGACGTCCTCGTCATCGACCTGCAGGACGTCGGCACGCGCATCTATACGTATATCTACACGATGGCGAACTGCCTGGCGGCAGCCCGCACACACGGCATCACCGCCATCGTCTGCGATCGGCCGAATCCGATTGGCGGCGTCGGCGTCGAGGGGCCGATGCTCGAGGCCGGGTACGAGTCGTTCGTGGGCGCGTATCCGATCCCGATGCGGCATGGCATGACGATCGGCGAGCTCGCGCGGCTGTTCAACGACGCCTTCACGATCGGCGCGGACCTCGAGGTGGTGAAGATGCGCGGCTGGCGCCGCGACATGTACTTCGACGAGACCGGTCTGCCTTGGGTGATGACGTCGCCGAACATCCCGACGCTCGATACCTGCATCGTGTATCCGGGGACCGTGCTGTTCGAGGGCACGAACGTCTCCGAAGGGCGCGGGACGACGCGGCCGTTCGAGCTGGTGGGCGCGCCGTGGGCAGACGCCGAGCGATTTGCGGACGAGATGCACCGGATCGAGCTGCCGGGCGCGTTCTTCCGGCCGGCCGTGTTCGAGCCGACGTTCCACAAGCACGCGAAGACCCCTTGCGGCGGCTGCCAGATTCACGTGCTCGATCGCACGACATTCCGGCCCGTAGAAACGGGCGTGGCACTCCTGGCGGCATTTCGTGCGAGCGACCCGGCGCAGTTCGCGTGGCGGGATCCGCCGTACGAGTACGAGCACGAAAAGCTGCCGATCGACATCCTCGCCGGATCGCCCGAGACGCGCGAACGGATCGACGCGGGCGAGGGCGCGCGGGAAATCGCGCGCTCGTGGGAAGCGCCTGTCGCGAGCTTCGCGCGCCTTCGCGAGCGGTTCTTGTTGTACTGACCCCACCAAGCGAGCCAAACCACGAAGCGCACGAAGTCACGAAGGTACTTTTGTAAAGCAACTTCGTGTTCTTCGTGGTGAAAAGTCATCCGCGCGTCTTGGCGATGCCGGGCGCGGCGGCTTCCTGGTCCGACGCCGGCTCCAGGTGGTTCGCGATCAGGTTCGACCGCAGGTGCTCGAATGCCTCGCTCGGCGTGTCGCAGGTCTGCAGCAGCTCGAGATCCTTCCCGGCGATGGCGCCCCACTCCGCCATCGGCTCGAAGCTCAGCACCTGATCCCAGTACTCGCGGCCGTACAGCACCACCTCGATCTGCTTCGAGAGCTTGTCCGTCTGCACGAGCGTCAGGATCTCGAACAGCTCGTCCATGGTGCCGAACCCCCCGGGGAAAACGACGAGCGCCTTCGCGAGGTACGCGAACCAGAACTTCCGCATGAAGAAGTAGTGGAACTCGAAGTGGAGGCCGTCCGTGATGTACGGGTTGGCGCCCTGTTCGAACGGCAGCCGGATATTGAGGCCGATCGTCTTGCCGCCACCCTCTCGCGCGCCGCGGTTGGCGGCTTCCATGATCCCGGGGCCGCCGCCAGACGTCACGACGAAGCGGTGGTTGTCCGACTGCAGGCTGCTGCTCCATTCGGTCAACAGACGCGCCAGTTCGCGCGCGTCTTCGTAATAGCGCGCCCACTCGAGCGCTTTCCGGCTCTTCTTCAGCTCTTTCTCGTAGTGCTCGTCGGCGTCCCGCACGCCGCGCGCACGCAGGGTCCGCAGCGTGCGCTCTGCGCCTTCGCGACTGTCCACTCGTGCCGAGCCGAAGAAGACCACGGTGTCCTGAATCTTCTGTTCTTTGAACCGCCGCAGCGGCTCGAGATATTCAGCGAGAATCCGGATCGGCCGCGCTTCCTCGCTCTCGAGGAACTCGGGGTACAGATACGCCATCGGCTGCTGAGTCATACGATTTCACTTTACCATCTCTGTTATCATTCGCTTCCTCGGGCCGACGCCGCCTTTCCCGTCGGCCCATGACCCGATCGCACACCGCTCGCATGGCGGACACGCCCAGCATTGACCTCACCGCGATCATCAAGGCGCCGCACGGACGCGTCCTGAAGGCGTTCTTCGACGCCGATGCGCTCGGCGCCTGGTGGCAGGTCGCCCGATCGGTGACGACGCCTCGTGTGCTCGGACCGTACGTCGTGGAATGGGCGCCGACCGATTTTCGCGACGAGACACTCGGCCGGCTCGGTGGCGTCTTCCGTGGGACGGTGATGCAGTTCGATCCGGGCGCCGGGTTCTTCGTCGCCGACGCGTTCTGGCTGCCGCCCGACGGCGAGCCCATCGGTCCGATGGCGCTCGATGTGTCGTGCACGGCCGTCGGGAGCGACGGCGATGCCACGACGCGCGTGCACGTCAGGCAGACCGGCTTCGAAGAGAGCGAGCGCTGGCGCCGCTACTACGACGTGGTGCGCTACGGCTGGGAGCGCGCGCTGGCGTCGCTGCGGTCGCTCCTGGAACGGTAACGCCGCACGGCCAGATACGCCGCGCCTCCAATGATGGCGGTCGCGCCGGCCAGCAGGGCCACCCCTGCGTACGTGATCGGGCCGGGTGGCGGCGGAACCGCCTGCCGCGCCTCGTCGGACGAGGCGCGCCGGCGCGCGAGCTCCAGCACCAGACTCTCCGCGCCTTGCGCCATGGCCCACCGGTGATTCGCCTCGAACAGCGGCTTCAGCAGAAATGAGAGACGGCGGACCAGAGGCTTCTGCGCGTGCAGCTGCCAGTCGTACGTCGCGCGAGTGTGGCGGCCGTCCTGTTCGATGGTCCACACGCCGCGGCCGTCGAGGTCGCCGCGCGCCACGATCGCGAAGCCCTGCGGATAGCGCGACTCGACGACCTCCAGCTCCCATTGCAGCGTGTAGGGTAGCCACCCTTTCGTGTGCAGCGCGACGCGGCGGCCACGCCCCTGGGCATCGCCGGGCGCCGTTTCCTCCGCGTCGAGATACACGGCGGGCCACCAGCGCGGCAGCGCGAGCGGGTCGCCGAGAATGTCGGCGACCTCACCACAGAGCGCGTCGACCCGCCAGGTCGTGACGAAATGGTACTGATGGTTCACGGAGCCGGCGGGGCGATCTTCTTGCCGTTGATGTCGAGGAACGTGATCTCCTTGAACGCGCCGAGTTGATCCTTCACCTTGGACCAGTCGCCGACGATGACGACCACCGAGTTGTCTGATCCCAGCAGGGCGTCCGCGCCTGCCTTCACGCGCGGCGGCGTGAGCTCGGCGATCGTCGAGCGGAACGTCTCGGGATAATTCTTCGGCAGATCGTAGACGTAGACATTGTTCAACGTCGCCGAGAGGCCGCCTTGCGTCGCGGTCTGCAGCGAAAAGATGCCGCGCATGTACGACTTCGCGCCCGCGAGCTCCGGGCCGTCGCTGCCCTCGGCGCGCATCTTGTCGATCTCCTTGTAGACCTCGCTGAGCGTGGCGCCCGTCACCTCGTTCCGCACGTCTGCCGCGAACCGGTAGAACCCCGCGTCGGCGAAACCGGTGAACACCGACGAGGGCGAATAGGTGTATCCCTTGTCCTCACGGATGTTCTTCACGATGCGCGAGTTGAACGCGCCGCCGTAGATCGTGTTGGCGAGCGTCATCTCGAACCACCGCGGGTCGCTGCGCTTCACCGCGAGGTTGCCGACGACGATGGACGACTGGATGCTGTTGGGGCGCTGCACGAAATACACATGGCGTCCCGACAGCGCGGGCGGGGCGGCGTACGTCGGCGCCGGCACCGTGCCGCGCGTCCAGCCACCGAACGACTTCTGTGCGGCGGCGAACACCTGTTCCGGCTGCACGTCGCCGACCACCATCAGGAACGCGTTGTTCGGCCGGTAGTGATCGCGGTGGAAGGCCACCACCTTCGCGCGATCGATCGCCTTGATCGAGTCGGCCGACTCGCTCGTGCGCGCGTATGGGTGGGCGCCGAACAGCTCCCTGCGGAACTCGCGATTGGCGAGGAACTGCGGCGACGCCTGCTGCTGCTCCACGCCCTGCAGGTGCTGCTGCACCATGATCGCGAATTCCTGTTCGGGGAACGTCGGGTTCATCGCCACGTCGGCGACGAGGTCGATGAGGCCGGGCGTGAACTCCGACAGCCCGCGCGCCGCCAGCTGCGTGAAGTCCTGCGACGCCGCCGCGGTGAGCGATCCGCCCATGCCGAACATCTGCCGGCGGATCTCCTGGCTGCTGCGGCTCTTCGTGCCTTCCTGCACCAGGTCGCCGGTGAGCGACGCCAGGCCGGTCTCGTCCGCCGGATCGCTCGAATACCCGGATCGGATCGTCAGCGTCACCGACACTTTCGGCACCACCGTCTGCCGCGTGACGATGACGTGCAGGCCGTTCGGCAGCGTGCGCTCGATGCGCGGCGCCAGTTGGAAGGGGCGCGCGGGCCCCACCGCGGGCCGCTCGGTCGCCGGTGCGGCCGGCGCCTGGGCCATCGCCGGTACCGCGCACAACATGATCACAATCAAATGCCGCACCACAGAGGACACGCAGGACACGGAGGTCCAGATCGAGTGTTCCCCCGTGTTCTCAGTGTCCCCCGTGGTGGAGAGGTTTCTCTGTCCGATCACTGTGCACCTCCCGCGGCTGCAGCGGGACGCCGCTCGATCGACGTGCGGTTGGCCGGCACGAGATATTTCTTCGCCGCTGCCTGCACGTCCGCCGCCGTCACCTTGTCCAGATCGCTCAGAATCGTGTTGATGCGGTTGGGGTCGTTGTCGTAGAGCGCGAGCGCCGCCAGCAGATCGGACCGGCCGAAGAGCGGCGTGCCGCCGCCTTCGATCGTCTCGAAGAAGCCGGATTTGAAGTTAATCTTCGCCTCCTTCAGCTCTTCGTCGGTGATGCCGTGCTGCTGCACCGCCCCAATCACGTCGTCCACGACCTTCAGTACGTCGGGGCCTTTCACCTCCGGCGCGTAGTCCACGCGGAAGGTGTAGAGCATCGGGCCGTTGTAGTCGAAGTCGTTGCCCAGGCCGTAATTGAAGCCGCCGGACACGGCGTTGGCGATCTGCTTGTCCTTGACGAGCGCCTGATAGAGCTTGGCGCTTTCGTCGCTGACGAGCAGCGGATCGAGCAGGGCCAGCGCGAAGAAGTCGGGCGAGAGGCGCGGCGGCAGGTGATACCCGAACGCAATCGCCGGTGTCCGCGCGAGCTTGTCGGGCTCGACGAACGTCTTCTCGGCCGTCTGCGGCGGCTCGCTGATGTCTGGCGGGGGAGGCACCTTGCGCGACGGGATCCCACCGAAGTGCTTCTCGGCGAGCTTCATCACTTCATCGGGCGTCGTGTCGCCTGCAACGACGAGCACGGCGTTGTTCGGCGCGTAGTACGTCTCGAAGAACTTCTTCACATCGTCGAGCGTCGCCGCTTCGATGTCGGCGAGGTCGCCGTAGAAGTTGTGCGAGTTGTACCAGTTCGTGTTGGCCTTCTGCGGCAGGCCGAGCCACTCGAACGCGGCGTACGGCTGGTTCAACACGTTGACGCGCACTTCCTCGCTGACCACGTTCTGCTGGTTCTTCAGGTTCTCGGGTGTGATCTTGAGCGAACGCATGCGGTCCGCCTCGAGCCACATGGCGAGCTCGAGCGCATTGGACGGCATCACCTCGAAGTAATTGGTGTGGTCGAAGCGCGTCGATCCGTTCAGCGTCCCGCCGTTCTCGTTGACGATGCGGACGTGCTCGAACTTGGCGACGTGCTCCGAGCCCTGGAACATCATGTGCTCGAACAGGTGCGCGAACCCGGTGCGATCCTTCGGCTCGATCCGGAATCCGATGCGATACATCACTTCGACGACGACCGTCGGGGACGCGTGATTCTCGCTGATCACCACGCGGAGCCCGTTGGGCAGCGTCTTGTAAACCACCGGCACCGAGAATGCCGCGGTGGTCCGGGGCTGGGCGGCGGCAATCGCGACCGCCAGCGCGACGAGGCACGCCGAGAGCAGGAGGTTGCGCATAGTGCGTGACTTTACCATAGGGCTTTTAGACGGAAATCGCAGGCAAAAGGTCCGGCAATCCGTGCGCGATAATGAGACGCATGGAGATGGCCGCTTAGGCTGACGCGTGCACGATGCCGATCTCGAGCTGGCCCGGCTGTGTGCGGCGGGCGACGAGCGCGCCTGGGAGCGGTTCGTGCTGGAATACCGGCCGGTGCTCTACCGGGCGGCCGATGCGCTCGCGCCAGGCGGCGGCGCGCGCGACCTCGCCGACGCGCTGTACGCCGACCTGTACGGGATGCAGGAGCGGGATGGGGAACGGCGATCGCTCTTCCGCTGCTTCCAGGGCCGCAGCAGCCTGGCGACCTGGCTGCGTGCCGTGCTCGCGCAGCGCTTCGTGGACCGTGTTCGCGCCCAGAGGCGGCTCGTGCCGCTGCCGGATGCGGACCGCGAATGGCACGATACCGAAGACTCGGGAGCGCCCACGGGGCCGTCATTTCAGCCGGCGGTGAGCCGGTCCGCGGGCGGAAGCGATGTGCTGGAGGGCGATCGGGTCCGGTATGCCAGCTTGATGGAGCGGTCGCTGGCGAGTGCCGTCGCACGGCTCAGCGCCCGCGACCGTCTGCGCCTCGGTTGTTACTACGCGCAGGAACTGACACTGGCCGACACCGGCCGGCTCCTCCACGAGCACGAAGCCACCGTGTCGCGGCAGCTCGCGCGGACTCGCCGCACCATCCGGAAGGATGTGGAGCGCATGCTGCGCGACGAGGCCGGGCTGAGCAGCGCGCTGATCGCCGAGTGTTTCGAGTCGGCGACCGGCGATACGGGTCCACTCGACCTGCAATCGATTCTGGGTCCGGCGGCGCGCAAGAAAACCGCGGACGATCGTTCGGTATGAAGGAGATCTCGGAGTGAGCAAGGCCGCGCGCGACCGCGACTCGTCAATCGAACGGCTGCTGGCCCGGACGCTCGAAGCGCGCGCCTCAGCCCCAACAGACGCGTGTCTCGATGCAGAGACGGTGGCCGCGTACGCCGACGGCGCGCTTGCGGCGGGTGAACGGACTGCCGTCGAAGCGCACGCGGCCGACTGCGCCCGCTGCCAGGCGCTGCTGGCGGCCATGGCGACTACGGCTCCTCCCAGCGCTCCGCCGGCACCGGCACGAAGGCTCGCGCTCGGATGGCTGATTCCACTTGCCGCCGCAGCGGCAGCGATGGCCATCTGGGTGGCCGTGCCGAACCAGACGCCTGTGGTTCGCGAACGCCCTGAGCCGTCCGCGCAAATTGCCGAGACGAAGCCGTCAG
>DATATJ010000221.1:0-24435 GCA_036268855.1 Vicinamibacterales bacterium
GCGAATGCGGAGCCGGTGCTCCGGCCGAAGCTCACTTCTGTCCGCAGTGCACGAAGATTCTGCCGCTCAACCGCCCCGCCGATTACTTCGCGTTTCTCGGGTTGTCGCGGAAGCTGCAGATTGATCCGGCCGAACTCGAGCGGCGGTTCCGCGACCTGAGCCGCCAGTTTCATCCGGACTACTTCTATAACGCGAGCGCGCCGGAGCGGCGCGCCAGCCTCGAGCGATCGTCGTACCTGAACGATGCCTACCGCACGCTGAAACCGGCGATTGGACGCGTGGAGTATCTGTTGCAGCTGGAAGGGCTGGCGGCGGCGAACCCGCGGGAGGCATCCGCGCAAGTACCGCCGGCACTCCTGCAGGAAGTGTTCGCCTTGAACGAGGAGCTCGATGAGATTCGCGATCTCCGCGCGGGTGGAACGGCGCCGGCCGAGCTGAAGGCGCGGCTCGAGCGCGCCCGGATGCCGATCGAGGAGAAGCGGACCGAACACGAGGCGCAGCTCGATGCGCTCTCGGCGCGCTGGGACGCGCTCTCCGATCACGCGCCGGCCGCGGACCGCCGGGCCGTGCTCGCCGCGCTGCACGACCGCGTGATGGAGCGCAGCTACATCAGGAACCTGCTCGCCTCGATCGAGAGAGAGCTGTCGCAGTGAAAACTACAGACCGGGGTGGAGAATCTCGTTCATGAGCAGAGTCGTCGGCATCGACCTCGGCACCACCAACAGCCTCGTCGCCTACGTCCAGGACGCCGTGCCCGTCGTGATCCGCGACAAGAGCGGCGACGCGCTCGTGCCGTCGGTGGTGTCGGTGGCCGAGGACGCCACGATCTACGTGGGCCGCGAGGCACAGCGCCGGCTGCTGACGGATGCGAACCGTTCCGTGTACTCCGTGAAGCGGTTCATGGGCAAGGGCGTCGACGATGTGCGCGACGATGCACGGATGTTTCCGTTTCGTGTCGCCGGCGAAGCCGGCGGGGTCGTGCGCATCGGCCTCGGATCGCGCGAGTTCACGCCGCCGGAGATCTCCGCGCTGATTCTGCGCGAGCTGAAGCACCGCGCCGAGGCCCATTTCGCCGCGCTCGGCGAGATCGATCCGGAAGTCGATCGCGCGGTGATCACCGTGCCGGCGTACTTCAACGACGCACAACGCACCGCCACGCGCGACGCCGGCCGCATCGCGGGCCTCGACGTGCTTCGCATCATCAATGAGCCGACGGCCGCGTCCCTGGCGTACGGGTTGGACAAGCGGCACACGGGGCTCATCGCCGTCTACGATTTCGGCGGCGGCACGTTCGACATCTCGATCCTCCGGGTCGAAGACGGCGTCTTCCAGGTGCTCTCGACCAATGGCGACACGCACCTCGGCGGCGACGACATCGACCTGTTGCTGATGCAGCGCGTCCTCGGCGGAGGCGATTCGGACGCCACGACTTCGAGCCAGGCGGCACGCGATGGCCGCACGCCAGAGGAGATCCAGGAGATTCGCAAGGCCGTCATCCAGGCGAAGCTCGATCTGTCGGATCGCGAGAGCACCGAGATTCGCGTCGCTGACGGGCCCAGTGACGCGGCCCGCGCGAGAGCGCTCACCCGCGCCGACTTCGAGGCGCTGATAAGACCGGTCGTCGATCGCACGCTCGAGCCCTGCCGTCAGGCGCTGGCGGACGCCGGGCTGGAACCGTCGCAGATCGACGAGGTTGTGCTCGTCGGCGGCTCGACGCGCATTCCGCTCGTCCGCCGTCTGGTCGGCGAGCTCTTCGGGCGGACGCCGCACAGCGAACTGAACCCCGACGAGGTCGTGGCGCTCGGTGCGGCCGTGCAGGCGGATATTCTCGTCACCGGAAACCGCGAGCTGCTGCTGCTCGACGTGACGCCGCTCTCGCTCGGCATCGAGACGATGGGCGGCGTGATGTCGAAGATCATCCTGCGCAACTCGACGATTCCGGCCACCGGCCAGGAGATGTTCACGACGGCGGTCGACAGCCAGACGGCTGTGGACATTCACGTCCTGCAGGGCGAGCGCGAGCTCGTACCCGACAACCGGTCGCTGGCTCGTTTCAAGCTGCGCGGCATTCCGCCGATGCCGGCGGGCCTGCCGCGCGTGCAGGTGCAGTTTCAAATCGACGCGAACGGCATCCTCAGCGTGACGGCCCGCGAGCTGCGCACCGAGGTCGAGCAGACGATCGACGTCAAGCCGTCGTACGGGCTCACCGACGACGAGGTCGAGCGGATGCTGCTCGAGTCGTTCGAGCACGCGGAGGCTGATTTCGCCGCGCGCCTGCTCATCGAGGCGCGCAACGAAGCCGAGTCGGTGATCGTCGCCACCGAAAAATCGCTGCGCGCACCGGATTATGCGGCCATCGCGGCCGACGAATTCTCGCCCGGCGAGGCGGATAGGATTGGCACGGCACTGGCCGATCTGAAGGCGGTGCTCAACGGACCCGACAAAGAGGCGATTCAGGAGAAGACCCACGCGCTCAACGACGCCACGCGTCATCTCGCGGAAGCGATGATGAACCGCTCCGTGCAGGCCGCGCTGGCGGGCCGAAACGTGAACCAGATGTGAGGTGGGACGTGGGGTGGACAATCCTGAATCCCGAATCTCGAGGTCAGACATGCCTAAAGTGACGTTCATCATCGACGGGGAACCTCAGACCGTCGAGTTCGAGCACGGCCATCTGCCGTACTCGCAGCACGGCAAGCCCGAGTCGTTTCTCGACGTCGCGAAGAATCGCGGCGTGCCGCTCGAGCATGCGTGCGGCGGCAGCTGCGCCTGCACCACGTGCCACGTCATCATTCGCGAGGGCGCCGAGCACCTCAGCGAGATGGAAGACGACGAAGCGGATCGGCTCGACACCGCGTGGGGCCTCACGGCGCGCTCGCGTCTCGGCTGTCAGGCCGTGATCAGCGGAGACGTGGTCTGCGAGCTGCCGATGTACACGCGCAACTACGTGCAGGAAGGCGGCGGGATTCAGCTGGGGAAGTCGGACCGCAAAGACGCGAAAGCCGAGGAGGTGCGCTCGTGAAATGGAAGGATTCCGAGGACATCGGTATCGCGCTTTCCGAGAAGTTCCCCGGTGTCGATCCGATGACGATTCGCTTTACGGACCTGCGCGAGCGCGTGATCGCCCTCGACGGATTCGACGACGATCCCAAGGCCTCGAACGAGCCGAAGCTCGAGGCGATTCAGATGGCGTGGTACGAGGAGCTCAAGGACGCCGAATGACGCTCGGTGTGCTCCGCCCCGGCATGCGCGGTTATCTCGTGCCGCTCCTCGCGGGCGTTGCGCTCTTCGTCAGCGCGTTTCTGCCCTGGGTGATCGTCGGCGACGTCTCGCTCAAAGGGGTTCCCGACATGGCCGCGCTCTGGGTCGCGGGCCTCGGCGCGCTGGCCGCGGTGCTCGCGGCCTTGAGCCTCATCACGCGCCGCAACTCCCGGCATCCGCTGCTCATCATCGGCCTCGTCGCCCTCGGCATCATGTTTCTCTCGTGGCGGATCATGCCGCGTTCGGCGGGTGAGCGTGCGCTCACCGTCTCCCAGGCCTTCTCCATCGTCGAGGGCACGCCGATCGGCGCGGCGCCCGTCGCCCTCGCGGGCAGCGGCATCTATGTCGGCCTGGCCGCGTCCGTCGTCCTGGTCGGCTTCGGCCTGACGATCGTGATCAGGCGCGCGTCCACGGCCTACGCGGTGGCGGTGCCCGACGACGACGTGGAGTAGCGACAGACCCGCATGACGATTCTCGTGGTGGCGGCCACGCCGGCGGAGATGGCGCCGGTCGCGGCGGCGCTCGGTGTCGCGACGCCTCGCGAGAACGGGATGAACCGGTACCGCTGTGGCGCACACACGGTCGACGCGCTGACCACTGGCGTCGGCATGGTGGCAACCGCCGCCCGTTGCGCGCGTATCCTGGCGCAGACGCGCTACGGCTTCGCGCTGAACATCGGCGTGTGCGGCAGCTTCGACCGCGCCCTGGCGCCCGGCGCCGTCGTGCACATCGTCTCCGACCGCATCGCCGAGTTGGGCGCGGAGGACGGCGATCGATTTCTCACGATCCAGGACATGCACCTCCTCGGCGACGACGAGCCTCCGTTCACGGGGGGCGCGCTGGTGAATGCCGTGCCGCCATCGAATGCCGCGCTGGCCCGGCTGCCAGCCGTGCGGGCGATCACCGTGAACACGGTCCACGGGAACGCACAATCAATCGACGCCGTGCTGCGGCGCTTCAGGCCGCAGGTCGAGAGCATGGAGGGGGCCGCCTTCATGTACGCCTGCCTGATGCAGGGCGTCCCGTTTGCTCAGGTCCGCGCCGTGTCGAATGCCGTGGAGCCGCGGAATCGCTCCGCGTGGAAGATCACCGAGGCGATCCAGCACTTGAGCGGAACCGCGCTCACCATCCTCGAGACCTTATGAACCTCTCTCTCGGATTTTCTCCCTGCCCGAACGACTGCTTCATGTTCGACGCCATCGTCAATCACCGCGTCGACCTCGAAGGACTGCAGTTTTCGACCCGGCTGGCCGACGTCGAAGCGCTGAACGCCGCGGCCTTTGCCGGCGAGAGCGACGTGACGAAGTTGAGCTACCACGCGTATGGGCATTGCGCCGACGCCTACGTGCTGCTCGACGCCGGGAGCGCGCTCGGGCGCAACTGCGGGCCGCTGCTCATCTCGAAGCGATCGATCGCGCCGCAGGAGGTCGCAGAGGGTGGACTCCGCATCGCGATTCCCGGCACGTTCACCACGGCGAATTTTCTCCTCGGCCTGGCGTTTCCGGCGGCGCGAAACAAGACGCCGATGCTGTTTTCGGCGATCGAGCCAGCGCTGCTGAACGACGCCTGCGATGCCGGGCTGATCATCCACGAGAACCGCTTCACATACGAGGCGAAGGGCTTGAAGAAGATCATCGATCTCGGCGAGTTCTGGGAGCACGAGACCGGCGCGCCCATTCCGCTCGGCGGCATCGTCGTCAGGCGATCGCTGCCGGACGACGTGAAGGACGCGTTGAATCGCGTGGTCCGGCGAAGCGTGGAGTACGCGTTAGCCCATCGCTCGGCCAGCCTGCCGTTCGTGCGCGAGCACGCGCAGGAGATGAGCGAGGAGGTCATGTACCGGCACATCGACCTGTACGTGAACGACTACTCCATCGATCTCGGTGTGGACGGCAGGCGGGCGGTGGAGCTCTTATTCGAGAAGGCGCGAGCGACCGGCATGATCCCCGAGGTGAGGAACGGCCTTTTCCTGTAGCGCCAAGGCTTCCACCTTGGACGAGGCTTCGGCGGACAGGTCAGCCGAGCGCTACGTCCGCCACGTCGCCGCGTCCGTTGCGTGTTCCAGACCGTGGACGCCGCACAGCTGCGCATGAATCTGGCGCACTCCGTCGGTGAGGCTCGCTGGACCCGGCTGGAGGATGTAGGTCGACTTCACTTCGAAGATCCGATCGTGGGCGACGGCGCTCACCGCCTGCCATCCCGGCCGTCCGACGATGGTCGCCTTCTTCACGCGCTTCCCGCACCACGACGCGAGAATCATTTCGGGATCCCGCCGCGCGACTTCCGCCGGATCGACGATGCGCTGCTTCGCGAGGCTCGCGTCCGCGAGCTCAGGGAAAATCGGCGCACCGCCGGCGATATCCACCAGCTCCTCGACCCAGCGGATGCCCGAGATCAGCGGATCGTCCCACTCTTCGAAGAAGGTCCGGAGGCGCCGGGGAAAGCGCGCCGCCGACTCGCGGATGCGATCCAGATCGCGTGAGAGCCGTTCGGCGAGCCGTTCGGCCGCCGCCTGGCAGCCGACCAATCCCCCGAGCATGCCGATCATCTGCAGAATCTCAGCGACGCTCCGCTGGTTGAACGTGACGACCGCGATGCCGCGCCTCACGAGCTCCGCCGAGAGATCGGCCTGAAGATCCGAGAACGCGAGGACCAGATCGGGCCGCAGGGATTCGATCTTGTCGAATCGCGCGTTGATGAACGCCGAGATCTTCGGCTTGAGCCGCGCCTCGGGAGGCCGCACGGTGTAACCCGACACGCCGACAATGCGATCGCCCTGTCCGAGCAGATAGAGTGTTTCAGTTGTTTCTTCAGTGAGGCACACGATGCGCTTCGGATAATTCATTTGAACGCCTCTGGGTGAATCGTCCGCGCGAACTGCTCTGTGGCCTCGGCAACCTCCGGCCCGGCATCGACGAAGCGGTCGCCGACGAGCTGGTAAATCTTGTGATTTTTCACTGCGGGCAATGATGGTAGCGCCTGCCAGGGCGACAGATCGTCGGCGCCGACCGCCGCCGCGCCGTACCGAAGCTCGATGATGATTTCCGGACGCCGGGCGAGGATCAGCTCCGTTGACGGCTGGACGTTCTCGCGCAGGACATCGTCGAAGACGTCGCGTCCGCCGGCAATGGCGATCATGTCGTGCAGAAACCCGTATCCGCCGTTCGCGTAGATATTGCGCAGCGACTGCGGATCGCGACTGAGCACCAGGAGGACCGACGGCCGCGGGCGGCCGGCGACGCGCGCCGCGGTGGCTTGCAGGCGGCCCTCGATGCCGCGCGCGACATGCTCGGCGGCGTCGCCCGTTCCGAGGATGTCGCCCAGCGCCCGCATTGTCGCCATCACGTTCGCGAGATTCTTGTGCGCGTATTCGTAGTACCGGATGTGCGCCTGCGTGAGGCGCTGCTCCAGCTCGTGCTGCGCCTCGTAGACAATGACGAGATCCGGCCGAAGCGCGAGGATGCGCTCCGTATCGGGATCCAGGAGCCCGCCGACGCGAGGGAGCGCCTTCACCTCGGCCGGATCCTGATCGTAGTTACTGACGGCGATGACGCGTGCGCCGCCGCCGATGGCAAACAGCATTTGCGTGACGGCCGGGACGAGCGAGATGATCCGCCGCGGCGCCTCCGTTGGCGCTGGCGCGGATGCGCGCGGCACCGCGACGGGAAGGATCGCGAGCGCCAGGACGATCAGCCGCCGCCGCGTCATGAGCGCCTCATCAGCAGATAGAGGAAAAACGGCGCGCCGACGAGCGCCGTGATCACGCCGACAGGAATTTCGAGCGGCGAGAAGAGCGTGCGCGCGGCGACGTCACAGCCGACGAGCAGGGCAGCGCCCGCCAACGCGCTCGCAGGAAGCACGAGCCGGTGATCGGCGCCGACGATCAATCGTACGAGATGTGGGACGACGATGCCGACAAACGAGATGGGACCGGCGATCGACACGGACGCGCCGGTGGCGAGCGAGGCGCTGAGCAGCGCGACGCGCTCCGTGCGCCGCACGTTCACGCCGCGGACCGCGGCGGCGTCGCCGCCCAGGCTCAGCAGATCCAGAGCACGGGGCAGCGTCGCGAAGCCCGCGGCGGAGAGAGCGAGCAGCGGGATGACGGCGACAATCGGCGTATAGCCTGCGACGTCGAGCGAACCCATCAGCCAGCGCACGCTGCGGAACGTCTCGGCGAAATCGGCAAAATACTGCACGAAGAGCACCAGCGCCGAGAAGAAGGCATTCAGCGCGACGCCCGCCAGGAGCAGCGTGGTGGACGACAGCCCGCGCCGCCGCGCTGTGGCCAGCACGTAGACGATCGCGAGCGCACCGAGCGATCCCAAGAAGCTCGCGGCCGGAATCGACGGGACGCCGAACAGCGTGACGTCGATGTGGAACGTGATGGCGACCATGGCGCCGAGCGCAGCCCCGCCAGACACACCCAGCGTATCCGGAGAGGCCAGCGGGTTGCGCAGGAGCGCCTGGAACACCGCGCCGGACACGGCGAGGCTCGCGCCGATGATCGCCGCCGCCAGGACGCGCGGCAGCCGGGCAAGAAAGAAGATCTGCGCGTCCACGTTGTCCGCGAACGGCGCCGATCGGCTGAACGCATGCGCCAGCGAAATGCGCGTGCTGCCGACCAGCGGCGCCGCCAGGCAGGCGGCGATCGCCACGATGCCGAAGCCGCCGTACGTGAGCAGCAAGCGCCGGCGGAGATCAGTGCGCGCGGGCAATGGGGATGACCGTGACATGACCCGCCCGCGCGTTGTACCCGACCTCGGCATCGACGTCGTACACGGCACGGACATTCGAGACCGTGAGCACGACGTCGGTCGCTCCTTGCGCGATGATGCGGCCGTCGCGAATCAACACGAGCTCCGAGCAGAGCGACGCCGCAAAGTTCAGGTCGTGCGTGGACACCAGCATCGTCGTGCCGCGATCGTGATTGAGACGCGTCAGCAGCTGCGCGATCGCGAGCTGGTAGCCGAGGTCGAGCGAAGCGGTCGGCTCGTCCAGCAACAGCGCGTGCGAGGCCTGCGCCAACGCGCCGGCGATCACGACCCGCTGCTTTTCTCCTCCGCTGAGTGTGGCGAACAGCCGATGCTCCAACGCGAGCGTGCCGGTGGCCGCGAGCGCGTCCCGGGCGATGGCGAGATCCGAGCCGCCCTCGAGCTCGAAGGCGCCCAGATGCGGGTACCGTCCCATCAGCACGATGTCGAGCACCGTGAAGTCGAAGGTGCTGTGCGTCTCCTGCGGCACGACGGCCAGCCGTTTCGCGACGTCGCGTCGCGAGAGGGTGCTGATGTCGGCTTCGTCGATCTGCACCGATCCGCTGCGTGGAGACAGCGTCCCGGCCATGATGCGCAGCAGCGTCGTCTTTCCGGATCCGTTTGGACCGAGCAGCCCGACGATCCGTCCCGGAGAGACGACGAACGAAACGCGATGCAGCACGGGCGCCGCCTCGTACGAAAACGACACGTCGGCGGCCCGCAGCATCGGCGTCACGGCGCTAGAAACCTACCCGCAGGCCGAGACGCACCGCGCGGCCCAGTGCGGGATAGCCGAGCGGCTCCATGTATTCCGCGTTGGCGAGGTTGTCGATCGAGAGAAGCACGCGCAGCTGTGCCGTCGCGTCGTACGAGAAGCGCGCGTTCCACGTCGCATAGCCGGGATTCGAGACCAGCGGCGGCTCGAGCGATGAGAAGTCGCTGTCTACGAAGCGTCCCACGATCACGCCGGTGACGTCTGCGGTCAGGCGGCTCCAGCCCCACGCTACGCCGAGGTAGCCCGAATGCCGCGGCCGCCGGAACGCCCACTGCCCGGGCTGGAACACCGGGTCCAGCGGCGACGTGCTCTCGAGGATCTCCGACGCCACGAACGTGTACCCGCCGCGGACGTGCACCGTTCGAACCGCGACCAGTTCGGCGCCGATCTCCGCTCCGCGCGCCTGCGTCAAGCCGATGTTGAAGTACTGGGCAGAGAAGGTGTCCGGATCGGTCGTGCGGGTGGCGATGATGTTGCGGTATCGATTGTCGAACCAGGTGACCTCGATCTTCGCCCGGTCGCCGAGCAGGCGCTGTTCGATGCCGGCGTCGAGGGTGCGCGCGCGCTCGGGCTGCAGGTTGGGGTTGCCGAGGAAGAACGGCGACAGGCTGAAGGACTGCAGCACGGTGGGTTCCTTGATGCCGAGCCCGGCGCTCGCCTTCAGCCTCGTCTCGCCGAACGCGCCGCCCGCGGGATGCGCGATGTACACGACGGAGCCGCGCGGCACGAATGCCGTGCCGAAGCTGTCGTTGTGCTCGACGCGTCCGCTCAAGGTGACGAACGTGCGCGCCCACAGCGCCTGGTGCTGGATCGACGCGCCGAAATTGTTGCGCGACGCGGGCGTGGATGTGCCGCCGAGCGCATCGTCGAGCGTAGCGCGCTCGCCGTCCCAGTCGCCGAGCAGTGTCAGCCGCTGATCGCCGTGCGTCGACGCATCGGTGGTCAGGCGCCAGTCGGCCTGGTAGCTCGCGTGATGCCGGCGCAGGTTCGTCCGGCTGTCGAACGTGAAGTCGGAGAACTCGAACGGCGCGATGCGATCGCCGAACTGCGGCGTGTACGCCGGGTCGGTGATCAGGTCCGCCGACCGCTGGTGCGACACTGAGAGCGCGTACGACGCGCGCTGCCGGAACGACGCGTTCACCTGCTGGTCGAATGTGATGCCGCCGACGCCGTCGTGCCGCTGGAAAAAGGCATCGAGATCCGGACGTCCGAACGCGGTCTGGCCCGGGGTGCCGACGTGCTCCAGCTCGCCGCGCCCGATGAACCGCAGCGTCGCCGTGTCGCTGAGCACCACGCCGGCGTTGGCCGAGAGCGTCGTGTTCGTGAAGTGGTCGTTCGGCGTGTTGTTGTCGGTCGCGTAGCCCGATGCGCCGAACGAGTAATCGAATCGCTGCGACGCGCCGGATACCGCCGCGCCGCCGCGGACCGTACCGTACGTGCCGCCCTCCACCGACGCCGTCACGTGAGGCCGCGCCTCGGCGCGATCCGGCCGCTTGGTGAAGAGCTGAACGACGCTCGACATCGCGTCGGATCCGAAGAGCGCCGACTGCGCGCCGCGGACGATTTCGACGCGCTCGATGTTGTCGGTCGTCAGATTGCTGAAGTTGAACGTGCCGCCGGGCTCGTTGAGCGGGATGCCATCGAGCAGCACCTTGTTGTAGTTGCTCTCGCCACCGCGGACGAACAGCGATGTCACGCCGCCGACGCCGCCCGACTGAATCACCATCACGCCGGGCGTCGATCGCAGGAGATCGGCCACGAGCGGCGTGCGCCGCCGGTCGAGATCCGCGGCGGTGAACGCCGTCACGCTGGCGCCGACCTGGTCCGCAGGCACGGCCGTCCGCGTCGCGCTGACGACGACGGTTTCCTGAATGGGTGCGACATGGAGCACGATCCGCACCGGCTGCGACGAGGTGCACGCGGCGGCCGCCGGCTCGAAGCCGGTCATCGACACCTGGAGCTGGCACGCGTCGGCGCCGCGCAGCGCGAAGCGCCCCCGATCGTCGGTGAACGTGCTGGTGAGCTCCACGCCCGATGGGGCGACGGCGCGGACGTACGCGCGGGGCAGCGGTTGTCCCGATTGGTCGACGACGGTGCCGGCCACGGTGTCGGCGGCTGCGGCGCGCGACGAAGCGGCGCCGGCGAACAGGATGGTCAGGGCGGCGCAGCGGCAGGCTGCTGCAGCCAGCCACCGGAGGCGGGAGGCGGACGAATGCAAGGGGCTCCTCTTGGCGTCTCTCGCGCCGAAGAAAGGACGCCCCCGGAGGACCAGGTTTCCTGACTCGCGGATCGACGCGGCACGTCTGCCTTCCCGGCCGCCACGCCCGGCTTGCGGGCTCCGGCGTGCCAGTGGCTTCGACGACGTGTCGCTCCCCGCTTACAGTGGCGGGACCGTGTGGGCGTTTCACCCACTTCGCGTGGCCCCGGGGCGAGCGTCAGATTGGTGCGTGTGCCGGCGTCAGGGCCGGACTGTCGCGGAGTATAGCAGGTTGCTACCGGCGCGCGTTTTTTCGTAACATATAACGTTCGTGTCCGCCCCATGGGACGCGCGAGATCCGGGCACACCATTCAAGAGGAGCGCATGAGCAAGAGTTCGACCGTCACCGTTCGCGAGAAGCCCGTCGAAGACGTGGCCACGGCGAAGGCGGGCGGCCTTACCATTCATGGCGAAACGTTCGTCGTGCAGACCGACCAGCGCGTCGAGCTGGTGGATCTGACCAACCGCGTGATGGAGTACGTCCGCAAGTTCAACATCCGCGAAGGGCTCGTCAGCCTCTGGTCGATGCACACGACCTGCACGCTCTTCATCAACGAGTTCCAGACAGCGCTGCTCTCCGACATCAAGCGCTTCCTCGAGCACATGGTCGCCCGCGACGCCGAGTACATGCACAACGATCCGCAGCATTCGGATTGCGATCGGATGAACGCCGACTCGCATCTGCGCGCGATGCTCCTCGGCCACAACCTCACGCTGCAGATCAGCGGCGGGGAAGTCGTGCTCGGGCAATGGCAGCGGATCCTGATGGCGGAGCTCGACGGTCCGCGCGCCCGCTCGCTGCGCATTCAGGTGTTCGGCATCTCCTGACGGTCGCGGACTTGAATGCGGTGTATCTGGTCATCACCAGATAGCCGCATAATCACATGGTGCTTTCCCGCCTTCGCGCTTCCGGCCTCGCCGATCTCGAAGAGAAGCTCGCGGCTGGCCTGCGCCTCGATCCCGCTGACGGCGTCCGGCTGTTCGAGTCGCCGGATCTGCTCGCGGTCGGTTGGCTCGCCAATCGCGAGCGCGAGAAACGGCACGCCGGCCGCACGTTCTACAACTACAACATTCGTCTCGAGGCGACGAACGTCTGCGTCGCCAGCTGTCTCTTCTGCTCGTTTGCCCGGCTGAAGCCGGGCGACGCCGGCGCGTACACGATGTCGCTCGAGCAGGTCTGGGACAAGCTGCGCCAGCGCGCCCATCAGCCGCTCACCGAGGTCCATGTCGTCAACGGGCTGCACCCGGATCTGCCGTTCGACTACTACACGGAGATGCTGCGCGGCCTGAAGCGGATTCGCCCGACCATCCAGCTGAAGTGCTTCACCGCGGTGGAGATCGCGTTCTTCGCGGATCTCTACGGCAAGACCGACGAGCAGGTGTTGCGCGAGCTGATGGCGGCGGGGCTCGATTCGCTGCCCGGCGGCGGCGCCGAGATCTTCGCCGACCGCGTCCGACGGAAGATCGCGCACGACAAGTGCGGCAGCGATCGCTATCTGGAAATTCACCGCACAGCGCATCGCCTCGGCATGCGCACCAACGTAACGATGCTGTACGGACACATCGAGACGGCGGAAGAGCGCGTCGATCACATGCTGCGCGCCCGGGCGCTGCAGGACGAGACGGGCGGCTTCCAGGCGTTCATCCCGCTGGCCTTTCATCCCGACAATAACCAGATGCGCAAGCTGCCGGCGCCGAGCGCGCTCGATTCGCTGCGTGTCCACGCGGTGTCGCGGCTGATGTGCGACAACATCGATCACGTGAAGGCGTTCTGGATCGCGACCGGCGTGGACGTGGCGCAGACGGCGCTGTGGTTCGGCGTGGACGACCTCGACGGCACCGTGCAGGAAGAGAAGATTTACCACATGGCCGGGGCGCGGACGCCGGAGGCGATGACGCCGCGGGCGATCGAGCGGCTGATCACGGCGGCGGGGCGGTCGCCGGTCGAGCGCGACACGTTGTATCGGGTGGTGGCGCACGCGGGGGCGGCGGAATAACGGGCCGGGGCCCGGTGTTATACTGGGAAAGCGGCCAAGTGTGATCGGAACAGCCGATACAGCTTGGCTTTTTCGTAGCGTTAGATTGAGAAAAGTTTCACAAGCGCCCAGAGACGCCGCCCATGCTGCTGCCCGTGCTCACCGCCTACGAAAAAGACCACATCGCCGAGCGCCAGCCGCTCCCTGAGCGGTATCTCGCCCTGTCGGACGCCGAGATGGACCGCCGGATCGCCGCCGCCCGCGCCAAGCTCGGCCGCCGCGTCGTCATCCTCGGCCATCACTATCAGCGCGACGAAGTGTTCAAGTTCGCCGACTACACCGGCGACTCCTACAAGCTCGCGCGCCAGGTGTCCGCCCACCCCGACGCCGAGTTCATCGTGTTCTGCGGCGTGCATTTCATGGCGGAAAGCGCCGACGTGCTGAGTGGCGACCATCAGGCCGTGATTCTGCCCGATCTCGCCGCCGGCTGCTCGATGGCGGACATGGCCGATCCGGATCAGCTCGAAATGTGCTGGAGCGATTTGCGCCAGATGGGCCTGCTCGAGCGCGAGGAGCGCCGCGGCGCCGAACGTCAGTCCTTCATCCCCGTCACCTACATCAACTCCGCCGCGTCCATCAAAGCCTTCTGCGGCGAGCGGGGCGGTGTCGTCTGCACATCGTCGAATGCCGCTGCGACGCTGAAATGGGCGTGGGAGCGCGGCGAGCGCGTGCTGTTCCTGCCCGATCAGCACCTGGGGCGGAACACCGCCTACAAGATGGGCGTGCCGCTCGATCAGATGGTGGTGTGGGATCCGAATGAGATCTGGGGCGGTCTGGAGCCCGACGCCGTCAAGCGCGCGCGCATCATCCTGTGGAAGGGGCACTGCTCGGTGCACACGCGCTTCACCGTTCGCCAGATCGAAAATGTCCGCCGCGAGCACCCCGGCGTCCGCGTGATCGTGCACCCGGAAGTGCCGTGGGACGTCGTCCAGGCTGCGGACGACTCGGGCTCGACCGAGTACATCATCAAGCAGATCACCGAAAGCCCGGCCGGATCCACGTGGGCCGTCGGTACCGAGCTGCATCTGGTGAGTCGCCTCGCGCGGCAGGTGCAGCCCGATCGAACCGTCGTCTCGCTCGATCAGTTCGGCTGCCTGTGCTCGACGATGTTCCGCGTGTCGCCCAACCACCTGTTGTGGGTGCTCGAGGGTCTGGTCAACGGCGAGGTCCACAATCGGATCGTCGTGCCCGACGATCAGAAACGCTGGACGAAGATCGCCCTCGACCGCATGCTCACGATCCAGTAGAGGCCGAGCTGGGCCGATGGGGCGCGGTTGCCCTCGCGTCGCTCGGCGAAGTACGATCCTCAGGTTCTGCCCACGGCAGGACTCGAGCCTTCGACGCGCCCGGGATCGTCCTGAGCCGGGTCAAAGGCCGACAAGGAGGAACGTCTGATGGCTTACACCCTTCCGCCCCTTCCCTACGCATCCGATGCGCTCGAGCCCCACATCGACAAGCAGACCATGGAGATTCACCACGGGAAGCATCATGCCGCCTACGTGAATAACCTGAACGCCGCGCTCGAGAAGCACCCCGAGCTGCAGTCGAAGAGCGTCGAGGATCTGATCAAGGGCATCGGTACCGTGCCCGAGGACATTCGCACCGCCGTGCGCAACAACGGCGGCGGCCACGCGAACCATTCGATGTTCTGGCAGATCATGGCGCCCAAGGCTGGCGGACCGCCGACCGGCGCCATCGCGGATGCGTTGAAGTCGTCGTTCGGGAGCTTCGAGACGTTCAAGGAACAGTTCGCGAAGGCGGCAGGCGGCCGTTTCGGCAGCGGGTGGGCGTGGGTGATCGATCAGGGCGGCAAGCTCGCGATCGAGAGCACGCCGAACCAGGACAGTCCGCTCATGGACGGGAAGAAGCCGGTGTTCGGCATCGACGTCTGGGAGCACGCGTATTACTTGAAGTACCAGAACCGTCGTCCCGACTACGTCGCCGCATGGTGGAACGTCGTGAACTGGACGGAAGTGAACAAACGGCTGGCCGCGAGCAAATAGAAAGAGACGGGCGGGACAGGCAGGATTGGCCGACCTGGCCCTCCTGCCATCCAGCCTTCCGCCCATGAGCCTCTCAACCGTCCTCTTCCTGTTCCTGGCGCATCTCGGCGTCGGCATCATCTTCACGCTGTTGTTCGTGTCGCGCGACGCCGGCGTGAAGTTCTTCCGCTTCAACGCCGGTCTTGCGGCGATTCTGCTGGTCGTTGCGCTGGCGTTCCGCTACGGTCTGCTCGGCCCGGCCGATGTGGACGCGAGTGGCGCGGGGGCGTACGGGTTGATCGCGCTCGACTGCGCCGCGGCGGCCGTGGTGATCTACTGGGCGACGGTGGGGCGGATGCTCGCGTCGATTCGGCCGGCGATTGTGGCGGTCGCTGTCGCCGGGGGCCTGGTGGCGATTCTGTGCGAGGCGCTGGCGGTGTCGGCGGGGCGCTCGGGCGCGGGGCAGGCGCTGACGATCGCGAGCTTTCTCACGTCGGCGGCGCTTCTCGGCGGCACCTGCACGGCGATGATCCTGGGCCACTGGTATCTCGTGATTCCGTCGATGCAGGTCTCGCATCTGCAGTCGATCGTGAAGTGGCACATGGCGTCGATGGTTCTGCGCATCGTCGTCGTCGTGGCGGCGATTGTCGTCGCCCTCGCGACGTGGCAGCCGGGACTCGGGCCGAGCTTCCGGCACTACATCACGTCGATCGACGGGATCTTTTTTTGGCAGCGCGTGCTCTTCGGCCTGGTCGGGCCGGCGATCCTGTCGTATCTCACGTGGGAAACGGCGAAGATTCGATCGACGCAGTCGGCGACCGGGATCCTGTACGTGGACCTGTTCACAGTGGTCGTCGGCGAGATTCTCGCCAAGTACATCCTCCTCGCGACGCGTGTGCCCGTGTAGTACACTCAAGGGTCTGACCGCAACGCGGACGCAGCGGTTTGTGGATTGCACCGCGGTCCGGAACCTGTGCAATTTCAGCCTACGAACCGCGTCAGGGCCGGAAGGCAGCAGCGCTAAGTAGATCCTGACATGTGCCGCAGTCATTCCGGATCGCGGTCCAGTCCGCAAGCCGAGTTCTCCAATCTGAAATCTGAAATCTGAAATCTGAACTCTGAACTCTGAAATCTGAACTCTGAAGACCTGGACCCGTGGCCTACCAAGTGATCGCGCGGAAGTGGCGCCCGCAGAGGTTCGACGATGTCGTCGGGCAGCAGGCGGTGACGCGTACGCTGCGCAACGCGCTGGCGAGCGGGCGGCTGGCGCAGTCCTTCGTCTTCGCCGGACCGCGCGGTGTGGGGAAGACGACGACGGCCCGCATTCTCGCCCGCGCGCTCAACTGCGAGAACGGGCCGACAGCCGATCCGTGCGGCACGTGCGATGCGTGTGTGGAAATCGCCGAGGGACGCGACATGGACGTCCTCGAGATCGACGCGGCCACGCACACCGGGATCGATAACGTCCGCGAAGTGATCATCGCCGGCCTGGCGATCCGCCCGGTCCGGAATCGCTACAAGGTGTTCATCATCGACGAGGTGCACCAGCTGTCGAGCGCCTCGTTCAACTCGCTCCTCAAGTCGATCGAGGAGCCGCCGCCTCATGTCGTCTTCATGATGGCGACGACCGAGCTCGACAAAATTCCCGAGACGGTGCTGTCGCGATCGCAAGTGTACGAGTTCCGGACGATCCACACGAAAGCGATCGCCGATCAGCTGCGCGCGATCGTGAGCGCGGAAGGGATCACGGTCGGCGACGAATCGCTGCAGCTCATCGCGCGCGACGCCGACGGCAGCATGCGCGACGCCCAGAGCAAGCTCGATCAGGTGATCGCGTTCACGGGCAGCACGATCACCGGCGAGGACGTGTCCGCGGTGCTCGGCCTCGTCGGCCGCGATCTGCTGCTCGACACGATCCAGGCGGTCGCTGACGAGGATGCCGTGCAGGCGTTCGCGCTGGCAGCCCGCGCAGTCGAGATGGGGTACGACCTGCGAGCCGTCTGCCGCGAGCTGTCGCGGGTCGTGCGCGATCTGCTCGTGCTGTCGGTCGATCCGTCGCGCCTCGCCGATCCGGAGATCGCGGGCGAGGGCGAGCGCGACCGGCTGACGGCGCTCGGCACGCGGTTCTCGCGCGAAGATCTGCTCCGCGCGTTCGATCTGCTGACGCGCGCCGAAGGGGAGATCCGCAGCGCGGCGCAGCCGCGCTATCACCTCGAGATGGCGCTGCTGCGGTGGATGTACCTGAGGAAGCTGACGCCGATCGAGGACCTGCTCGCGGGCGGCGGACCTTCTGGCCAGGCCCGCACATCATCGCCGTCCACGCGGTCCGCGGCGCCTCCGGCTCCCGCCGGCCGCGTCGAGAGTCGGGCGTCCGCTCCGGCGCCCGCGCGACCCGCTCCGCCGGCGCCCGTTGTCGCGGTGAGCCGGCCTGCGCCAGCCGCTCGTGCCAGCGCGCCTCCCGCACGCGTGGAAGCGCCGGCGCCGTGCAAAGACGCGCTGCTCGCCGAGATTCGCCGGGCGAAGAGCGCCTTCTACAACACCGTCGTCGCGCAGGCACAGAAGGTCCAGGAGGATGCGGATCACGTGACGTTCACGTTTGCGCCCGCACAGCGCACGCTGCGCGAGATGTTCGACGAGAAGCGCGCGTGGCTCGAGGCGCTCGCGCTCGAGGTGAGCGGCCGGAAGATCGTGGTGGCGGCCGTACAGGGCGATCCGGTGCAGACGCCGGGCGCCGACGCCGCGGGCGCGGCGGCCGCGAAGCAATCGGCGCTGCGCGACCAGGCGCTCGCTGACGCTGGCGTACAGGCGATGCTCGAAGTGTTTCCTGCGGAGATCCGCGACGTCGAGGAGATGTAGCGGGCAAGAGCGAACCGATGAACATCCAACAGATGATGAAGCAGGCCCAGCAGATGCAGGAACAGCTGCAGAAGCAGATGGCCGAGCTCAAGGTGGAAGGCAACGCCGGCGGCGGTATGGTCACCGTCATCGTGAACGGCGCCAAGCAGGTGCAGTCGCTGACGATCGATCCCGAAGTCGTCTCGAAAGAGGACGTCGAGATGCTCCAGGATCTGATTGTCGCCGCGATCAACGACGCGCAGCGGAAAGCCGACGAGGCGATGGCGCAGAAGATGGGCGGCATGCTGCCGCCGGGGATGAAGTTATAAGCGCCCTTCCCGAACCGCTGGTCCGGCTGATCGAGGAGCTGCGAGGCCTGCCCGGTATCGGGCCCAAGAGCGCGCAGCGGCTGGCGTTTCACATCCTCAAGTCGCCGATGGAGCAGGCCGATCGGCTGGCCGACGCCGTCCGCGACGTCAAGGCGCGCGTCACGCACTGCTCGATCTGCAACAACATCACCGACGCGGATCCGTGTGCGCTCTGCACGAGCGACACCCGCGATCAGCACCTGATTTGCGTCGTCGAGGAGCCGCAGAACGTGGCGGCGATCGATCGCGGCCGCGACTTCAACGGCGTCTTTCACGTGCTGATGGGCGCCCTCTCGCCGCTGCAGGGGATCGGTCCGGACGATTTGAAGATCAAGAGCCTGCTCGCACGCGTCACCTCCGGCCCGACCGAAGTGATCCTCGCCACGAACCCGAACGTCGAGGGCGAGGCCACCGCCATCTACCTCGCCCGCCTGCTCAAGCCGCTCGGCGTGAAAGTCACGCGCATCGCGATGGGCGTGCCCGTCGGCAGCGATCTCGAATATGCCGACGACATGACGATGCACAAGGCGCTCGAGGGACGGCGCGAAGTCTGATCGCGACCTGATGCTTCCACACGCCTACGAACTGCCGGCCGCGATTCTCTTCGTCCTTGGTGGCGCCCTGACGTGTCTGGCGGGATATCGTCTGTTTCGCGTCGTCCTCGGCATCTACGGATTCATCCTCGGCGCGATGTTTGCGAGCTCGATGATGGGCATCACCAACACCGCCGGGATGTTGTTGGCGGCGGTGATCGGCGGTGTGCTGGGCGCGGCGATCCTCGTGTTCGCCTATTTCGTCGGCATCGCGCTCGTCGGCGCGGGGCTCGGTGCGCTCGTCGCGCACGTCGTGTGGCCGCAGGCCGGTACCGGCGATCCGCCGGCCACGCTCGTGGTGGTCCTGGCGATTGCTGGTGCGATTGCCGCGATGTTCCTTCAGCGGTACGTGATCGTCGTGGCGACGGCGTTTGCCGGCGCGTGGACCGTCATCGTCGGCGCGCTGGCGATCGCGGCGAACCGGGGCGCGGCGCATGGCGCGTCGAGCGGCGATGTCTGGATTCTCTATCCGCTCACACCCGCACCCGGTCAGCACTGGGTGCCGGTCGCGTGGATCGCGCTCGGCGTGATCGGCACGGGCGTGCAGCTGGCCATCACCGGTTCGAAGCGCACGTAGGTCAGTCGGGGTCTTACAGCATAGGAGGCATCATGGCGACGTTTGAGCGGCACGTGGACGTGGAGTGGAAGGGATCGATCATGGAAGGCAAGGGCGAGGCGAAGGCCGGCACGGGCGCGTTCACGCTGCCGGTCACCTTTCCGTCGCGCATCGGCGACGCAGGCGGAAAGACCAGCCCGGAAGAGTTGATGGCCGCGGCGCACGCCGCGTGCTACGCGATGGCGCTCAACGGTACGCTCGGCCGGAAGAGCGTCACGGCGGATCGCACCGTCGTCACGGCGACGGTCACCGCGGACAAAGGGGAGGCGGGCATCAAGATCCTCTCGTCGAAGCTCACCGCCACCGCGTATGGGCTGAAGGGCGCCGACGCCGCGCAATTCACCGAGATCGCGAAGGAAGCCGAGGGGCGATGCCCGGTTTCCAACGCGTATCGCGGGACGATGGAGATCACGGTCGAGGCGAAGGTCGCGTAACTGCACCATTCGAACGGTTGGAGCTGGGAGCTGGATCGCCGCCGCCTTCCGGGTCCCAGCGCCTGCCATTCGGCATAGCAGTTCGTAAAAGTCTGGTTAACAGCGCGCCTGAATCGGCGCGATGCCGCGCCTCCTGTCGGCGAACCGCGTATCATGATCGAAGAGCTCGATCATGCGTCTGCTGGTGCGGTTCGTTCTATTGCTCGCGGTGCTTGCCCTCGCCTCCCGCTCGTACGCCCTCGATCCAGCCCGAACACTCTCGCAATACGTGCACCGAATCTGGCAGGTGCAGCAGGGTCTGCCGCAGGCATCGATCTACTCGATTGTCGAAACGCGCGACGGCTACCTGTGGCTCGGCACGCAGACCGGTCTCGTGAAATTCGACGGCGTGCGCTTTACGACGATCGACGAGATGGACGGCCTCTCGAGCGCCGACATCTGGGTGACGCACCTGCTCGAGGACAGCCGCCACGCGCTGTGGATCGGCACGAACCAGTCCGGTCTGTTGCGCCTGCAGGACGGCGTCGTCACGCGGTACTCGGAGCGGGACGGCCTGCCATCCGGCACGGTGCAATGTCTGTTCGCCGATCGGTCGGGTGCCGTCTGGGTGTGCACGCCGAACGGCATCGCCGAATTGACGCACGGCCGGGTGCGCGCCTTCGGCGCGGCGCAGCTCGCGAGCGTCGACATCCGTGCGGCGTGCGTCAACCGCGACGGCGCCATCGTGGCCGCCGACGATCACGCGCGCTTGAGCACGTGGAACGGCACGCGCTTCGTGCCCGAGACCAGTTCGCCGCCGGAGTTGTCCGGCGTGCAGACGATGCTGTGCGCTGCCGACGGCGCCCTCTGGGTCGGAACGGCCGACGGGTTGTGGCGGATGCGCGACGGGCGCGCCGATCGTCTGACGCTGGGCGATAGTCCGGCCGACAATGCCATCCTCACCCTCACCGAAAGCCGTGACGGCAGCGTGCTGGCCGGAACCAAGAACGGATTCAGTCGCATCCGCAGCGACGGGATCGAAAGCTTCCGGCCGCAGGACGGGTTGTCGCAGAGCACGGTCTATTCGCTGTACGAGGATCATGAAGGCAGCCTCTGGGCGGCCACCAAGCACGGCCTCAACCAGTTTCTCGATGGCCGCGGCATTCCGTACACGACGAGCGAAGGCCTGCCGAGCAACGACACGGGACCCGTACTGCAGGATCGCGACGGGCAGATCTGGGTCGGCACGATCGGCGGCGGCCTCGCGCGCTTCGACGGCCACGGCTTCCACGCGCTGACGACGCGCGACGGTCTGGCATCCAACGACATCTACGCGCTTGCCGCCGACGACGCGGGCACGTTGTGGGTCGGCACGAGCGCTGGCCTCAGCAAGCTGCGGCACGGCCGCGTCGATGGACGCTGGACGACCGCGCAAGGTCTGCCCACGAATCACATCCGCGCGCTGTTCCACGATCGCGACGGTGCACTCTGGATTGCCACGTCCGGCGGCACGGTGGTGCTGAAGAACGGAATCGTGCGGGCGCCCGGCGCGCGCGACGCATCGCTCCACGGTGCCGTTCTGGCGTTCGGCGAGGACGGCGATCGTCATCTGTACGCTGCTCCCGAAAGCGGCGCCCTGCAGCGGTGGACGCCAGGTGCCTCCGTTCCGTCGATGCCGTTGGGGCCCGCGCTCGATCACGTCGACGCGATGTATCAGGATGCGGACGGGCTCCTGTGGGCCGGCACCCTCGGCGACGGGTTGCGCCTGATCGATCACGGCACCGTTCACACATTCTCGGTGCTCGACGGCCTGTTCGACGACGCGATTTACGGAATCGTGAGCGACGATCACGATCGCCTCTGGATGGCGTGCAGCAAGGGCATCTTCTCCGTGAGCCGATCGGATCTCCGCCGATTCGCCGCGGGCGAGATTCACCGGTTCGTCAGCTCGCCGTACAGCCCGACGGACGTCCTGCGCACGATCGAGTGCAAGTCGGGTGTACAGCCGGTCGCGGCTCGCATGCGCGACGGCCGTCTGTGGTTCTCCACGATCAGGGGGCTGCTCGTCCTCGATCCCAGTCATCTCGATCGCCGGTTTGCGCCGCCGCCGGTCGTGATCGAAGAGGTCACGGTGGACGGCGAACGGCGATCCCCGGTCGGCGTTGGCCCGCTGCCGCCTGGGCGGAACAACATTGATTTTCGGTACACCGGGCTCAGCTTCGTCGTGCCGACGCGCATCACCTTTCGCTACCGGCTCGACGGCTTCGATCGGACGTGGGTGGACGCGGGCACGCGACGCGAAGCGTTCTACACCAACCTGCCGCCCGGGCATTTCACGTTCCGTGCTGCCGCCTGCAACCTGGACGACGTGTGCCAGGAATCGCAAGCAGGCGTGGCCTTCGTGATCGAGCCGCGCCTCTATCAGCGCGCGTGGTTCTTCCCGCTGGCGGCGGTGTTGCTGGCCGCCGGCGGACTGTCCGCGTATCGCCTGCGCATTCACAGGCTGCGGAAAGAATTCGATCTGATCCTGGCGGAGCGCAGCCGCATCGCGCGCGAGCTGCACGACACGTTGCTGCAGGGGTTCGCGGGCATCACGATGGCGATGCAGGCGCTGGCGTCGAGGCTGAAACCGTCGGATGAGCGGCACGCGCTCGAGGAGATCGTGGAGGACGCCGGCAGCTCGCTGCGTGCGGTCCGGCGATCCCTCGCGGGGCTCCGGGATCGTCACGATGCCAGCTCCGGCCTGGCGGCCGCGATTGCCGATGTCAGCCGTCAGCTCACCGGCGCGAACGGCATCCGGCTGAAGCTCGCGCTCGGTGACAGTCCGCGACCGCTGCCGGCGGACATCGAGTACAACATGCTGCGCATCGCGCAGGAGGCGGTGTTGAATGCCGTCAGGCACTCAGGTGCGCGCACGCTGCACGTCGCGCTCGACAGCACGCGCAACCTCGTGCGGCTGTCGGTCGAAGACGACGGCTCCGGGTTCGCGGAAGCCGATGTGCCGTCGACCACCCATTACGGGTTGATCGGCATGCGGGAGCGCGCGGCCCAGATCGGGGCGACATTTCATTTGACGAGCGCCCCGGGGCGCGGGACGGCCGTCTCGGTCGTCGTGGGAGCGTGACGTGGCGATCCTCGTGATTCGCGTGCTCTGCGTCGACGACCACCCGCTGATTCGCAAGGGCATCGCCTCGATTCTGGCGAACGAGCCGGGCGTGGAACTCGTGGGCGAGGGCACGAACGGCCGCGAAGCGATCGCGCTGTACCGGGAGCTGAGGCCGGACGTGACCGTGATGGATCTGCGCATGCCGGAGCTCGACGGGATTGCCGCGACGCGCGCCATCCGCGGGGAATTCCCGGATGCGCGCGTGATCGCGCTGAGCAGCTACGACGGCGATCAGGACATCTACAGCGCGCTCGATGCGGGCGTGCGCGGCTATCTGCTCAAGGAGTCGGTCCACAGCGAGCTCGTCGAGGCGATCCGCGTCGTGCAATCAGGACGCCGCCTGATGCCGCCCGACGTCGCCGAGCGCCTCAGCGAATATTTTCCTTATATCGTCTTGACGCCGCGTGAGACCGAAGTCCTCGAGCTCGCGGCGCAGGGGCTCGGCAACCGCGAGATCGGGGATCGGCTCGGCACCGCAAGCGGCACCGTCAAGATTCACATGCAGAACATCCTGCACAAGCTTGGGGCGTCCGACCGCACGCACGCGGTGACGCTCGCCCTCCGTCGCGGCATCCTGCACCTCAACTGAATTCTCTCGTCACAAGGGCTGAACGGTTCTTTTCGAACGCGTATGCCGATCGGCAGACGCGGCGATCAGCCCGTTGGCAGTCGCGGCAGCATTCGCCCACTGACAGACTCAGGTCATGAGCATCGTCAGCAAGGAGACGCCGGCTGGCATCGAGAAGAGTGCGCCCGCGTCTCGGCCTCCCGCCGCTTCGCCGCGCCGCCGGCGCCGATGGTGGCTTTCGATTGCCGCGATCGTCGTCATCGTTGTCGTCGTCTATGCCGGGTTCCCGGCGTGGATCCGCGGCCAGGCCACGAGCGCCGCACCGGCGCAGCCCTCGACGCGAGGCGTGCCCGTTGTCGCAGCCGCCGCGCGGAGCGGCGACATGGGCGTTTATCTCACTGGCCTCGGCACGGCCACGGCGTTGAACACGGTGACCGTGCGCAGCCGCGTCGATGGACAACTCGTCAACGTCGCGTTTCGCGAGGGGCAAGTTGTCCACCAGGGCGATCTGCTGGCGGAGCTCGACGCGCGTCCATTCCAGGTGCAGTTGACGCAGGCGGAAGGGCAGCAGGCCAAGGACGAATCGACGCTGAAGAACGCGCAGCTCGACATGACGCGCTATCAGGATCTGTACGCCCGCCAGCTCATTCCCAAGCAGCAGCTCGATACGCAGGCCGCCACGCTGACGCAAGACGAGGGCATGCTGAAAACGGATCAGGGCCAGATCGACAGCGCGAAGCTGAACCTCGTGTACACGCGCATCACGGCACCGATCGGCGGGCGCGTCGGCTTGCGGCTCGTCGATCCCGGC
>DATATJ010000222.1:0-9754 GCA_036268855.1 Vicinamibacterales bacterium
GCCTGCTGCCGCTCGGCGAACCGCGTGTTCACGATCAATCCGATCGCCAGCAGCAGCGCCACGCCGGCCACGGCGGTGATCGCCTCGGAAATGACGGCGCGCCGGTAGCCGGTGGCCGCCTGCCGCGAGGCTTCGGTACGCAGCGCCTGCTCCTCGGCGCGCATGTCCACCACGACGCCGTGAATGTCCTCCATCGTGCGTCGGCCGCTGTCGGCGACCAGCGTGGCGCGCGCCTCGTCGAGTCCCCGCTCCCGGCGGACAGCGAGACCCCGGTCGAGCTCAGCGAGCCGTGCCCGCACATGCCGCTGCAGCTCGTCGACGCGCACGAGCTGCCGCGGGTTGCCCGCGGCGAGCTGCCCGAGCTGCGCCAGCGCAGGGCCGATCCGCGCAACCGACGTGTTGTAGGGATCGAGATACCGATCGTTGCCCGTGAGGAGAAACGCGCGCTGCGCGGTTTCGGCGTTGTTCACCGTGAGCGCGAGCTCGTCGAGCCGCTCGCGCACTTCGTGAGTGTGCACGACCGACGTCGTGTCCTCGAGCAGCGCACGCGTCTCCGACAGGCTCCGGTAGGTTGTGAACAGCAGGGTGATCAGCGCCGCCGACAGCGCCAAGACGATACTGCGCGGCAGGTGCCAGTGCCGTGTACCCATGATCCTCAGAGCTCGACGCGAGACGCGGACGCTCCGCCGCGCCGCCGGCCGCAGGCGTTAGCGCGCGCCCTGCCGGCCCCACGTCATTTCTGCCCTCCGTCGGACGTCGATCGACCGGACTGCGCTCGCGCGACCATGTCCCGGACATCCTTGAGCAGCATCTGTGCGTCGAACACGACGCCGTCGCGAATCGTGAACTTGACGCAGCGCTCGGTGGCCGCCTTTCGATCCAGCCCGACCTTGGTGATCCCGGTGCCGTAAAGCACCTTCAAATTGGCCAGCGGGTTCTCCGTGAGCAGCACCATGTCCGCGAGATTGCCCGGCCGGATGACGCCGATCTTCGTGTTCTTCACCAACCGGCCGCCGTTTTCCGTGGCCGCGTGGATCGCTTCGAGCGGCGAGAATCCGGCTTCCTCGAGCATCTCGAGCTCGCGGATCGTGCCGAAGCCCCAGACCGTGAACAACGACCCGGAATCGGACCCGACCGACACGATCCCGCCGCGGTTCTTGTAGTCGTTCACGAAATCGAGCCAGCGGCGGTACGCGCGCGCCCAATCCGCTTCCTTGTTCGACGTCCAATTGAAGAAATAGGATGCATGGTGCGACGGGTCCGGGCGAAACGAATTCATCACGGCCGGGAGCGTGTAGTCGTGGTGCCATGGCAGGTTCTCCGCCCGGGCGACGTCGCGATTGGCTTCGTAGACGACGAAGGTCGGTTCCATGATGAAGCCTTTCGTGCGCATCGAGTCGAGCAGCGCGTCGATGACGGCCCCGTGCAGCTTCTGCAGATCGGCCTGGAGCCACGATCGGCCGGTTTCCAGAAAACGCTCCGCTTCGTTGGAGTAGTTATACTCCTCCGGCAGCTCCTGGATCGTCCGATCGCTGTACGAAGCCTCCGGGTAGCCGTAGTGGTGCTCGACGGACGCCCCTTCGGCGGCAATCTGCACCGCGTTCATCGGGTACACGCCGTCCTGCGCGATGTGCACGGCGACGCCCATCCCGTCCTTGCGCGTCTCCTCGGCAATCGCGTGATACACGTCGGGCCAGAGACCGGGCTTGCTGGCGATCTTCACGCCGTCGACGCCGAGCGCGTGCCATTCGTCCACGACCTGCCGCGCGCCGTCTGGCGTCGAGTAGCGCGGATCGCTGCCGCGCCAGAACGGATAGATGTACATCCGCGGCGCCACGATCTGGTTCGCGGCGCTCCGCTCCCGCTCCGCGACCATCGCCTTCGGGTCGTCGTTTCCGACGTTGAAGACGCGGATGGTCGTGACGCCGTGTCCCAGGAGCAGCTTGTAGATGTACTCGGAGGGCACCGCCGTGCTCGAGCTCACGTGCGTGTGCCCGTCCACGATGCCGGGCATCAGATACATGCCGGTGCCGTCGATCACACGATCGGCCTGTGCCGCCCCGTTGCCGCCCCGGCCCGCGCTGATCGGATCGACACGATCGATCCGCTCGATGACGTTCCGGCGGACGGCGACATTCACCGGGCCGTACGCCGGCGCGCCCGATCCGTCGATCACCGTCACGTTCCGGATGAGCAGCGTGCCGTACGGACCGGCCTGTTCCGGCGACGCCTGGGCCAGCACCACCGGGCTGCGGGCCGCGCCCGCCAGGACCAGCGCCGCACCGGCCGCGAGGGCGACGGCGAGCGCGCGAAGACCAGATCGGCACGTCATGAGCTGCTCCTTCCGCTATACGTTGAACTTGAAGACCATCACGTCGCCGTCGGCGACGACGTAGTCCTTGCCTTCCATGCGGTACACGCCGTGCTCGCGCGCCGCCGCCACCGACCCGCAGCGTACGAGATCCGCGTAGGCGACGGTCTCCGCCTTGATGAACCCCCGCTCGAAATCCGAGTGAATCACGCCGGCGGCCCTGGGCGCGGTGTCTCCCGCGTGAATGGTCCACGCGCGCACTTCCTTCTCGCCGGCCGTGAAGTACGTCTGGAGGCCGAGCAGATGATACGTCGCGCGGATGAGGACGCCAATGCCGCTTTCGGCCACGCCGAGGGCCTGGAGAAACGCCGCCGCTTCGTCCGGGGCGAGATCGACGAGATCGCTCTCTATCTGCGCGCTGATCACGACCGCTTCGCAGGCCAGGTGCGCCCGCACGTAGTCGCGCACCTTCAGGACGTGGGGATTCGTGTCGGCCGTCGCCAGCTCCGATTCCTTGACGTTGCACGCGAAAATCGTCGGCTTGTCCGAGAGCAGAAAGAACGGCGCGGAGAGCGCCCGCTCCTCGGGCTCGAGCTTCACCGTGAGCGCCGGCTTTCCGGCGTCGAGTGCCGCTTCGATTTTCGCGAGCACGGCCTCTTCCGCGGCGGCCGCTTTGTCGCCACGCTTCAGGTCCTTCGCCAGGCGCTCGCGACGCTTCTGCACCACGTCCAGATCCGCGAGAATCAGCTCGGTGGTGATGACCTCGATGTCGCGGACCGGATCGATCGAGCCGGCGACGTGGTGGATGTCCTCGTCCTCGAAACACCGCACGACCTGGACGACGGCGTCCACCTCGCGGATGTGCGTCAGGAACTTGTTGCCGAGGCCTTCGCCCTGGCTGGCGCCCTTCACGAGCCCGGCGATGTCCACGAACTCGATCGCCGCCGGGATCACGACCGTCGTCCGGGCGATCGCCCGCAGGACCTCGAGCCGCGCGTCCGGCACGCTCACGATGCCGACGTTGGGATCGATCGTACAGAAGGGATAGTTGGCCGCCTCCGCATTCCGGGTGCGCGTGATGGCGTTGAACAACGTGGACTTGCCGACATTGGGGAGACCGACGATTCCAGCTCTCAGCATGATGACGTCAACGGACTGTTCGACGATTATGACCGAAAGGCCGGCACGTCTGAAGTCCCTGCGTCGCGAGCCGTTGCGGCGGCACATATCGGGCGCAGGTGTGGCACAATCCGCACCTATGAGAAAGCACCTATGAGGAAGCGCGGTCTCCTGCTCGCAGCGATCTGCGCTGTGGGCGTTTCGTGCACCTCGCATGCGGCGCCCGACACCGACGTTGCGGCCTGGCAGCAGCAGGCACAGCGCGTCACCATCACGCGCGACGACTGGGGTATCGCGCACGTCCACGGGAAGACCGACGCCGACGCGGTGTTCGGGATGATCTACGCGCAGGCCGAAGACGACTTCAATCGCGTCGAGACCAACTACCTCAACTCGATGGGGCGGCTGGCCGAGGCCGAGGGCGAGGGCCAGGTCTATCGCGATCTTCGGATGAAGCTCTACATCGATCCCGCAGACATGAAGGCGCAGTACCAGAAAGCCCCCGACTGGCTGAAGGCGCTGATGAACGCGTGGGCCGACGGCCTGAACTTCTACCTGCACACCCATCCGCAAGTGAAGCCGCGTGTGATCGCGCGGTTCGCGCCCTGGATGGCGCTGAGCTTCAGCGAAGGGAGCATCGGCGGCGACATCGAGCGGATCAACGTGAAACAGCTCGAAGCGTTCTACGGCAAGCCGGCGCCGACGCAAGCGGCGCTCGACCTCCCCGCCGCGGAGCATGCCGCAGCCGGGGGTGGCTTGTCGTATCCGGTCGAACCAACCGGATCGAACGGTATCGCGATCGCCCCCTCGAACACCACGTCCCACCACGCGCTGCTCTGGATCAACCCGCACACGTCGTTCTATTTCCGGTCGGAGCTGCAGATGGCGAGCGACGAAGGGCTCGACGCCTACGGCGCCGTGACGTGGGGACAGTTCTTCGTCTACCAGGGATTCAACGAGCGCGCCGGCTGGATGCACACGTCGAGCGGCGTGGACAACATCGACGAGTACATGGAGACGGTCACCCGCAAAGGCGACGGATACGTGTACCGCTACGGTTCCGAAGAACGGCCGGTGATCTCGTCGCAGATCACCGTGCCCTACAAAACGAGCACCGGCCTGGCAAAAAAGGAGTTCACCGTCTACCGCACACAGCACGGGCCTGTCGTCCGCGAAGCGGACGGCAAGTGGATCAGCGTCGCGCTGATGCAGGCGCCGCTCAACGCGCTGATCCAGTCGTACTCGCGCATGAAGGCGAAAGGCTACAAGGATTTCCGTCAGACGATGGAGCTGCACACCAACTCGTCGAACAACACGCTGTTCGCCGACGCCGACGGCACCATTGCGTACCTGCACTCGAACTTCATCCCGAATCGCGATCCGAAGTTCGACTGGACCAAGCCGGTAGACGGCAGCGATCCGGCCACCGACTGGCACGGCGTGCTCTCGTTCGACCAGACGCCCAACGTGGTGAATCCGCCGGGCGGCTGGGCCTACAACAGCAACAACTGGCCGTGGTCGGCCGCCGGCCCGGACAGCCCGAAGCGCGCCGACTTTCCCGCCTACGTCGAGCGCGGCACCGAGGAGTCGCCCCGCGGGCTTCATGCGCTGCGCGTGCTTCCGGGGAAGAAGGATTTCGCGCCGGACTCGCTCATCGCGGCAGCGTTCGACAGCTACCTGCCGGCGTTCGACACGCTTCTGCCGCCGCTGTTTGCGGCGTACGACACCGCACCGGCGAGCAATCCGCGCAAGGCGAAGGTCGCCGAGCAGATCGCCGCGCTGCGCAACTGGGATCGGCGGTGGTCCGTGTCGTCCGTCCCGACGTCGCTCGCGGTGTTCTGGGCCGAGGAGCTCGGGCGGCGCGTTGGTCCTGACGCCCGAAAGGCAGGCATGTCGCCGGACGACTATGCGGCGGCCAAAGCGTCGGCGGATCAACGCCTCGACGCGCTTGCCGCAGCGTCCGATCAGCTCGCGAGCGATTTCGGCAGCTGGAAGACGCCGTGGGGCGACATCAATCGCTTCCAGCGCCTCAATGACGCCATCGAATCGACGTTCGACGACACGAAGCCCAGCTTCCCGGTCGGCTTCACATCCTCTCGGTGGGGCTCGCTCGCGTCGTTCGGCGCACGCGCCTATCCCAACACCAAGAAGTGGTACGGCACGAGCGGCAACAGCTTCGTGGCAGTGGTCGAGTTCGGCGACAAGGTGCGTGCGAGAGCCGTGACAGCGGGAGGCGAGAGCGGCAACCCGGCGTCGCCGCACTTCAAGGACGAGGTCGAGCGGTACGCCACCGGCAACCTCAGAGAGGTGTACTACTACCGCGACCAGCTGAAGGGACACACCGAACGCGAGTATCACCCGGGAAGCTGACCCACGCGTCGGCGGCCGCGTGGGCCCGCCGACGTGACGAGTCAGGCGGCGACGCCTACTTCTGGACGCCGACGTCCTTCATCGACTCGAGCTTCGCGAGCTCCAGCTTTCCGACCGCCGCTTTCAGGTCGTCGAGCCCGACGCCGTGTCCCGATGCGCTCACGACGAAGCGATCGCCGAGGACGACGGAGAACTCATTGGTGCCGCCGTTCTTCGACAGCTTCTCGTGTACGAGGCGGCCGTCGACTTTGTGCGTGCGCTCCGAGCCGGTGTCGTCCTCTTTCTCCTGCTGCACGCTGGCCCAACCGGCAAGACCCACGAGACCGCTGGCGCCTCCCGAGTCGGAAATCTCCAGCGTGACATTCTTCTGGGCGCCATCGCTGTACACCGCTTCGGCCTTGGAGACCATCAGGCCCGCGATGCCGTTCTTCTCGGCATTGCTGCTCGTCTTGGCGAGACCGGCGAAGGTGTCGGGCACGAACGGCTTCAATTCGTCGACGCCAATCGGATCGACATGTTTGCCGCCGCCAAGCAGCGTCGCGATGCCTTCCATCGATGCGGCGACCGCCGCCTTCTGATCGCCGGCCTTCTGCGCCGCGTCGACTTTCTTGCTGCTCGCGTCCAGCTTGTCGCCGAGCGCCTGCAGCTTGCCGAGCGCGCTGTCCTTGTCGAACTGGATGTTCGACCCACCGCTGCGCGACGTGGCCGACGCAAGTCCGCCGGTCGCCATCATTCCCGCGCCGGTGACCAGGGTGCCGACCATGGCGATCACGACGCCCAGCACGATCGCGCACACGACGACGACGGCGGTATACGGCACCGCCTTGTCCTCGGGGCACTTCATGACGCGGGGCAGCGCGAGATACAGCAGATACAACCCATAGAACGCGGCCAGAATGCCGAGCACGCCGAGCACCGGCAGGATGTGCAGGACACCGGCAATCCACGCGGGCGTGTAGGAGTAGACCGCGACCTTGAGCGCCTGGTCGGTGCTCTTCTGCGCGTTGAATGTCGGCGCGAGCGCGCTGATGATGAACGAGAGGACGAAGACGCCGACAATCGCCATCACGAACGTGAAGCAGGCCGAGACGAGGCCGGTCATGATCGGCACGCGATACGTGCCGGCGAACGGCACGGTGATGCCGACGATCGAGCCGCCGATGAGACCCGCGACAGCGCCAATCGCCGCCAGGGGCACCACGTAGCCGCTGATCAGTGTCCCGGTGGGCGTTTGTTCCCCGGCGATGACCGACCACTCGGTCTTGGGGGTCAGACAGATGTTCTTCGCACGGGTAACGATGTCCATGTTGGTCTCCTGTTCGAGGGGCGACCGTATTGAGCCTGAACCCGTCTGCGCTGTCAAGAACCACGTGCACACGTCGAGACGCCGCCGTACGGGGGGTGTGCCGTGATGGCGCTCGCTCCCGCCTGACAACGGCGGAAGAACCCGGACTTTAGTCGCCTGTTTCCATGACAAGTCTCAGTCGATTCCTTATGCCAACGTGATCCAGCCGGTCGGTGCTGGCTGGCTATTTGCTGCAGTGCCTGCTCGCTCCCACGTAGACACCTGAATGACTGACCCTGGGTTACCAGATCCGTGCGTCCAGCACGTCGTGCGCCGACACGTAGAACGGGCGCCCAACGCCGTCGCCATCGTGTCGCCGGATCGCGCGCCCCTCACCTATCGGCGGCTCTGGACGCAGATCGCCGACGTCGCCGCCGCCCTGCGTGCCGGCGGGTTCGGGCCGGCCGACCGGGTCGCAATCGTCCTTCCAGACGGCCCCGAGATGGCTGTCGCCTTTCTCGCTGTCTCCGCCGTCTCCACGGCGGCGCCGCTGAATCCCGCGTACCGCCGGAATGAGGTCGAAGCGCGTCTCACCGGGCTGCATGTCAAGGCGCTGATCACGAACGACGAGGCGTCTCCGGCTGCGGTCGCCGCGCTGCGGATCGGCGCCCGCGTCGTCAGGCTCGTGCCCGACCTGTCCGCGCCGGCTGGCGTCTTTGGCCTGGCCGACGTTCCCCTCGCGCCGCACGCGTCGCTGCCCCTTCCCCGCGGCGGCGACGCGGCGCTCGTGCTCACGACGTCCGGAACGACGTCGCGACCCAAGGTCGTGGCGCTGACGCACGCGAATCTGTGCGCCTCCGCCCTCAATATCGCGGCCCGGCTCGAGCTGCGCGCCGACGATCGGTGTCTCGACGTGATGCCGCTCTTTCATGTCCACGGATTGATCGGCGGCGTCTTGTCTTCGCTGGCGGCCGGCAGCAGCGTCGTGTGTCCGCCCGGCTTCGACGCACCGCGGTTCTTCGATTGGATCGACGCGCTCGAGCCCACGTGGTATACCGCGGTGCCGACGATGCACCAGGCGATTCTCGCGCGGGCGAGCGCGCACGGCCGCGTCGTCGCGCGCCGTTCCATTCACTTCATCCGTTCGGCATCGTCCGCGCTGCCGGGTCCGGTGAGGACGGCGCTCGAAGCCGCGTTTCAGGCGCCGGTGATCGAGGCGTACGGGATGACGGAGGGCTCGCATCAGGTCGCCAGCAATCCGCTGCCGCCTGGTGTCAGGAAGGCCGGCTCGGTCGGTCTGACATCCGGAGCCGAGGCCGCCATCATGGATGCGCGCGGTCAGCTGCTGCCGCACGGGTCCACCGGCGAGATCGTAATCCGCGGCGCGACGGTGATGACCGGCTACGAAGCCGATCCGGCGGCGAATGCTCACGCCTTCGTCGACGGATGGTTGCGGACCGGCGACGCCGGGCACTTCGACGAAGACAGCTATCTCTTCATCACCGGCCGTTTGACGGAGACGATCAATCGCGCCGGCGAGAAAATCGCCCCGCTCGAAGTGGACGATGTCCTTCTGAGCCACCCGGCCGTAGCCGAGGCGGCGACGTTCGCATTGCCGCACGAGACGCTTGGTCACGAAGTGGCGTCTGCCATCGTTTTGCGCCCGGCGATCGCGTGCGCCGAACGGGAACTGCGCGAGTTCGTCGCCGCAACGCTCGCGCCCTTCAAGGTGCCGTCGCGGATCTTTCTCGTCGATCGTATCCCCAAGAGCGCGACCGGCAAGCTGCAGCGGCATCTGCTGGCCAGCCAGCTCGGTCTCGCTGCCGATGACGCTTCGCGCGCGGCCGCCCCCGTGCCGGCGCCTCCCTGCTCGCCACTCGAAAGAACACTCGCCGCGATCTGGCAAGAAGTTCTCGGCGTCGCCCCGGAGGGGATCCACGACAATTTCTTCGACCTGGGCGGCGATTCGGTGCTCGCGGCGCGTGTCGTCGCCCGCGTGTCGGGCGAGTTGAACGCCGACCTGTCGCTCGTCACCCTGTTCGAGCGTCCCACGCTCGCGAGCATGGCGGACGTGATCAGTGCGGCAATCGCCGATCGTGCCGCCGCACGCGAACCGGCAAAGAACCCGGGCACGCGACGACCGACGATTTCGCCAGTTGGACGCGAGGCGTTTCGCACGCGCCGGACGCGGCTCGCGGACGCGGTGAAGACGCCGGAGACTCCGCCGTCGTTCGGCCAGCAGCGGTTGTGGTTCATCGATCAATGGCAGCCGGACAGCGGCATGTTCAACAGCCGTGTGCCGATCCGCCTCACCGGTTCGCTGCAGATCGCTGCGATCGAGCAGAGCCTGGCCGCCATCGTCCGCAGGCACGACGTGCTCAGGGCCTCGTTCCCTTCCAAAGGCGGACAGCCCGTGCAGCGCATCGCGCCGGCGCTGAGGGTGCCGCTACCGGTGATCGACCTCGGCGGCCTGCCTGAATGCGACCGCGCGCCAGAGTTAGACCGGCTGATCCGCGACGAAGCGCGGCGCCCATTCGATCTCTCCAGTGGCCCCCTGATCCGCACGTCGCTCATCCGCATCGATCCCGACAACCACGTCCTTCTGGTCACCGTTCATCACATCGTGTTCGACGGATGGTCGCGCGCAATACTGTTGCGCGAGCTCGCTG
>DATATJ010000223.1:0-6424 GCA_036268855.1 Vicinamibacterales bacterium
ACCTTGCCGGCGCCGTTCTTGATCGAGAATGGGAATGTCGTGATCGTCGCGGCCGCCAGCGCCTGCGAGAGTGCCGGGCCGTTCTGCGCGCTGTAATAGGCGCCGCCGGCGGCTGTCGCGAGGCTGCCGAGCGCTTTCTGCGCCTGCTGCCCCTGGAGTGTGAAGCCGACGATGTTGAGGCGGAAGTCGAGGCCCGACTGCTTGATGGCCATGGCCGCCGCCACGAAGTCGCCGCCGCAGCTTTCTTCTCCGTCGGTGATGAGCACGACCGAACCGCCGCCAGCGCTCTTCAGATCGGCGATCGCCTGCAGCACGGAGTACACGAGCGGCGTTTCGCCGCGCGGCTTCGCGCCGTCGATGAGTTTCAGCAGCGCCGGCCGATCGATCTTCCCCACGGGCTGCACAAGGTGCGAGTCCGTGCACGTTTCTTTGTCCTTCGATCCGTACCGGTCGCCGTAGACACGTAGGCCGACGTTGAAGTCGTCGGGCACTTTGGCCAGCACACGGTGCAGCACTGTCCGCGCGGTCGCGATGCGCGTACTCTTGCCGAGCGCCTCGTTCATCGAGCCGGACAGGTCGAGAATGATGAGCAGGTTCTTGCGCGACATCGCTGGCGCCGCCGTTCCGAGATCCGCCGTTACGGCCAGATGTCCGCTCCGCGCCGTGTCAATCGTCAGACACAAGGTGCCCGCCGCACCTGCCGCCGTGCCATTGACGGCAAACGCGATCGGCGCCGTGATCGCTGCGGGCGCCGTCAGCGTGAGCGTCGCCGTGCCCTTGGCGCCGAGCGTCACCGTCGCGGGATCGATATGGTCCGCCAAACCGGGCGCGCCGGCGGTCGGCGCCACGGATAGCGCGACCGTGCCCGCGTAGTCCGGTTTCGCCGCGAGCACCGTGAGCGGATACGTGACCGTCTCGCCGGCTTTGACGTGCCGCTCGACCAGCTCCAGGTCGGTCGTGATCGCGAACGGCGCGACGCGTAAACTGCACGGCAGCGGATCGGGCCGGAACGGCAGCAGCAATTGGCGGGCGAGGTACTGGTGGTACGCGAGGTCCGCGCCTTGATCGCGATCGATGCCGTCGTAGATGATCACGCCGTGGCCATAGTGCGCGTACGCCATCACGAAGCCGCTGGCGCCGATGGCGTTCGTGCCGAACAGCGCGCCGCACCAGTGATCGTCGTACTTGATCACCGTGTTCGAGTCGCCGAAGTCGTTCGAGATGTTCCCGTTCTTCTTCAGCCGCCACGATGGCTCGTCGAAGAACGCGGGATCGTGCGACTCGGGGCTGACGAGGAAACTCTTCTCGACGATCTGAAGCGCGGCCGCCGCGGCCCGGCCGCCCGGATTGCTCGTCGCGAACGAATAGGGCAGGAACGAGTAGTCGGGGACCTGGCCCGGACCGCACGAGTCCGCGTCGGAGATGATCAACTTGTTGCCGTTGGCGACCCACGCAACGAGCGCCTGCTTCACGGCCGCAGAGACGCTCGTCTTGATGTCGCAGACCTGCTCGAGCACCGCCGTGTCGACGTGGGCGCTGGGCAGGAAATCCGCCGGTCGTAGGAGGTCTGGCTGCAGGAGCCAGTAGTTCACGCGCTTGTAAATGGACTCGTCGACGAGGCCCTTGCCTGGGCCAGGCCCGAAGTAGCGCACGGTCGGAGCAGGCGAAGGGTTCGTGGCCTCATTCAACGGGTAATACTGCGTCGGCGCGTTGGCGACGACCAGTACTGACTTGCTCTCCGGACACTCGGCGGGGGCGACCGAGGGCGCCACGCAGGACGAGCCGATCGCGGCGCCAGGTGCCTGATACGAGAGACTCGCCGCATCCGGCTTGAGGGTGCCCGTCGAGAGCAGCGTCTGCAGGTCCGGATGCCGCTGCAAGAGCGGTATATAGCCCGCGCGCGCGCCCTCGTGCACGGCGATCTCGCCGACGACGACGCCGTTCTTGCCGTACGACGATGCGGTCGGCGGCGGGAACGTGAGTTTGATGAAGCGCGCCTCGGTCGGCGCCGGCAGTCTCACCGCGTGCTCGCCGTCGTCGTCGGGCAACGGCGCCGAGATCGCCTTGACGAATCCTGTCGTCGGCGAGGTGGTGGACAGCGAGATCTCGACGGCACGCGGGCGCGCGGCGGTGACGGTGACGCCGTAGGGTGGCGGCGAACCCGCGCTCGGCGAGGTGATGGAGACGCTCGCCACGAGCGCGGTGTCGTGTCCGATGAACGACAGGACGATCGAGGCCGGAGGAAACAGCTCCGCCCACATCGTTGTCGGATCGCCGTCGAGCGCGCGTTCAGGCACGAACCCGAGCGCGCCCGGCCTCGACGGCTGATTCTCGACGCGCCCGCCCATTTCGAGCGCGACGAGGTTGTCGGTGCGCGGCGGACGTGCGACTTGCGGTGTCGCCGCCTGGGCCGCCGCACGCACCGTGAGGTCGACGTCCCGCGATTCGGAGCGTGCCGACAGCGAGGCGAATGTGCAGAGCGCCAGCGCGAGCGGCACGCAGGCGACAGCGAGGCACGCGCCGCTTGTTTCACTTCGCACCAAAGCCCCCATTGCATCCCGCGCTGGCCATTTGGCCGGCCGCATAGTTCGACGCCAGCTGTCCCACCGTATTTCCGCCAAAGATGTAGCTCGTCACCGAGGCGCAGACGGCGGCGATGCACCCGACCGAGCCAAAACCAGACTTGGCGCAGGTTGCACCAGCCTGCAGCTGTCCGTACAGCGTGTACGCCTTCGAGATCGTGTTGATGATGACGCTCTCCTCCGCCATGTCCTGACCGGCGCCACCGGTCATCCGTCCGACGCTGTTGCCGGTCCTCGGATCGATCGCCCACCATCCGTAGCGCGTGCTTTCGCTGACCCGGACGGGATTCGACGGCGCGATGGCAACCTGGCCCGCCGTGAAGGTCTGGTCCAAGCCTTCGTGAAGGTCATCGGTGGTTTGTGGCCGCTGCGTCAACACCGAGGGCGGGACGCTCTGTGCACTTGCGGCCGCAAACAGCGCAATCGTCCCGGCGCCTGACGGCGTTTCGAGGACGTCGTGCTCTATCCTCGTGTCGGCGTATCCACGGATCATGTTCTCCTTCACCACGGCGTCGCTCTGCGTCGCCATGCTGCCCATGCCGTTGTCAGCGATGTCGAACGCCGTCATGACGTTCGTGGCGGTGCCGTTTCGCACGAACGCCGTGCGGAGCATCGCGACGTCTGGCCGATCGCGATACAGGCGCGCCCCCTGGGCCGAAGCCAGCGCATCGGCCATGGCGTCATCGCGCCGGTAGTAGTCAATGATTCGGATCGGGTACCAGGGATGGGGCGCGGGTGCGGCGCCGGACGCCGCGTCCACGGTATCCTGGGCCAGCTGCTGCAGGGCGCGGAACTGCGTATGCGTCGCGAAGGCCATCGCGCCCCGGCCCGGCGCCACGAGCATCGTCGTCATTCCAGCGAGGCGGTACGCGCGATCCGCCGCCGGTGTATGCGCATCGACGAGCGACCGGCGCGCGACCTCGATCAGTACACCGTCCGGCCCCTTTCTCAGGACCTCCAGGACAACCGACTGCAGGGCGGTCGGTCCCGTGCCGAGGTCGACGTGCGATCGTCCAGCAACCGTTGAGCCGATCTGCAAGCCCAGCTCAAAGGCGGTCGCGGTTCCGGGCTGCATCGGGTCGACCGAGCCCGACGGCGCAAAGACGATGCGAATCGGCGCATATGCGAGATTCGGGACGGTGTCGGTGTGATCGAGGAGCGTTTTCGTCGCGTTGTTCGCGAACGACGCAGTGACGCGGATCTGCACGTAATGCCACTCGTCGCTGGGGAGTATTCCGGTCGGCTTGAACGACGAGTCGATCGTACCAAGATGCGTGCCCGCGGCGGACCCTGGAAGGGTCGGATCGAGATCGACGATCGCGTTGTTGCGTGCGATCTGAATCCAGTAGTGCCGCGGACTCAGACGATCCGCCGGCGGCTTGGCCCCACCGAGCTCGACGCTTCTGGCCGACAGCAGCCCGCGCGCCCATTTGGCGAACTCGCCGCCGTCCTTCTCCAGCGCAGCCGTGTACGACGCGACTCTCGGGTCAACGCTCACCGCGGCTGCGGGAGACGCCGCCACGTTGGCAATGCGGACCCGTTCGGCCGCCGAGAGCGAGCCACGGACGAATTGGTAAGGAATATTCTTGGTGACGAGTAGCCACGCGAGCAGCACGGTCTTGTCGGTCGGGCTGCCGGCGCGGCTCATCCATGTAACGAGCGGGCCTCGCATCACGCCGTCGTATCCGTCGACGGTAATGCGGTCGGTGACGAATCGGTACAGCACGTCCGGGTCGTCGGGAAGCGTCTTCGCCAGTTGAACGATGTCGTACTCAGAGGGCGAGATCGTTGCGTCCAGGTCCTTGGCGGCCGTAACGGCGGTGGACTGGGCCGAGGACGCATTCGCGCGCGAATCTCCGGACCCGAATAGATCGGCCACGGCGCTCAGCGCGTTCGCCACTGCGTGACCGGCGTCGGAGACGCTCGACAAGCCGTCGTCGATCGACGACGGGCCGAGTATCAGCCCATAAGCCGGCCCAGGTTGCGGTGCCAGCCCCTTTGCGGCGAAGGCGCCGGCCTGTGTCGCCTGCGAGGTCGACTCGTTCGGCGCGGTGGCAAAACCGTATGCGCGCGGCGAACTGGACGGCGACGAACCTGAGGCGATCGCGATCGTGAACGACAGCGCCATCCAAAGCAGAGACATCGTGATGATTCTTGGCATATGCCTTATCGGCTCCAGTGTTCGTCATTACCGATCCTCTTGCGTCACGGCATCGACAACGCGGCGTCGCATGCCCTGCCGGCCGCCTGCTTCCAGTCGCCGTGAATCTGCGAATCCGGCATCGTGAAGCGCGCCTCGCACGCGATCGATCCGCGGACGACGTCGACCCAGCGCATCTCACTGCTCCGAGCGAGATAGCGAGCCCGGCTGCCGAAGCCGGGCAGCGCCGCGTAGCCCTTCTCGCTCGCGTCGTCGAAGCGGTGGTCCGAGTCGTCGTGCAGACTGATATCGACCTGGGCGGACGGCGGACGGAAATCGCATTCGACGTAGACGGCGTCGCCGGCCTGCAGATCATCGGTCGTGGCGTCGGAGGCCTTGAAGAGCGTGAGCGCCGGCGTCACGAGCGGCTGCACCAGCGGCTGCAGCTTGGCGCAAAACGCTGCACCACTGATCGCCGCAGGAGGTGCCGACGCCGCCGGTCCCGCAGCCCGCGCTGGCGTCGAGGCGACGGCGGGCTGGGCGGTGGAGGTGCCTGTGCACGCGCCGATGATGACAAACGCGGCACTTGAGGTGAGAGCGCCACAGAGTCTACGGCCACGGCGAACGCGAGTATCGTTGGATGTCATGAATGCTCCGTAACCGTGACGTCTACGTGCCTGCGCAGAACCGCGGCGTCGACGACTTGATGCCGGGGAAAAGGTCCGCCGGCCTCAAGCTCGCGAAGCTGCCGTTTTCCGAGATGGGCGTGGCATGGACCAGTTTCAGGAAAAAGTTGATGACGGCCGCGACCGGCTTGGGAATCGCGTAGCCGATCCCGCCGCTGATCTGCATCTGGAACGTCGCCTGCCGGCAGTCCGCGACGCCCTGCTGTGTGAGCATCATGCTGGCGGCCGAAGTCGCCTGCTTCAGCGCAGTCAGCGTCGACGTGAGGCTGACGTAGGGCCCGACCGCGAAGCCGCCGGCGCCCAGGCCGGCGAGCAGCCGCTGAGCGATCGCGACGACCATCGAATTGATGCCCATCGAGAGGCCGTTCACGTCGCCGCTCAGGCTGCTGTTGTTGTTGGCGTACATGTGCAGCGGCTGGAAGGACCCATCCTGGTAGATGAAGCCGAGGTTGCCCTGCAGCGAAAAATCTGCGCGCGACTTCAGGATCGACGTCTTGGCGCTGAACCCGGTCGCCAGGCTGAGGTCCTGGTGATAGTGCAACGCGAGCGGCACGCCACCGAAGGAAAGCGGCAGCACAAGATCGACGGGAATCGCGCCCGTCTGATTGAGGTTCGTCGTGAAATTCGGATCGGTCGTCCCCTCGACCGCCATCTCGAAGCCCGCGCCGCCGCTCAGCATGATCTCCGCACGAAAATCCGACTTGTAGAGAGCGGCGTGGAACGTGAACCGCGGTTGCTGAAGCTTGAAGACGGCCGAGATGTTGAGATTCAGGCCGTCCTTCGTCGCCGTCAACCTCACGCCGAGGCCGCCGCAATCCGTGGAGCACGGGCGCGCCGACAGCACGTTGTTGAAGGCCTTGATCGGCGCCTCCTGCGACGCTGGCGACCACGAGGTGCGGACGACGGACGGCGGCGCGGCGAGTCGATCGTCCTCCAGCACGGACCGGGTGTCGTCCCACTTGGGTATCGTTCGCATCGGCCGCCAGTCCCCGTGAGGCGAGACGACGTAGTACGTG
>DATATJ010000224.1:0-8607 GCA_036268855.1 Vicinamibacterales bacterium
AGGAGAAATCCCGCCGCCAGCTCGCGATCCGCGCCAGGGGTCCGCATGATCACGGCGAACGGCCGCCCGTGCAACCGGATTTCGAGCGGCTCTTCCGTCGCCGCGCGATCGACGTCCGGCGTGGAGCGGCCATCGCGGACGCGCCACACGTCCACCGCGTTGAACGCGTCGACCATCGAGCCATCTTACACGGGCGGCACCCGCGGTGACACGGCCTCGATCCGCCCGGCGGCGGCCGTCGTAGAATGGCCTGATGGCCGACACGTCTTCGTTCGACATCACGTCCACGATCGACTTCCAGGAGGTCGACAACGCGCTGAACCAGGCGCGCAAGGAGGTGGTGCAGCGCTACGACTTCAAGGGCACCGTTGCCGAGATCGATCTCCAGACGGCGGACAAGACGCTGACGCTCACGACCAGTGACGAAATGAAAATGAACGCGCTCTGGGAAATTCTTCAGACGCGGCTCGTGCGGCGCGGGGTGGCGGTCAAGAACTTCAAGGTGGGCGATTCGGCGCCGGCGGCGGGCGGCACCGTCCGCCGCGTGATTACGATTCAGAGCGGCATTCCCGTTGAGGCCGCGAAGGAGATCGTGAAGTTCCTCAAGGAGAAGAAGCTCAAGAAAGTGCAGGCGACCATTCAGGCCGATCAGGTGCGCGTCTCGTCGCCCTCGAAGGACGAGCTGCAGGGCGCCATGCAGCTACTGCGCGATCACGACTTCGGCGTCGCGCTGCAATTCGGCAACTATCGCTGACGGCCCGCGGCTACTTCTTCTCCTTCTTTTCCTCCCATTCGACGGCCGCGTCCGCAGACAACTGCCGGATCTGGTCGGAGAGGTTCGCCGTCTTCCGATCGATCGGGAAATGCACGTCGTACGAGAGCTCTTCCGGCGATGACGTGCGCAGCTCGTAATTGAGCTGGCGCCTGGCCATCAGCTCCTCGATCTGCGGCTTCAGGGTCGCTGAATTCTTCGCCTTGATCTTCAGCGCGAAGAGCTGTGTGGCTTTCGGCTCGAACGACTCCACGATCCACAGCAGCACGAGGATGAAGGCTGTCGCAAAGGCGGCGAGCACCCACAAGCCGACGCCCGAGGCGAGTCCGATGGCGAGCGTGGACAGCATGACGCCGGCGTCCTTCGGATCCTCGATCTTCGCGCGATACCGCACGAGGCCGGCGGCGCCGACAATGCCGAAGGCGCGCGCGAGGCTGGAGCCGACGACCAGCATCACGACGGCCCCGACGACCGCCAGGATGATTTGCGTCTGGATCACCGGCAGCTGGCGGCGCGGTGTGCCGCGGCGGCGCGGACGCAAGGCGAGGAGTCCCGCCAGCGCCGCGGCGATCGGCAATCGGGCCAGGGCGTGCTTGACCTGCTCGATCTGGGTGTCCCAATCGGGCGCGTCCGACACCACATCGCCGTGCTTCGCCTTCTTCTGGTCGGTGGCGGACAGATCGAGGGTCTGCGACTGATCCGCCGGTGGAGGTGGCGACGCGACTTGGGCGGCGACCGGCGCCGACAGGCACAGCGCGAGCAGGATCGTCCGCAGCCAAAACATCTGCGACCAGGCTGAGCAAAGACGCTGCCAAGCTCTGCGGCGGTACAGGGGACGGGTCTCCGTATGGTACCGGTACGCGGGACCGGACAGGGGACGGGGCTCGCTGGGGCGTTGGCGAGAATTTGCACGGTATGGGGTAATACCCGAGGCCCAGGTCACCCGCTAGGGGACGGGTCTCCGTACGGAGACCCGTCCCCCCGTACGGACGAGGTTGGCGGGGTGGCGTCGGGCTTGCACTTTGCTGATGTGGTGCACCACCCCTCGCCACGCCTGCCGCTCGCGACCTACCGCCTGCAGTTCAATCGCCGATTCACGTTCGGCGACGCACGCGACATCGTCGACTACCTCCACTCGCTCGGGATCACTGACGCGTACGCTTCGTCGTACCTGCGCGCCGTCCCCGGCAGCCCCCACGGCTACGACGTCGCCGACCCGACGCGATTGAACCCCGAGATCGGCAGCGACGCCGAGTACGACGCGTGGATCGACGCGCTGCACGCGCGCGGAATGGGACACGTCCTGGATCTCGTCCCCAACCACATGGGCATCGCCAAATCGGCCAACCCGTGGTGGCTCGATGTCCTCGAGAACGGCCCCAGCTCGCGCTTCGCGCACGTGTTCGACATCGACTGGCAGCCCGTGAAGGCCGAGCTGCACGACAAGGTCCTGATTCCCATCCTCGGCGATCAATACGGCGAAGTACTGGAGCGGCAGGAACTGACGCTCGCCATCGACGATGGCGCCTTCGCGGTGCGCTACTACGACAACACGCTGCCGATTGCGCCCGATACGTATCCATTGATCTTCAGCGCCGATCTCGACGCCTGGCTGGTGGCGCGGCGCGACAATCCGAAGCGCGCGGATGCCGACGAGCTCCAGAGCATTCTGACCTCCGCGGTCAACCTGCCGCCGCGCAGCACGCGCGACGCCGAGGCGGTGGCAACGCGGGCGCGCGAGAAGGACGTCGTGAAGCGCCGGCTCGCCGCCCTCGCGGCGCGCAGCGCCGACGTCGCCGATCTCATCGACGCGTGCCTGCGCCGCTTCAACGGCCGGCGCGGCGATCCGCACAGCTTCGATCCGCTCGACCAGCTGCTCAACGAGCAGTCGTACCGGCTCGCGCACTGGCGCGTCGCGAGCGAGGAGATCAACTACCGGCGATTATTCGACGTCAACGAGCTGGCGGCCGTGCGCATGGAGGACCCGGACGTCTTCGATGCCGTGCATCGGTTCGTCCTCGACCTGGTTCACCGCGGCGCGGCCACCGGCCTTCGAATCGATCATGTAGACGGCTTATACGCACCAGGCGACTATCTGTGCCGGCTTCAGGCCCGCTGCGCCGAGGCGACCGGCGGCAACGGCAGCGCACCGTTCTTCGTCGTGGTCGAAAAAATCCTTGGCAGCGACGAGCAGCTGCCGGGCGAGTGGCCCGTCGCCGGCACCACCGGCTACGAGTTCGCGGCGATGGTCAACAATCTTTTCGTCGATCGCCGCAACGAACGCGCACTCGACGACATCTACCTGCGCTTCATCCACGAGCGGCGCGCACGCATCTCGTTCGCGGATCTCGCGTACCGCAGCAAGAAGCAGGTGATGCACGAAACGATGTCCGGCGACATCAACGCGCTGGGCCACCAGTTGAATCTGTTCTCGGAGCGCAACCGGCATTTTCGCGACTTCACGCTCTACAGCCTGATCGCGACGCTGAAGGACGTGATCGCCTGCTTTCCGGTGTACCGCACCTACGTGCAGCCCGATGCGCCGGTCACCGATCACGACCGCCGCTACATCACGGCCGCCCTTCGGTGCGCTCGACAGCGCACGCCCGGCGTCCCATCGGTGATCTTCGATTTCATCGGCCGTCTGCTCCTCAAGCAGACGATGGCGCGGACACCCGAGGAGTGCGACGCGCGGGCCCGGTTCGTGGGCAAGTTCCAGCAAATCACCAGCCCGGTCGCCGCCAAGGGCATCGAGGACACGGCGTTGTATGTGTACAACCGGCTGGTATCGCTCAACGAAGTCGGCGCCGACCCGCAGACGTTCGGCGTCGAGCCCGCCGCGGTCCACGACTGGATGGCCGCGCGTCAGGCGCGCTGGCCCGCCGCGCTGTCGGCAACGGCGACCCACGATACCAAGCGCGGCGAGGACGTCCGCGCTCGCCTGAACGTCCTCTCCGAGCTCCCAGGCGCCTGGAAAGGCGCGGTGGCGAAATGGCGGGCCGTCAACCGCCGCTTCAAAGTGAACGTCGAGGGGCGCCTCGCGCCGGACGCCAACGAAGAGTACCTGCTCTACCAGACGCTGATCGGGGCATGGCCGTTCGAGATCGTGCCGGACCAGGTCGCTCGCTTCGCGTCGCGCATCGTCGAGTACATGACGAAGGCGCTGCGTGAAGCGAAAGTGCACACGAGCTGGTTGAACCCGGATCTGCCGTACGAGGACGCCGTCAACCGCTTCATCGAGGCGATTCTGGATCGCCGGCGGCCGAACCTCTTCCTGCAGGCCCTCCAGCCGTTCCAGGCGCGCATCGCAGAGCTCGGCATCTACAACAGCCTCGCGCAGCTGCTCATCAAGATCACGGCGCCCGGCATTCCTGACTTCTATCAGGGCACCGAGCTCTGGGACTTGAGCCTGGTGGATCCCGACAACCGCCGCCCCGTGAACTACGAACAGCGGAAGCAGTTCCTGGCGGATCTCGAACCGTTTGCCTCGGCAAGACGCGGCCCAGACGCAACATCGGCCGTCGCCAGCGCCGATCCGACGCCCGACGCGATCGCGGCGCTGCTCGACAGCCGGCAGGACGGCCGCATCAAGCTGTTCACGATGGCGCGCGCGCTCCGAGCGCGATCCCTGATGCGGCGGGTCTTCGAACAGGGCGACTACATCCCGTTGTCAATCTCCGGGGCGCGGCGCGATTGCCTGTTCGCCTTCGCGCGCCGTCACGGCGATGGCGTCGCGGTGACGTGCGTGCCCCGGCTGGTCGCCACGTTGATTCCCGACGCGGCCGCGCCGCCGATCGGCTCCAGCGTGTGGGGCGACACCCGCGTCGAGCTGCCGCCCGGCCTGCCGCAGTCCTTTCGCGAGGCGCTGACGGGCGCGCCGATCGATTCGTCGCGGATCGCCGACGTGGCGTCGATTCCGGCGTCAGCTGTCTTCGAACGCCTGCCCGTGGCGCTGCTCCTCCCGCGCTGACATGCCATACCTCACGATCATCGGCGGCGCGTTCATCGCGTGGCTGATCCTGGTGCTGCTGTTCACGCCGCACATCCCGTATCACATCGAAATGCAAGTGGACGGCACCAGCGACCACTTCATCCACGTGCTCGAGTCCACCTGCCACACGACCTTGAAGCCGCAGAACCGCATCGAGATCTTCACCAACGGCGATCGCTTCTATCCCGCGATGCTGGCCGCGATCAGAGCGGCGCAGGGGACGGTCAATTTCGAGTGCTACATCTTCAAGAACGGCGCGACCGCCGAGCAGTTCATCGACGCGTTCCGCGAGCGGGCGCGTGCCGGCGTCCGGGTGACGATCGTGATGGATGCCATCGGCAGCTTCGGGGCCTTTCACCGCTCGGCACGGCCGCTACGGGAGGCCGGCTGCCGCGTCGAGCCGTATCAACGCATGCGCTGGTACAGCCTTGCGCGCATGAACAACCGTACACACCGGGAGCTGCTGGTCGTCGATGGCACCGTTGCGTTCGTCGGCGGCGCGGGCGTCGCCGACTGGTGGGCGACGCCGCTGCACGGCAAGCCGATGTGGCGCGACATGATGGCGCGCCTCGAAGGCCCGATCGTCTCCGACGTGCAGGGCGTGGTGGCCGAGAACTGGCTGGAGTGCAGCGGCGAGATCTTGACCGGCCCGGAAACCTACAAGCCGCATCGAGCGGCCGACGGAGCAGCCGCGTTCGCCGTGATGAGCTCGCCCGCCGATCGCGCGACGGCGTCGCGCGTGCTGTTCCAGACACTCGTCGAAACCTCCACGCGGCGCGTGCTGATCTCGACGCCGTATTTCCTGCCTGACAAGACGTTCCGCCAGGCGTTTCGCCGTACGGCGGCGCGAGGCATCGAGATCATCGTCGTCGTGCCGGGCGAGCGCACCGATCAGCGGTGGGTGCGCCTCGCCAGCCGGCGGATGTACGGCCAGCTCCTCGAAGCCGGCGTGCGCATCTTCGAGTACAGCCCCGGCATGACGCACGTCAAGACGATGCTGGTCGACGATCTCTGGGCAGTCATCGGTACGACCAACGTGGACAATCGATCGTTCGAGCACAACGACGAGGTCAACGTCGCGATCAGAGATCCGCACGTGGCGGCGCGTCTCACAGGCGACTTCCTCTCGGATCGTGAGCAGAGCCGAGAGATCACCCTGACGACATGGCGCCGCCGGCCGCTGTGGGAAAAGCTCATCGGCAGCGTCGCCTGGATTCTCGAGCGGCAGCAATAATCGCCCGCCGTTCTCCGGCCCCTCGTTTGCACCTCGATCGCCGGAGCGTAGACCCATGGCACGAACCGCTGCGGATGTGTTGGCCGATCGCCTCATCGACTGGGGCGTGCGCGTCGTCTTCGGGCTGCCGGGCGATGGCATCAACGGCATCATGGAAGCGTTGCGCAGCCGCCAGGACCGCCTCACCTTCATCCAGGTGCGGCACGAGGAAGCGGCGGCGTTCATGGCGTGCGCGTACGCGAAATTCACCGGCCGCCTGGGTGTCTGTCTCGCGACGTCGGGCCCCGGCGCCATCCACCTGCTCAACGGGCTGTACGACGCGAAGATGGACGGTGCGCCGGTGCTGGCGATCACCGGCCAGACCTATCACGATCTGATGGGCAGCCACTATCAGCAGGAGGTCGATCTGCTGTCGTTGTTCAAAGACGTCGCCGTCTACAACCAGCAGATGCTGGGCGCCGGGCAGATTCGGGCGCTCATCGACTCGGGCTGCCGCGCCGCGCTCGCAGAACGAGGGGTCGCGCACATCAGCTGCCCGGTCGATCTGCAGGAACAGGCCGTGAAAGACGACGAGAAATCCGCAAAGAACGTCGAAGGCCATACGTCAGACGTGTGGCGGCCGCCAACAGTCGTGCCGTGCGAGGACGACATCCGCGCCGCGGCCGCGGTGCTCAACAGCGGCACACGCACCGTGATTCTCGCCGGCCAGGGCGCGCTCGGCGCGGGCGCCGAGCTCGAGCAGGTCGCGGATCTGATCGGGGCGCCGATCGTCAAGCCGCTGCTCGGCAAAGCCGTCGTCCCCGACGACTCGCCGTTCACGACTGGGGGCATCGGGCTGCTCGGCACCGCGCCGTCCGAGATCGCCATGGAGCAGGCCGACACCCTGCTGATGGTCGGCACCAGTTTTCCGTACATGGAGTTCTATCCGCAACACGACCGCTGCCGCGGCGTGCAGATCGACCGCGACCCGACGCGGCTCGGGCTGCGCTTCCCGATCGAGGTCGGCCTGTGCGGCGACGCCAAGGCAACCCTCGAGATCCTCGGCCGGCAGCTCCATCGCCGCGAGGATCGCTCGTTCCTCGAGAAGGCACAGGCGGGCATGAAGGAGTGGCGCGAGCTGATGCACACGCGCGCCGATCGCGACGACACACCGCTCAAGCCGCAGTCAGTCGCCGGTGAGCTGAACGCGCTGCTCGCCGACGACGCGATCATCTCGACCGACTCGGGCACCATCACGACGTGGGTGGCGCGCTACATCTCCATCAAGCGCCGCCAGCTCTTCTCCTGCTCGGGGAATCTCGCGACGATGGCGCCCGGACTGCCCTACACGATTGCCGCACAAGTCGCGTACCCGGGCCGCCAGTGTGTGGCGTTCGTCGGCGACGGCGGCTTCACGATGCTCATGGGCGAGCTGGCCACGGCGGTGAAATACCGGCTGCCGATCAAGGTCGTGATCATCAAGAACAACGTTCTCGGGATGATCAAGTGGGAGCAGATGGTGTTTCTCGGAAACCCCGAGTACGGCGTCGACCTCCAGCCGATCGATTTCGTCCGGTACGCCGAGGCGTGCGGCGCAACCGGGTTCCGCTGCGAGAAGCCCGGCGAGATCCGGCCCGCGCTCGAAGCGCTGCTGCGTGCCGAGGGGCCCGCGATCTGCGAGGCGATCGTCGATCCGTTCGAGCCGCCGATGCCCGCGCGCGTGACGAGCAAACAGGCGCTCGGCATGGCCGAGGCGCTCGCGCGCGGCGAGCCGAATCGCAAGCGCATCGCGCTGACGCTGTTCCGCGACAAGGTCAGCGACCTGAAAGGACGGTAGGTGGTCGGCGATTCCTGCATCGAGGCCGTGCGCGTGCGGCTCGTTCGCGTACCCGTGGATCCACCCAGAGGCGATGCGATCCAGCAGTTCGACGCCCTCGAGCTCCCCATCGTCGAAATCACGGACCGCGCCGGCCGCCGCGGCGTCGGGTTCGGCTACACGATTGGCACCGGCGGGACGGCGATCCGTTCGCTGCTCGAGGACCAGTTGGTGCCGCAGCTTCACCGGCTGGACGCGCGCGCGATTGTCAAGGTCATGCGGGGGCTTGCCGCCAGCATCCACGCGCTGGCGCCCGGATGCATTTCCTCTACGGCCCTCGCCGCGATTGACGTCGCGCTGTGGGATCTGGCCGGTCATCGCACGCACACGCCCTTGCATCTCCTCCTCGGCGGCGCACGGGATCGCGTGCCCCTCTATAACACGCACGTCGGCTGGCTCAACCGTCCACTCGAAGAGATGGTCGATCTCTGCGTGGAAGCGGTCGAGCGCGACGGCTTCACCGCGTTGAAGCTCAAAGTCGGCAAGCCCGATCCCGAGGAAGACTGCGAACGCGTCGCCAGAGTGCGCGAGGCCGTAGGCCCCGCGACGACGCTGATGGTCGACGCCAATCAATCCTGGACAATCGACGAAGCAGTGACGCGCGTCCGGCGCCTCGAGGCGTACCGCCTCTACTGGATCGAGGAACCGCTCGACGCCACCGATCTGGACGGCTTCGAACGCCTCGGCGCGCACGTGGCCGTCGCGCGCGCCGGCGGCGAGAGCCTCTACTCGCCGGCCGCTTTCCACGAGTGCAT
>DATATJ010000225.1:0-13149 GCA_036268855.1 Vicinamibacterales bacterium
GCGCGTTTCGGTGGCCGTTTTCATCCGTTCAATGGACGCCGCCGTCGCCCTTGTTCCAGCCGACGTTGGTATAGGACTCGTTGAACACCCGCCAGTGCTCCTGGAGCGCGGCGATCAGGTTGGGCACGAACTGCACCGGCACGACGATCTTGCTGCGCACCGGCGCCCGCACGAGATGATCGGCTTCGGCGGTCTTGATTTCCTTGTCCGTCAGCGGCATCACCTCGCAGAAGGTGAGCGTGAAGTCGAACGGCGTGTGCGCAATCGAGCAGAAATTCGCGTACGTCCGCGGAGCCGTCGTGTCGTCGTCGGGAACGATCGTGAAGTTGATCTGCTTGGGCAGGTCGGCCATGCCCCAGTCTACCGCCTGATCAGTACTTGCGCATCACGCCGACCACGACGCCCTGAATCTGGACCAGATCCGGGTCCACGAAGATCGGCTGCATCGCAGCGTTCGCCGGCTGGAGCCGGATCTTGCCGCCGGGGTCGCGATAGAATTTCTTGAGCGTCACGTCCGAGCCGCGTAACAGAGCAATCACCATCTCGCCGCTGTCGGCCGACTTGCGATCCTCGACCACGACGAAGTCGCCGTCGCGAATCTGCTCGTCGATCATCGAATCGCCCCGCACGCGCAGCACGTACGTGTCGCGTTTGCCGACGAAGTCTTCGGGGACGGCGATCGTTTCGTTCGAGGCGACCGCTTCGATGGGGGAGCCGGCGGCGACGTAGCCCAGCATCGGCAGCTCGACGGCGCGGCTGCCCGTGCGGGTGGGGATCATCTCCACCGAGCGGCTGCGATTCCAGGCGCGCTTGATGAAGCCTTTCTCCTGCAGGTTCGTGAGATGCTTGTGGACGGTGGCCAGCGAAGAGAGACCGAAGCGTCGGCCGATTTCCTCGAGACTTGGCGCGTAGCCGTGCTGCGCGATGAACTCGTTGAGATAGTCGAGAATCTCGCGCTGGCGTTTAGTGAGTGGAAGCATCAGCACCCTCCAGTTGCAGGAACTATATGCAAAAGAAAGGCGAAGGTCAATACTGATCAGGCTGGGAATTGCCGAATCCCTCCGGCCGCCGCCCGCGGCGCCCGCTCAGGAGTTGACGCCGGCCGTCGGGTCTTTGTCTGCGATCGTCACCGTTTCCCGTGCGGCCGAAAGCTCGGCTTTTAGCTTCAGGAAAATGTCCTGCTGCTCGGCGCTCCCGGCGGAGATCCGCTCGAGGGTATCGACCATCGCCTTGATTCGCGCGAGGCGGGCAGCAAGCACCTCAACTTCGGTCGCCATATACGGGCACCGATAGTAGCAAAGCCCTGATGAATCGATGATGACAACGTCGTCCATGAATGCCGGACCGCGGGGCGCGACGGCAGCCGAATTCAGATCCGCGTCCAGATCCGCGTGTGTAACGTCCGCCGCCGCCGCCTGTCTAATCCGTAAAAGCCCCACCAGTGGACGAAATGGCATCATCGTTAGCGTGGACCTTCGCCGCACCGCTTTCTGCACGCCGTCGCTCGGTCAGCGGCACCCGCATGTCGCAGGCCGATGTGTCGCCGACCGCCGCCACCGTGGCTGACGAATCCGTGGAGAGCCTCGACGAGCGGGCCCTCGTCGAGGCCTGTCTCGCGGGCCGCTCCGACGCCTTCGACCTCATCGTCGAGCGCCATCGCCGGAGTGTGTATCAGCTCTGCTTTCGCTTCGTGGGCAACCACGAGGACGCGAGCGATCTCTCGCAGGACGTTTTCCTGCGGGCCTATCGCGGCCTGCGGAGCTTCCGCGGCCAGGCCTCGCTGGCCACGTGGCTCTATCGCATCGGCGTCAACGTGTGTCTGAATCGGGTAAGCGTCAAGGTGCCGGCGCAGGTCTCCATCGACGAGCGCGAGCACGAGGACACCCGTGCCGAGTCGCCGACCCAACGCCTGCTCCGGGACGAGCGCGCAGTTCGCGTGCGCGCCGCCATCGCGCAGCTGCCGCGCAAGCAGCGCATCACGCTGATTCTCCGGATGTACCAGGAGATGTCGCACCAGGAAATCGCCGATGTGCTCGGCAGCTCGGTCGGCGCGGTCAAAGCGAATTTCTTTCATGCGCTGGGCAACTTGAAAAAGCTGCTCGCGACCGAGTGAGAGTCAGGGGCACGAACATGCATCTCACACCGGAGCAATTCATCGACCTCGTGGAGGGCGCGAGCGCCGAATCGGCGACCGGGCATCTGGAGACGTGCGAGCGATGCCGCGCGCAGCTCGTCGAGCTGCAGGAGATGCGCGCCGTCTCGACAACCGGCGGAGACGTCCCCGAGCCATCGCCGCTTTTCTGGAACCAGCTGTCGGCGCGCGTCCACGAGGCGATTGCCGCCGAAGGGGCGCCTCGCGTCGCGTGGTGGCGTCCGTCCACGTGGCCCTGGCTGGCGCTTCCGGTCGGCGCCGGTGCCATGGTCGCACTCGTGCTGGCGTTCGTTCTCACATCGCGGGGCCTGGAGCCGGTTCCCGCGCCCGACCCGGCGCCGATCGCCGCATCCGCTCCCGATCCGGGCGTGGAGGATGCGTCGTTGAGCCTGGTCGCGGATTTGGCGGCGCAGATGGATTGGGACTCAGCGAGCGAGATTGGCGCGCCGCTTCACGCCGGCGCGGCGGATGAAGCCATCGGCGATTTGTCGCCCGCCGAGCGGCGCGAGCTGCAGCGGCTGCTGCAGGAGCTCGCGCGGCCCGGCGCCTGAGGCGATAGACTGAACGCATTTTCATGAAGCACTTGATCTGCATCGTCTGCCTCTCTCTGGCATCGGTCGTCGCGGCGGGCGCGCAGCCGCCCGCCGGCCGCGGCGGCGCCGACGCGGCCGTGTCGCCCGGCGAGCTGCAGAAGATGTTCGACGCCTACGCCCTGATGCAGGCGCAGGAGCAGTTGAAGATCGACGACGAGCATTACGCGCAGTTTCTCACCCGCTTCAAAACGCTGCAGGACGTTCGGCGCAAGGCGCTGCAGGATCGCACCCGTACGATTGGCGAACTGCGGCGGCTCGGCAACGATCCGCAATCCGACGAGGGGCAGATCAAGGATCGGTTGAAGGCGCTGCAAGACATCGATGCGCAGTCGCTGGTGGACATCCGCAAGGCCTATGACGCCGTGGATCAGGTTCTGAACGCGCACCAGCAGGCCAAGTTCCGCGCGTTCGAAGAGATGATGGAGCGCCGCAAGCTCGAGCTCGTCAGCCGCGCGCGTCAGGCCAACCGGCCCAAGAAACAGCAGTAAGATCGAGGCGTGCACACTCCGGCCGCCGCGGTCGCCCTCATCGGTCTCTTCTTCGTCATCGTGCTGCAGGCCGACACACGCGGCTCGAAGCGTGATGCCGCGCAGCTCCGGCAGAAGGTCGAGTCGATCACGCTCATCGCCAACGGGTCGTCCCGGCAGACGCACCACACGACGGTCACCGAGACCGAGGTGAACGCATACCTCACGTATGACGCCGCGTCCGATCTTCCCGCGGGCGTCGTCGATCCCTCGGTGACCATTCTCGGCACCGGACGTCTGTCGGGGCGCGCCATCGTCGATCTCGATGCCGTTCGCAAGGCGAGCGGCCCGACGAGCATGCTCGATCCGATGAGTTATCTCAGCGGCCGCCTGCCGATCACCGCGACGGGCGTTCTGACGACGGCAGACGGCGTGGGCCGCTTTCAGCTGGAGTCGGCGACGGTCAGCAGCGTGCCGGTGCCGAAGATCATCCTGCAGCAAATTGTCAGCTACTACTCGCGGACGCCGGAGCGTCCGGCGGGCATCGGCCTCGACGACCCGTTCGTGCTGCCGGCCCGCATCCGCGAGATCCAGGTCCAGCGCGGACAGGCGATAATCGTGCAGTGAGCGACGAAGTCCTCGAGACGCCCCTGCGGTTCCTCAAGGGCGTCGGGCCCCGCCGCGCGGCCGATCTGGCGAACGCCGGCCTGGTCACGATCGAAGATCTCCTCTATCGATTTCCCATCCGTTACGAGGACCGCAGCCGCCTGCAGACGATCGCATCCCTGAAACCGGGGCAGCACGCGTCGGTTGCGGGCCGCGTGCTCAGTTGTGGCCTCCGGTCCACGCGGCGTCCCGGCTTCAAGATCTTCGAGGCGCTCGTCAGCGATCCGAGCGGCGCCCTGCGGCTCACGTGGTTGAACCAGCCGTACCTGCGGGACGTGTTCGCGGCGGGGCAGCACGTGGTGGTGTACGGCGCCGTGGAGATGAAGGGCGCCGGCGGCCTGCAGATCACCAACCCCCAGTACGAGATCGTGGACGACGAGGACGGCGAGACGCTGCACACCGGCCGGATTGTCCCGGTCTACGAGAAGATCGGCAGCGTCACGCCGAAGATTCAGCGGCGTCTGGTATTCGACGCGCTGCAGAAGGTGCCGCCGGACCTCGCCGACGACCTGCCGGAAAGCGTGCGCGTCCGGTCCGGCTATCCGTCGCGCGGCGCCGCGCTGCTGGCGATGCATTTCCCGCCGGAGGACGCGTCGATCGACGCGCTCAACCAGTTCGCGACGCCGGCCCAGCAGCGCCTGATTTTCGAAGAGGCCTTCCTGTTTCAGATGGGCGTGCTGGCGCGCCGGCGGTTTGCCGCCTCGGAGCAGAAGCCCGCGCCGGTGCGCGTGGACGATCGCATTCGTGAGTCGGCGCGCCGGGTACTGCCGTTCCGCCTGACCGACGGACAGAAGTCGTCGCTGAAACAAATCGTCGAGGACATGCAGCGGCCGCACCCGATGAATCGCCTGCTGCAGGGCGATGTCGGCGCAGGCAAGACGATCGTCGCGCTGCTGGCCGCGCTGGTCGCGATGGAGAACGGCCTGCAGGTGGCGTTCATGGCGCCGACCGAGATTCTCGCCGAGCAGCACTTCATGAACATCTCGCGGCTGCTGCGCGACTCGCGCTTCCGCGTCGCCTTGCTGACGGGCAGCACCGGCACGGCCGCACGGCGTCAGCAGCTCGCCGAGGTCGAGGCCGGCACCATCCCGCTGGTCGTCGGCACGCACGCCCTGGTGCAGGGCGGCGTCCGCTTCAAGCAGCTCGGTTTGGTGGTCATCGACGAGCAGCACCGGTTCGGCGTGGTTCAACGCGCCGCGCTGCGCGCCAAGGGACTGCACCCCGACGTGCTCGTCATGACCGCCACGCCGATTCCCCGGACGCTGGCGCTCACGCTCTATGGCGATCTCGACGTGTCGGTGATCCGCGACACGCCGCCGGGCCGTCTGCCGATCAAGACCGCGGCGAAGCCGGAATCGCGCCGCGAGGATGTGTACCAGTTCGTTCGGGAGCAGATGGACGCGGGCCGACAGGTCTACGTGATCTACCCGCTGGTGGAGGAATCCGAAAAGGTGGACGTGAAGGCCGCCACCGAGATGGCGGACCACCTCGCGGCCGAAATCTTTCCCGCGTACCGGATTGGCCTGCTGCACGGTCGGCTGAAGCCAGACGCGAAAGATCGGGTGATGAAGGCGTTTGCGGGCGGCGAGCTGCAGATGCTCGTGTCGACCACGGTCGTCGAGGTCGGCGTGGACGTGCCGAACGCGAGCGTGATGATCGTGGAGCATGCCGAACGCTTCGGCCTGTCGCAGCTGCACCAGCTGCGGGGACGCGTCGGTCGCGACCGCCACCAGTCGTTCTGTTTCCTGCTGTATCAGTACCCGCTGTCGGAGGAGGCGCGCGAGCGGCTCAAGGCGATGACCGACACCACGGACGGGTTCGAGATTGCCGAGCGCGATCTGCGGCTGCGGGGCCCCGGCGATTTTTTCGGCACGCGGCAGGCCGGCGTGCCCACGTTCCGTCTGATCGATCTGGTGCGCGACCATGCGCTGCTCGATCGGGCGCAGCAGGAGGCGGCGCGATGGTTCGCGCAGGCGGCGCCGCCGGCCGACGAGGTCGCCCGCATGCTGCAGAATTGGGAAGCGCGCTTCAAGCTGATCGAGGTCGGCTAGCGCAGTTTCCGGATGCGTGTCGCCGCCTGAACGGAGGTAGCGCGAAGGCTGTCAGGCGAAGATCGTCGTGTAGCGCGAAGGCTTCAGCCGAGCGTCAAGATATATGCGCGTCATTGCCGGATCGCTGAAGGGCCGCCGTCTGCACACGCCGGCCTGGGACGGGCTGCGCCCGACATCGGACAAGCTCCGGGAGACGCTGTTCAACATCCTCGCGCCGCGGCTCGACGGCGCCCGCGCGCTCGACGGCTACGCCGGCACCGGGGCGGTCGGCATCGAGGCGCTCAGTCGCGGCGCCGTGCACGTCACCTTCGTCGAGCAGGACCGGCGCGCGCAGGCGCTGATTGCCGACAACCTCGCGCACTGCGGGCTGGCGGACGGCTATGCTATCATCCGCGCGAGCGTCCTCCGGGCGCTCGACGACCTGCATGCGCATGCAGCCGCGTTCGATTTAATCCTGCTCGATCCCCCGTACGGCGAACCTGACGATCGCCTGGCGGCGGTGCTCGCGCAGGCGGCCGACGTCGTGGCGCCAGGCGGGATCATCGTTCTGGAGCACGCGCGCAAGCAGCCGGCGCCGCCATCGGCAGGGCGGCTGGCGCGCACGCGCGAAGTCACGTCGGGCGACAGCGCCCTGGCATTCTACGCATGTCCACCCTAGCTGTGTATCCCGGCTCGTTCGATCCGCTGACCAACGGGCATGTGGACATCATCCTGCGCGGCGCGCGCCTCTTCGATCGCATCATCGTCGCGATTCTGGTGAACGCGGAGAAGGCGCCCTTGTTCACGATGTCCGAACGCGTGGAGATCGCGCGCACGGTGTTCAAGGATCAGCCGAACGTCGAAGTGGACACGTTCGACGGCCTGCTGGTCGACTACGTGGAACGCCGGAAGGCGCACGTGATCGTGCGAGGGTTGCGCGCGGTGTCCGACTTCGAGTTCGAGTTCCAGATGGCGCTGATGAACCAGCGGCTCAAGCCGAAGATCGACACGGTGTTCATGATGCCAGCCGAGCAGTACACGTACATCAGCTCGCGGCTGATCAAGGAAGTCTTCGCGCTCGGCGGCCGGGTGCACGGCCTGGTGCCCGACATGGTCGAGGCGCGCCTGCGCGAAAAAATCGCGGCCGAGCCCCTCACAAAGCCATGAAGTTGGCGAATCGCGCCACGCGCATTTCCGGGTCGCCGACGATGAAGGTCACCGCGACCGTCGATCGCCTGCGCCGCGAAGGAATCGACGTCATCGACTTCGGCGCGGGGGAGCCCGACTTCGCCACGCCCGACAACGTCAAGGCCGCCGGCCGCGAGGCGATCGACACCAACTTCACCAAGTACACACCGGCGTCGGGCATCGTCGAGTTGAAGCGCGCGATCGGCGCCCGCTACCGCGCCGACTACGGCGTCGAGTACGCCGAGTCGGAGGTGCTGGTGACCGCCGGCGGCAAGCAGGCGCTCTTCAACGCCGCGCTCGCGCTCTTCGACCGCGGCGACGAAGTGATTACGCACGCGCCCTGCTGGCCGAGTCTCCTCGAGCAGGTCAAACTCGCCGACGCGACGCCGGTCCTCGTACGCACGCAAGCCGACGATGGCTTTGCGATTCATGCGGGGGCGATCGTGGACGCGGTCACCGAACGCACCCGCGGGATCATCATCAACTCGCCGTGCAATCCCACCGGCGCGCTCATCGCCGAGGACGAGCTCGCCGCGATCGCCGAGGTGGCGGCCCGGCGTGAGATCTGGATCCTGGTGGATCTCTGCTACGAGCGGCTGATTTACGACGCCGTGGCGCACAACCTGCCGGCGGTGCTCGGGCGCACGTGCCGCGACCTCACGGTGCTCTGCGGATCGGCGTCGAAAGCGTACGCGATGACCGGCTGGCGCTGCGGCTGGGCGCTCGCGTCGGCGCCGGTGATCGCCGCGTGCGGCGCGATTCAGAGCCATGCGACGTCGAACGTCTCGTCGATCACGCAGAAAGCCGCGCTGGCGGCGCTCACCGGGTCGCAGGAGCCGGTCCGCGCGATGCTCGACGAGTACCGCATCCGGCGCGACAATCTCGTGAGCTGGCTGCGCGCGGATCCGCGCCTGCGATGCCTCACGCCGGCTGGCGCGTTTTACCTGTTCATCGACATCGGCGATCTGCTGACGGGCATCGAGCCGGGTGGGTTTCGGACCTCCGCCGATTTCACGCAGCGACTGCTGGATGAAGCGCGCGTGGCCGTGACGCCGGGCGAGGCCTTCGACGCCCCGGGATTCATCCGCATCTCGTATGCGACGTCGCTGGCGCTGCTCCGCGAGGGCAGTGCGCGTCTGCTCGAGTTCGTGCGGGCGCACGCGCGCGCGGCGTAGCGCGGCGCCCCGCTATACTGAAAGCATGGCCAAGGTCGTCGCCGTGATTGGCGCCTCGAGCAACCGCCGCAAGTTCGGAAACCGCGCCGTTCGCGCGTTCCACCAGCAGGGATACACGGTGATCCCGATCAACCCGCACGAGACGCAGGTGGAGGGACTCAAGGCCTACGCGTCAGTGCTCGACGTGCCCGGCACAATCGACATGGCATCGGTCTATCTGCAGCCGGAGATCGGTCTGGGCGTCATGGACGAGATCGCCCGCAAGAAGATTCCGGAAGTCTGGCTGAACCCCGGCGCCGACGCGGACGAAGTGGTCGCCCGCGCCCGGGCGCTCGACCTCCGGCCGATCGTCGCGTGCAGCATCATGGCGATCGGAGAAAACCCTGATCCTCAAATCCCCAAATCCTGATATCCTCAAGTTCTTCCACGGTTTTTCTCTTCAAGAGCCCCCATGCCCATGAATCAGAAGCGCCCAGCCCAGGCGCGAACCTCGACCGAGGCCGCCACCGCCGAGAGCGCCGCGCCCGCTCCCGAGTCATCGTCCACCGCGCCGCCGAAATCGGAGTCGCCGCGAAGCGATCCGGCGCCGAGCGGTTCGCCGGCCAGCGGCGGCGGTCCGCCCCCGACCGGCCGGCGGCCCGGCGAAGGGCTGAACATCACGGTGCTGAAAGATCTCAGCATCCAGAACCTCACGCAGATCGCGAAGGACATGGCCGTGGCCGGCGCGACCGGCATGCGCAAGCAGGACCTGATCTTCCAGATCCTGAAAGCGCAGACCGAGCAGAGCGGCTTCATCTTCTCGGAAGGCGTGCTCGAAGTGCTGCCCGACGGCTTCGGCTTCCTGCGCGCGCCCGATTACAACTACCTGCCGGGCCCCGACGACATCTACGTGTCGCCGTCGCAGATCCGCAAGTTCGATCTCCAGACGGGCGACACCGTCTCGGGTCAGATTCGCGCGCCGAAAGAGGGCGAGCGGTACTTCGCCCTCATCAAAGTCGAGGCGGTCAACTTCGAGGCGCCCGATCACGCGCGCGACAAGCTGTTCTTCGAAAATCTCACGCCGCTCTATCCGCAGGAGCGGCTCGTCCTGGAAACATCGCAGGACAACCTCGCCGGCCGCGTCATGGACCTGATGACGCCGATCGGCAAGGGGCAGCGCGGCGTCATCGTCGCGCCGCCGCGGACCGGCAAGACCATGCTGCTGCAAAGCATCGCGCAGTCGGTGTCGAAGAATCACCCCGAGGTGTATCTCATCGTGCTGCTCATCGACGAGCGGCCGGAAGAAGTCACCGACATGCAGCGCTCGGTGGACGGGGAAGTGATCTCCTCGACGTTCGACGAGCCGGCGCAGCGGCACGTCCAGGTGGCCGAGATGGTGATCGAGAAGGCCAAGCGCCTCGTCGAGCACAAGAAGGACGTGCTCATTCTGCTCGACTCGATCACGCGCCTGGCGCGAGCCTACAACACCGTGATTCCGCCGTCCGGCAAGGTGCTCTCCGGCGGCCTCGACTCGAACGCGCTGCAAAAGCCGAAGCGCTTCTTCGGCGCGGCCCGCAACATCGAGGAAGGCGGATCGCTCACCATCATGGCGACCGCGCTCGTGGACACGGGGTCGCGCATGGACGACATCATCTTCGAGGAGTTCAAGGGCACCGGCAACATGGAGATCCACCTCGATCGCAAGCTGGTGGACAAGCGCGTGTTTCCGGCGATCGACATTCAGAAGAGCGGCACGCGGAAGGAAGAGCTCCTGCTGCCGCGCGAGGATCTCAATCGCATCTGGGTGCTGCGGAAAGTGCTGAATCCGCTGTCCCAGGTCGAAGCGATGGAGCTACTGCTCGACAAGCTTGGCAAGACGAAATCCAACGCCGAGTTCCTCTCGGCGATGCAGAAGATGAGTTAGCGCTGCCCCCAGAAGACAGCCGACTAACTACCACGGAGGACACGGAGGACACGGGGTCCAGTGTCGCGAAGAGTGAGATTCTTCCTCCGTGTCCTCAGTGTCCCCCGTGGTGGAGAGCTGGATCACAATGGCGAATATCAAAGTCCGACAGAACGGCCCTTATCTGATTGAAGGCGACGATGTGACGCTGGTGGACTGGAATGGGAATCCCTACCAGATCGCGAAGCGTCCCTTCGCGCTCTGCCGCTGCGGCGGATCGACCACCAAGCCGTTCTGTGACGGCACACACTCCAGGAACGGCTTCGCCGCGGCGGAAGCGGGCATCCCCGGCAGCGAGGACAAACCGGCGCAGTAGAAGGAGCGCTGGGACTCAGCGCAGCACGCGGCCGCCGGCGATGTACACGTCGGCGATCGCGCGCGTGTTCTTGATGTCGGCCAGCGGGTCGGCGCTCAGCACCACGAAGTCCGCCCACTTGCCGGGTTCGAGCGTGCCGACCTCTTTGTCGAGTTTCATGCAGCGTGCAGCGTCGCGTGTCGCCGACGCCAGCACCTGCCGCGGCGTGAGCCCCGCCTTCACCATCATCTCCAGCTCGAGCTGTTCGAAATAGCCCTGGAACCGCGCGGGTGGACCCGTGTCGGTGCCCATGGCGATCGTCACGCCCGCATCCGACAGCGTCTTGAGGTTGCGGTTCGCCACCTCGAGGCCCGCCTTGTAGCGCCGTGCGGCGTCGCTCGTGCGCATCGCCTCCTGGCGTTTCGGATCTTTCAGTTTCTCGACTGTCGCACGGTCCGCGTGCGCGAGGAAGAACGGGTCGTCGAAGAACGCCGGCGTGCTCCCGTACGTGAACGTCGAGACTTCGCGCATCAGCGTGGGGCAGTAGCAGACGCCCCGTTTCTTCATCGCCGCGATGAACCCGTCGTCCACCGCCGTATCGCGCACGCTGTGCGCGATGTAGTCGGCGCCTGCGTCGAGCACGGCTTTCGCGTCCGCCAGATAAAAGAGATGGACCGCCACGCGAAGGCCATCCTTGTGTGCCTGATCGATCACCGCGCGGTAGATCTCCGGGGCCATCTTCGGCGTCGTGCCGAGGTTGTCGTCCACCCGGATCTTGACGATGTCCACTTTCATCGCGGCATCCTGATCCACTTGCTGCCGCGCTTCGGCGACCGTCTTCGGCGCGAGCACCGGGCCGGCGGCATAGATGCGCGAACGATCGAGCGGCGGCGTCCGCTGCTGCTCGCGGGCCGCAAACGCCGGCGGACCATCTCCGCCGAGCGACACCACGGTCGTGACGCCGTAGTCGGCGTACAGCTTCAGGTCGCGCGTCACGTTGGCCGCCGAATAGCGATTGCCTTCGAGGCCGACGGTATCGCCCACGTGCCCGTGCGCGTTCACCAGGCCCGGGATGACCGTCTTCCCGCGAAGCGACACGCGCTGCGCACGGTCGGGAACCGCCACACGGCCGTCTGGGCCGACGGCGACGATGCGGCCGTCGCGGACGAGGATCGTGGCGTTGACGATCGGCTCGCGATCGGTGCCATCGATCACCCGCGCGCCAGTGAAGGCGGTGACGGACGGCGTTTGTCCCGGCAGCGGCACGGACCAGAGCGCGGCGCCGAGGGCGGTGAGCAGGAGCGTGGAGCGCATGGGCATCATCGGGGCACCAAATTGTTCGAGACATAATAGTGCAGTGTCCCGTCCGCGCGCGTTTCCTGTCGTCCTCGCCGGATTCTCCGCCTTCCTCGACCTATATGCGACGCAGCCGCTACTGCCGTTTCTGGCGCGGACGTTTCACGCATCCGCGCTGCGCGTGAGCCTCACGGTCACCGCGCCCGCTGTCGCCGTGGCCATCGCGGCGCCCGTGGTCGGCCGGCTGGCGGACCGATTCGGCCTCCGCCGGATGATCGTCGGGTCCGCGTTCGCGTTGGCGGCCGCGACGCTGCTGGCCGCCAGCGCCGCCAGCCTGCCGCAGCTGATTTTCTGGCGCTTCGGGCAGGGGCTGATGACGCCCGGCATTTTCGCCATCACGATCGCGTACATCCACGAAGAGTGGCCGGCCGCGACGGCCGGGAGCGCAACGGCGGCCTACGTCAGCGGCACGGTCGTCGGCGGCTTCGTCGGCCGCGCGCTGATGGGCGTCACCGCGTCGGCGTTCAGCTGGCAGATGTCGTTCGTCCTGCTCGGTCTGCTGAATCTCGTGGCCGCTGCGATCCTGTGGCGGCAGCTGCCGGTCGAGCGTCCCCGGCCACGGACTGAGAAGTCGGTGCGGGGATCGCTGTCCTCGCATCTCCACAACCGGCAGCTCGTCGCCACCTACGCGATCGGCTTCTGCATTCTCTGCGCGCAGGTGGCGACTTTCACCTACATCACGTTTTACCTGGCCGCGCCGCCGTTCGGCTTGTCCACGGCAGCACTGGGCTGGATCTTCGTCACCTATCTGCTCGGTGCCGTCGTCACGCCGATCGCCGGCCGCTGGACCGACCGGTACGGCCGCCGCATGCCGTTCATCGCCTCGGTGGCGATGGGCGTCGCCGCGGTCCTGTTGACGCTGGCGCCGTCGCTGGCCGTGGTGATCGTCGGCCTGTCGTTCTTCGGCACGTCGGTCTTCGTGACGCAGGCCACCGCCAGCAGCCACGTCGGCGCGACGGCCACGCACGGTCGTGGGCTTGCGATCGGTCTGTACTCCACCTGTTACTACATTGGCGGCAGCGTCGGCAGCGCACTGCCCTCGGTCGTCTGGTCGAGTGGGGGCTGGAGTGCCTGCGTCGCGCTGATCGTCGGCGTCCAGGTCGCGATGGCGCTGATTGCGTTCACCTGCTGGACGGATGCCGGTAGGGGAGAGCTGTTGCCCGAGGCGATCGGCGGCTGATCGTCCGGCGGGGACAGGTGTTCGCGGAGACAATGTTCGCGGAGACGCTCAGTCCGTGGCGGGGAGGGGCACGGCGTTGTCCTGAAGCCGGGTCTTCTCGACGCC
>DATATJ010000226.1:0-4802 GCA_036268855.1 Vicinamibacterales bacterium
CGCTCATGTTGACCGATACCGTGAATGTGATGCTGCGGACGAGTCACGATCCACTGTCGATGACCCGATCCATTCGGGAGGCGGTGCGTACCGTCGATCCATATCAAGCCGTGGACGTGGTGCGCACGGCGGAAGACGCGCTGGCAAGCGCGGGTTTGGCCCGTGAGCGGTTCGTGACGTCGCTGTTGCTGGGCTTCGCGGTCTTTGCGCTGATGCTCGCGGTCGTCGGGCTCTATAGTGTCGTGTCGTACTCGGTGTCGTGCCGGTTCAAAGAATTTGGCATCCGGATGGCGCTCGGTGCCGGTCGCGGGCGCATCGTCAACGCTGCGGTGCAGCCGGCGGTCTTGGCCATCGTCGCGGGCCTCTTCGCTGGTCTCGCCTTGAGCGTGGGGCTCAACAAGGTTGTCGCCCAGTGGTCGATCGGCACTCTGAACGATCCGGTCGTGCTCGTCGCCGTCAGCGTAGTGCTGTTTGTCGTGACGATGATGTCCGCCGCGATTCCAGCGAACCGAGCGGCCTCGATTCAGCCGGCAGACGCGCTTCGGATCGACTGAACAAAGGCCTGCGCCACCCGTTTTCGGTTGATCGACGGCCACTTTCGCCACGTCGCGCCGTTCTCGCAACCCAAAGCAGCAGCATCGACGTCGCCGACCGCGTGATCGATTCGATCACCGCGGGATTCGCACTGCTCGCACGCCAGCCGTTCATCGGTCGTCGCAGGGATGAAGACCTGCGACCATGTGTGCGCAGTTTCGTGGTCGGCGACTACCTGATTGCGTATCGTGCGCGTCCACTTCCCCGAAGATGCGAAGGCGATCGCCAGTCCTTGGTCGCCGTCAAGAGGTTGGACGATGCCGACGCATGTAGGCGCGAACAAAGCCGACGATCATGAACAATGCAAATCCGAGAGCGAAGGCACGCCACAGTTGCCCTATCCAGCTTTGGGGCCGATGGCTAAATGTGACCGCGGCGATACCGCACCAGCAGGCTACGCCGATGGCAAAGCTAGGCAGGTGGAGCGGCTCTTTCGGCTTCGGATCCTCAAAAAGCATCGGGGGGATTATGAACCATGTGGCCATCGCAATCCGATCGAGGCTTTTTGTACATCGGCCGGGCGGACCATGGGCCCAACCATCTTGCCGCCGCTACGTCCAACTATATGCACTGTGGCTATAGACACCCATTTCGACATCCTGAAACAGGACCTCCGCTATACGGCCCGCAGCCTCACCCGGGCCCGCGGCTTTGCGCTCACCGCTATCCTGTTGACCGCGCTCGGCGTCGGCGCCAATACCGCGGCATTCTCGGTCGCCGATTTCGTCCTCCTCCGGCCGCTGGCGTTTCCTGACGCCGACACCCTGGTCCGGCTGTGCGAGGGTCCGCGCGAAGGCGGCGGCTGGGGCTGCATGAACCAGCTCTCCCCTGCCAACTATCGCGACTTGAAGAGCATGAGCTCGTCGTTCGAGGCGATGGGCGCCTTCACCGGCGGCACGGTGAACCTGGTCGGCGGTGGCGAGCCGCGGCGGCTCGCGACCGCACAGGTCACGCAGGAGGTCCTGCCCGTGCTCGGCGTGAAGCCAGTGCTGGGACGCGTGTTCGAATCCGCAGGGCCCGACGACACCAGCGCCGCCGTGATCAGTTACGGCCTCTGGCAGTCGCAGTTCGGCGGCAGTGCAGCGGTACTCGGCCAGAAGATCAACCTCAGCGGCGCGCCGTACACGATCATCGGCGTCATGCCCCGCTCGTTCTACTTCCCCGGCCGCGACGTGCAGATGTGGACGATGCTCACGTTGCAGGCGGGCGATTTCGCGGATCGCACCAACTCGTTCATCGAAGGCGTGGGGCGCCTGAAGCCCGGCGTCACATTCGAACAGGCCAGAGCCGAGCTCTCGACGCTGGCCGAGCGTCTCGCCCGCGATTACCCGCAGACCAACGCGGAGACGGGTGTGAGCTTTTACCGGATGCGCGACAACATGTCGCCGCGCTTCCGGCTGATGCTCCTGTCCCTGGGCGGCGCGACGCTATGCCTGCTGCTCCTGACGTGCTCGAACCTGGCGAACCTGCTGCTCGTGCGCGCGGCGTCCCAGGAGCGCGAGATGGCGGTGCGCACGGCGCTCGGCGCGGGCAGGCAACGGCTGATGCGGCAACTGATCACGCAGAGTGTCGTGCTGACGCTCCTCGGCGGCCTTCTTGGCGTGCTCATCGCCGCCCTCACCGTGCCGCTGTTCTCGACGCTGGTGCCGCCCACGCTGCCGCTCGACACACAGCCGAGCCTGGATCTGCGCGTGCTCGCCGTCGCGGCGCTGTTTACCGGTCTCACCGGACTCGGGTTCGGTCTGCTTCCCGCGTTGCGCGCAGGACACACCGGCTTCACCGCGCTCCGCGAAGGCGGCCGCGCGAGCGGAGGACGAAAGCAGCGCGTCCGCGCGGTGCTGGTGGCTATCGAGGTCACCATGTCGGTGATCCTGTTGATCACATCGGGCCTGATGATCCGCGCCGTATGGCGCGTGCAGGCGATCGACCCTGGGTTCAAGCCGCAGCACGTGCTCACGCTCAGGACGGCCTTGCCACGGCCGAAGTACGACAGCCCCGTGCGCCGGGGCGAGTACTACGATCGCGTGCTGACGCGAGTGCGCGCCCTGCCCGGCGTCCAGAGTGCGGCATTCATCAGCGGCCTGCCGATGGTCATGACCGGCCTCATCACCGGCGTCGACGTTCCGGGCCAGGACCCGCGAACCGTGCGCAGCGACGCCGTCACCCACCGCTGGGTGACGCCGCAGTATTTCCGGACCATGGGGATCCCGCTTCGCCGCGGCCGCGACGTCGAGGAGGCCGACACACGCGATCGGGCCTGGACCGCCGTAGTGAGCGCCTCGTTCGCCGAACGGTACTGGCCCGGGCAGGATCCGATCGGCAAGACGTTCCGGCACCGCGCTCAAACCCGAACCGTCGTCGGCGTCGTCGGCAACGTCAAGGTGCGCGGACTCGAACGGAACAGCGAGCCTCAGATATATCTGCCGGCGGCGCAAATCACCGACGGATTTCCCAGCCTTCTCGATCCGAAAGATCTGGTCATCCGCCATGCCGGCGACGATGAGGCGCTCGTCGCCGCCGTACGGCGGATCGTGCGCGAGGTCGATCCCGAGCAGCCGATCTCCGACGTGCGCGCGATGGACGACGTGCTCGCGGGCGACACAGCCAGCAGGCGAGCGCAGCTCCAGGTGCTCGGCGTGCTGGCGGGCGTCGCCGTGCTGCTCTCGGCCGTCGGCATCTATGGACTACTTGCCTACACGGTCTCGCAGCGGTCCCAGGAGATCGGCGTGCGCCTGGCGCTCGGCGCAGATCCGGCGCGCGTGGGCCGCATGATCCTCGCGGACGGCATGCGCATGGCCGTCATCGGCATCGTGCCGGGCGTGCTGGGCGCGTATGCCGCCGCGCGAGCGATGAGCACGCTCCTCTTCGGCGTCGCGCCGGACGATCCGGCAACGTTCGCGGCTGCCGTCGGCGTCGCGCTCCTGATGACATTCGCCGGCTCGCTGGTGCCGGCGCTCCGGGCCGTCCGCGTCAGCCCCATGTCGGTTCTGAGAGCCGAGTAGCGCGGCACGTTGAGCCCCGCACGCGAGAGCCGGCGTGCGATGCCGGCGCACGTGAGCTCACCAACCGGTATACTCCCTACCAGGTTCTCGATCGTGCCCGGCAATGCCGCGTAAGGGAACGCGCAACCGGCGGGACGCGATCACTTCAATCGCGGCAGGTTCGAGATGCGCTGGATCCGAATCACGGCACGCCGTCTCTCTTCGTCTCCCGGCTTCGCTTTCACGGCGCTCCTCACGCTCGCCGTCGGCTTTGGCGCCGCCGCGACCACCTTCAGCATCGTCTACACGGTCCTGTTGCGGCCGCTTCCATATCCGCAGCCCGAACGGCTCGTCGCCATATCCCATACGCTGCAGGTGCGAGGGCCGCTCGAGGTCGAACAGACCGACGCCAGCATCCTGCTGTATCGACGTGCGAATCGCGCGTTCGCACAATTCGGCGGCTACCAGGCCGGAGCTGTCGCCATCAGCACACCCGGTGGCGATGATGCCGAACGCGTTGCAGCGGGAAGGGTGACGACAGGTGTCCTGGACGCCCTTCGTGTGACCCCGGTCCGCGGGCGCTTGTTCACGTCGCCCGACGATGAGGTTGGAGCGCCACCGGTGGCGATCCTCTCCGAGCGCCTCTGGGCACGGCGGTTCGGGAGGGATCCCAACGTGCTCGATCGCCGCATCATCGTCGACGGACAATTGCGAGAAGTGGTCGGTATCCTCCCCGACGCTGTTCGTTTTCCGGGCACCGATACGGAAGCGTGGGTGCCGCTCGTCCTGGATCAGGCGAAGACCGACTCCGCATCGTTCGATTACCAGGCGGTAGGGCGCTTGCGCGACGGCGCGTCGATCGAGCAGGCGGAGACCGATCTCCAGGCGCTGCTGCTGCGGCTGCCGGCGGAATTTCCCGGCCGCCTGACGTCCCCGGCGATCGAACAAACGCACATGCGCGTCACCGTGCGGCCGCTGGCGTCTGTCATCGTCGGCGGCGTGACGAGACTGCTCTGGGTGATCTTCGGCGCGTCCGTTTTCGTGCTGCTCGCGGCATGCGTCAACGTCACCTGTCTGTTTCTCGTGCGCGGCGAAGCCCGCCGGCGAATCTTTGCGATCCAGGGCCTGCTCGGCGCGCCGACAGGTACGGTGCTCCTGGAGTTCCTGAGCGAGATCAGTCTCCTGACGTGTCTCGGAGCGCTATCCGGCCTCGGCATCGCCGCCGGC
>DATATJ010000227.1:0-9284 GCA_036268855.1 Vicinamibacterales bacterium
CCCGCCGCCAGGCCGACGACCTGCAGTCGATCGGCGTGGGCGTCGACGACGGCAAGCGCGCTCTGTCCGATCGAGCCCGTCGAGCCGAGGATCGCGATGCGCTTCATGCGACAAACCCAGAGACACGAGGCTGGAGGCTACACATACTGCAGCACGATGTAATAGACCGGCGCCGCGAACAACAGGGCGTCGATGCGATCGAGCACGCCGCCGTGCCCCGGAATCAGCGCTGAGCTGTCTTTGACGCCGGCGCTGCGCTTGAGCATCGACTCGAAGAGATCGCCGGCGATCCCGAGCGCCACGACCGACACGCCGAGCGCGGCGCGCAACGGCGCGGGCACGGCCGGCAGCCACCACGCGCCGACGACCGCCATGAAGAGCCCGCCGAACACAAACCCGCCCATCGCGCCTTCGATCGTCTTCTTCGGGCTGATCCGCGAGGCCAGCGGCCGGCGGCCGAACGCGCGGCCGCTGTAGTACTGGGCGGTGTCGCTGACGAAGACGGTCAGCATCAGCAGAAAGAGCGCCTCGCGTCCGCGCGCTTCGCGGATGGCGACCATGGCGCCGATCGGCAGGCCGAGATAGAGCGACGGAAAGATCGACGCCGACGCCAGGGCGACGGCGTCTCCGCCGCCGCGCCACTGCGTCATCGTGATGGCCCCGAGCGCGACGAGCGCCGACATGAGGACGAGATCGATCGGCGCGCCTGACGCGCCACGCACGAGCGGCGCGAGCGCGGCGCAGGTGAGCACGGCCGCGGCGCCCGCCGGCAGCGTGGGCACCGGCAGGCCGCTTCCGCGCGCCAGCCCGGTGTACTCGACGAAGGCGGCGACGAGCAGCGCCTCTGCCGCCGCGAAGAACACGACCGGCGGCGCGAACCAGACCAGGCCCACCGCGAGCAGCAGCAGCACGGCGCCGCTCAGCACGCGCGTCATCGCGCGCCCTGTGTCACTTCGCGCCGAGCGCCACGGGCGCCGGCTTGATGCCGCCGTACCGTCGATCGCGCTTCTGAGAGGCCAGGACGGCTTCGAGCAGGTGGCGCCGCCGGAAATCGGGCCAGAGCGTTTCGGTCAGCCAGATTTCCGCGTAGGCGATCTGCCACAGCAGGAAGTTGCTGATGCGCATTTCGCCGCTCGTGCGAATGAGCAGATCGGGATCGGGCTGCCCCGCCGTGTACAGGAACTCGCTGAAGCGGCGCTCGTCGAGATCGCCCGGCGCGATCCCGGCGGCCATCGCCCGCCGCGCGGCGTCGACGATCTCCGCGCGGCCGCCATAGTTCAGCGCGATGTTGAACTGCATGCCCGTGTTGTGCGCGGTCCGCTGGATTCCGATTTCCAGCTCGCGCTGCACGTCGGGGGCGAGCTCGTCGGCGCGTCCGATCACGCGAAACTGGATGTTGTGCTTGAGTAGCGTGCCGAGCTCGAGCCGGATGTACCGCTTGAGCAGCATCATCAGCACGTTCACTTCGGCGCGGGGCCGCTTCCAGTTCTCGACGGAGAACGCGTACAGCGTCAACACGCCGATGCCGAGGCGCGCCGAGGTCTCGACGACATCGCGCACCGAGTCGATGCCGGCGCGGTGACCTTCCACGCGCGGCAGATGCCTCTGCGCCGCCCAGCGGCCGTTGCCGTCCATGATGACGGCCACGTGGGCGGGGAGCTGCTCGAAGTTGACCTGGCGCGCCAGCGATTCGTCGGGCGATCCCGGCGGGATCCACACCAGGAGCTGCTCAAGCGACATGCACGCTTCCTCGTGACATAAACGGAAATAAACCTTGATTCTACAGACCGTTAGCACTCATCCGCAAGCGTCTCCGGCGGGTACATGACCGCCCGCAGAAACAGGCCGCAGGGGGGCGCCGTCGGACCCGCCCGCCGCCGATCGCGCGCCGCGAGCACCTCGGCGAGCCACGCCGCATCCCGGCGTCCGCGTCCGATCTCCACCAGCGATCCGACCACGATTCGCACCATATGCCGGAGAAAGCCGCTGCCGGTGATGTCGAGCGTGATCATCCGGACATGGTCCGGCCACCACTCCCCGCCGCCCTCTCTGACGATGAGGTCGACGGCCGTGATCTCTCGTTCCGTCGTCCGGGTCGGCGCGCCGCTGGCCTGGAACGCCGCAAAATCGTGACGCCCTTCGAGCAGACGCGCTGCCGCCTGCATGGCGTCGCAGTCGAGCGTGCCCGGTAGGTGCCACGCGTACGCGCGCGCGAAAACGTCGGGAACGTCGGTGTTCAGGATGCGGTACTGATAGGTCTTCAGCCGGGCGCGGTAGCGCGCATGGAAGGCGGGATCGACGGCTTCTGCACGAACGACGCGGATCGCCGCGGGGAGTCTGGCGTTGGTCGCGCGCAGCACCGCGTCGGCGCCGACACTGCGCGCCAGCGTGAAGCTGGCGACCTGCCCGACGGCGTGCACGCCGGCGTCCGTGCGTCCCGCGCCGTGGACCGTGACGTCGCGTCCGTCCAGCGCGCGCAGCGCGTCCTCGAGTGCACCCTGAATCGACGTGCCGCGCGCCTGCCGCTGCCAACCGACGAACGCCGTGCCGTCATAGGCCAGGATGATCTTGAAGGTCGGCACCGGGCATCACGCAACCACGGGACGCGATCCCGGCTTGACGACCGGCAGGCCTTGCGCGCAGAGCGGACATCGTTCCGGCTCGTACGTGGGCAGCGCGATGTCCACCAGTGCCGCGAACGGGACATCGAGCGCCAGCGTCCCGCCGCTGCGATCGACGATCGACGCTGCGCCGACGATCTGCGCGCCGGCCGCCCGGGCCACCTGCATCGTTTCGCGTGTGGACTTGCCGGTCGTGAGCACGTCCTCGATGACGAGCACGCGATCGCGTTCGCTCAGCACGAAGCCCCGCCGCAGCGTCAGCTCGCCATCCTGCCGTTCCGCGAAGAGCGCGCGCACGCCGAGCGCGCGGCCGACCTCGTGGCCGATAACCACGCCGCCGAGCGCCGGCGAGAGGACGACGGTCGGACGCCATACGCGCGCCCGCTCCGCGATCGCCCGGCCCAGCGCTTCCGCCGAGTCCGGCTGCTGCAGCACGAGCGCGCACTGCAGGTACCCCGAGCTATGCAGCCCGGACGACAGGCGGAAGTGGCCTTCGAGCAAGGCGCCCGATTTGCGGAACCGGTCGAGCAGCTCATCCCGTGTCATCGTGCTCCCCGTCAATTCGTTTGCGCCCGGTTCATCTTGTTCTTCAGGTTGTCGTCGAACAGCTTCAGGATGCGTTTGTATTCGTCGGCCCAGCTCGACGCCTCCTCGAAGCCGTGGTTTTCGACCGGATACGGCGCAAACGACCAGTTCTCCTTGTGCAATTCGATGAGCCGCTGAACGAGCCGCACCGAATCCTGGAACAGGACGTTGGTATCCACCATGCCGTGACAGATGAGCAGCGCACCCTTCAGGCCATCCGCGAAATAGATCGGCGAGCTCTGTCGGTACGCCTCGGGATCGCGCTGAGGCGTGTTCAGGATGCTGGACGTGTAGCCGTGATTGTAGTGCGTCCAGTCGGTGACCGGCCGCAGCGCGGCGCCAGCGGCGAAGGTGTCGGGCGAGGTGAACATCGCCATCAGCGTGATGAACCCGCCGTAGCTGCCGCCGTAGACGCCAATGTGCTTGGGGTTCACCTTCTGCGTCGCGACGAGAAACTTCGCGCCGTCCACCACATCGTCGAGATCCTTGCCTCCCATGTGGCGGTAGATGGCGGTTCGCCAGTCGCGGCCGTAACCCGAGCTGGCGCGGTAGTCGGGGTCGAGCACGACGTACCCTCGCGAGGCGAGCAGGTTGTGGAACATGTACTCGCGGAAATAGCTCGGCCAGTACTTGTGCGCGTTCTGCGCGTACCCCGCGCCGTGCACGAAGACGACGGCTGGCGCGGCGGGATCGCGGTGCGCGCCAATCATTTCGGGTGTATACAGCCGCGCGTACACTTCCGCACCGTCGCGCGTCTTGTAGGTGATGAGCTGCGGATCGATCCACTTGAACGAGCGCCATTCGTCGGTCGGCGTGGTCGTAATCTGCATGGCCGCCGCGCCGGCCGCGTTCGCCATCACGTACACCTCGTGCGGCTTCGTGCTGTACGAATAGACGAAGCCGATCGTCTTCCCGTCAGGGGACACCTGGCTCGTGCTTGCCGCGCCCGTCATCGTCGTCAGTTTCGTGCGCGCGCCGCCAGCGAGAGCCATGTTGTAGATGTGCCGCTCGCCCGGATGGACTTCGCTCGTGGTGAGATAGAACGATTGCTTGTCGGGCGCGAGCACGGCCGATTCGATCTCCCACCGGCCTTGCGTCAACTGGTGCGCCGACGGATGATCGACCTCCGCATCCACCGTGTACAGGTGCATCCAGCCGTCGCGCTCGGACAGAAACCAGATCGCCTTGTCGCCCGGCAGCCAGCCGAACGAGGAGTCGCTCGATCCGAACCCGCCGCCCGCTTCACGGATCCACGCGTCGTCGTGCAGCGCGTCGATCACGCGCGTGTGGCCCGATTCCGCGTCCACGGCGACCAGCCAGCGATCCTTGTTGTCGGTGGAGCGCACGTTGGCCACGGCGATCGTGCCCTCGTCGTTCAGGTCCGGCATGCCCCAGCGCACGTCGCGCGGTTGCGGCTTCGAGGAGCCGGCGTCGGACGGGGTGGACTGCGGGCTGGCGCTGCTGCTGGCGGCTGAGGTGCTGGAGGCTGACGTGCCCGCGAATGCGGCGTCCGCCCAATGCGTCGCGCCCGTCTCGAGATTCATCACCGCCAGCCGTCGCTTGTCCTGCGTGTCGCCGACGAACGTGCGGGCGGGAATGTCCTCCTCGTAGCTGGTCTCGGTGATGTAGTTGGCCACGTTCGGCCGCTTCGACGCTTCGTCACGCTCGGCGATGAGGAGGAACACGTGCTTGCCGTCGGGCGACAGCTGCAGATCCGGCGCCGACTGTCGATCGGCGAGCTCGAACTTCGGCAGCGCGTGCGCCTTCGCCTTGTCCTCGGCCTTCTTCTTCTTCTCCGCCTCGACCCGCGTGTGCTCGATCAGCTTCGGCTCCTCCGTCTTGACGAACGCCTGGCTCTCGGTCTCGTGCGGCTCGCGCTTTTTGGGCCCGACGTCGGTCAGCTGCACGACGACGCCGGCGTCGCTGCCGCTCAGCGGAACGATGAACAGATTGTTGTCGCGCGTGAAGGTGACCGCCGTCTCGTGACGCGCCCAGCGCGGGTTCGACTCGGCCGCGGTCGTGCGCGTGATCGTGCGGCGGGTGCCGGCCATCGAATCGACGAGCGCGATATCCCCCTCGTCGACGAAGAGCACACGGCGGTGGGCCTCGTCCCACACGCCATTGGCCGGCGGCGCGCTCCGCCGCTCATCGTCGGTCAGCTGCCGCAGGTCGTGCCCGTCGCGGCCCACCACCCAAGTGGCCGACTCCTCGTCCTGCGGCCGGCGCCACTCGAAGTACAAGCGCGCGGAATCGCCGGACCAGCGAAGGCCTGTCTGCGGATAGCCCACGAGCTTCGGGCCGCGCATGATGCTGTCCACGCTCAGCTCGAAGCCGCCCTTCGCGTTGGAGGTTTTCTTTGCGGGCGCGCCGAGCAGGCCGGCGGAGGCCAACGTCACGGCGACGGCGGCCGCGGCGTACGGAAAGCGAGCAGAAGTGCGCATGAACGTCCTTCGGAAAAATGCCGGGTCTCGGAGCGCTAGTATACAATTCCGTGAACCAAGCCTCCCCGGCGAACGTCTACTGTTCAGAACAGCGTTCATTGCGCCCGATCTCTCAGTTTTCCCGATGGAGCTTTTCCCGATGGAGCACGTTGCCATGCGCCAGCATTCGATTCCCTGCGTGCGAATTGCCGCGATCGCAATCGCGATAGCCTCTCTTTCAGTGTCCGCTTTCGGCCAGACCGGACATTCGACGCTGACCGAGGCGATTGCCCAGGCGGCGCAAACCGCCGCGCCGGCGCCGGGCCCGGTGCAGCGCCTGTCGATCGACGACGCCGTCAAGCTGGCGCTGGAGCAGAATCTCGGGATTCAGATTCAGCGGATCGACCCGCAGATTCAGGATCTCGGCATCGCGCAGGCGCGGTCGTTCTGGGCGCCGTCGGTGTCGTCCACCATCGCGGAAAACAGCCAGACGCAGGCGGTGACCAGCCTGCTCTCGGGCGGGAGCTCGACGGCGACGAGCATCCTCAACACGCAGTTCACCGGTGGCGTCGGGCTCAATCAGACGCTGCCGTGGGGCGGCGCCTACTCGGCGAACTGGAACAATGCGCGGCTGACGTCCACCAATGTGTTCAGCACCTTCAGCCCGCAGGTCAGCTCGAATCTGAATCTGCAGTACACGCAGCCGTTGCTCCGGAACCTTTCGATGGATGCGATCCGCCAGCAGGTGGCCTTGAGCAAGAAATCGCGGGACCTCTCGGACATCAACCTCGAAACGGTGGTGACGCTCACGGCACGCAACGTCAGGAACGCGTACTGGGATTTGTCGTACGCGATCGACAACCTGAAGGCGCAGCAGGAGTCGCTCGCGCTGTCGCAACAGTCGTTGAAGGACAACCAGAAGCGGGTCGAAATCGGCACGATGGCGCCGATCGACATCGTCCAGGCGCAGGCGGAAGTCGCCAGCAACGAGTCGGGGGTCATCGTCGCTGAAGCGCAGATTCGCGCCGCGCAGGATAAGCTGCGCGCCCTCATCATGGATCCGTCCGCGCCGAACTTCTGGGACGTCACGCTGGAGCCCACCGACCAGGCCCCGTTCGCGCCCGAGACGGTCGACGTGTCGGCCGCCGTCCGGAACGCGCTCGACAAGCGCACCGATCTGCGGTCGGCCAAGAACAGCCTCGAGCAGGGCGACGTGAACATCAAGTACTTCAACAATCAGATCAAGCCGGACGTCAACGCGCAAGTGAGCTACATCACCACCGGCGTGGGCGGTCTCGGCGTGAGCCAGCCGAACCCGTTCGATTCGTCCGGGCCGCCGGTCAGCGCGATAACACGCAGCTTCGGTTCGGTGCTCGGCGACGTCTTCCAGAGCCAGTACCCGAACTGGACGGTCGGCGTGCAGATCGCCTATCCGCTCGGCTCCAGCACCGCGCAAGCCAACCTCGCCCGCACCAAGCTGCAGTACCAGCAGGCGCAGGTGCAGATGCGAAACCTCGAGATGCAGGTGGTCCTCCAGGTGCGCGACGCTGGAAGAAACGTGACGACCAACGAAAAGCTCGTGCAGTCGGCGACGGCGTCACGCGAGCTGCAGGAAAAGAAGCTCGACGCCGAGCAGAAAAAACTGGCCGCCGGGATGTCGTCCACCTTCTTCGTGTTCCAGGCGCAGCGCGACCTCGCCGTCGCGCGCGTGGCCGAAATCCAGGCGATCTCGGCGTACAACAAGTCGCTCGTGGACTTCCAGGCCGTCCAGCAGGTGCCGCTGAACGGTTCCTCCGGCATTACCACTGCCGGGGCCGGCGCGATCCAGAGCGGCGGCATCGTGCGCACGGGCGGCAGCTAGTCACGAGACAGGAGGGCGGCCCTTCCGGACCCGCCCTCCCGTCTTTGCTTCTACCTTCTACCTTCTGCCTTCTGCCTTCCTCACGGTACACTCGGCCCGGTGCCGAAGCTGTCGGTCACGATCATCGCGAAAAACGAAGCGGCCGACATCGGCGCCGCGCTGGCGTCGGTCGCCTGGGCCGACGAGCGCATCGTCATCGATTCGCACAGCACGGACGGGACCGTGGCGATCGCCCGGCGGTACACCGACCGCGTCGTCGTGCGCGACTGGCCGGGCTATATCGCGCAGAAGAACGACGCCGCGGCGATGGCGAGCCACGACTGGATTCTGTCGCTCGATGCGGACGAGCGCGTCACGCCGGCGCTCGCGGAGGAAATCCGGACGCTGCTGGCGACGGCACCGCGGCACGTCGGTTACCGCATCCCGCGCGTCACGTGGCATCTGGGGCGCTGGGTGCGAACGACCGACTGGTATCCGGACTATCAACTGCGGCTGTACGATCGACGGTCTGCGGAGTGGACGGGTCGATACGTGCACGAGTCGGTCGCCGCGCGCGGGAGCGTCGGACGCCTGGCGGAAGAACTCCAGCACTTCGCGTATCGCGACATCGCGGACCACCTGGAGACGATCGATCGCTACACGACGTACGCAGCGCGCCAGATGCACGAGAGCGGTCGCCGTGCCGGGTTTCTCGAAATCGCCGGCCATCCGCCTCTGGCGTTCCTGCGGAACTACCTCGCGCACGGCGGTATTCGCGACGGCGTGCCCGGCTTGATCATCTCGGCGCTGAACTCCTATTACGTGTTCCTGAAGTTCGCCAAGCTGCGGGAACTGCAAATCGCCGCGTCTGCAAACCACGAAGGCACGAAGAGCACAACCAGTACGAAGGTGGAGTGATGGCGTTTTTCGTCAGCCTCGCGCGTTCGTGCTTCACCGCCGGTCGCTCATGTTTTCCCTGCACATAGACACGGCGCACACCTGGCGCGGTGGGCAGAACCAGGTGTTGATCACGGTGAACGGGCTGCGCGCAATGGGCCAGCACGCCGCGCTCGTGGCGCATCCCAATGGCGAGCTGCGCCGCCGCGCAGCCGAAGGGCTCGACCTGATCCCGCTGGTGCCGCGCACCGAAATGGATCTGACCGCCGCCTGGCGGCTCGCGCGCGTGATCAAGCGGCTGTGCCCGGATGTCCTCCATGCCCACGATCCGCACGGCGTCGCGATGGCCGCGCTGGCGCTGTCGCTGGGCGCCGGGTTAAGAAGCGCCGGAGCCGCGCCGCCGCTGGTCGCGTCGCGCCGGGTGGACTTTCACCTGAAAGGCAACTCGTTCTCGCGTTGGAAATACAGGCAGGTAGACTGCTTCGTCGCCGCGTCGGAAGCGATCCGGCAGATGCTCGTCGCCGATGGCGTGCCGCCCGAGCGGACGACGACCGTGCACGAGGGTATCGACCTGTCCCATGTGGACGCGGCGGCGCCAGTAGACCTGCACGCGGCATTCTGGCTGCCGCACGGCTCTCCGGTCGTCGGCAACGTCGCCGCGCTGGTGCCGCACAAAGGCCAGCGTCATCTGATCGAGGCAGCGCATCTGGTCGTCCAGGACATGCCCGACGTGCGGTTCGTGGTCCTCGGCGAGGGCGAGCTGCGCGAGCCTCTCGAACGGCAGGTGCGCGACTACCATCTCGAGAAGCACGTGTTGCTCCCCGGATTCCGGACCGACGTCCTCGGCTGCATCAAGAGCTTCGACCTCTTCGCGATGAGCTCGGTGACCGAGGGGCTCGGCACCTCCCTGCTCGACGCGAT
>DATATJ010000228.1:0-4992 GCA_036268855.1 Vicinamibacterales bacterium
GATCCGTGGTTCCATTTCCTTCCGGTCCGCGCCTGCTACTTCCGCGATGGGTGCCCCTTCAACCAATCCGCCAGTTCCGGGTGTCCTCGCTCCTGCGCGAAATCCGCCGGCGTCTTGCCCGCATCTGTCCTGATGTCCACCTGCGCGCCGTGGTCGATCAGCAGTCGAACCAGTTCGACATTTCCGTTCGCCGCGGCTTCGTGCAGCGGCGCCAGCCCTGCCTCTTGACGGACGTTAGGGTTGGCGCCGCGCTCGAGGAGCAGCGACGCGAGCGGCCCATTACCACGCGCGACCGCGCCGTGGAGCGCGGTCACTCGCTGTGCGTTGCTGGCACTCTGATTGACGTCGGCGCCGTGATCCAAGAGCCACGTGACCATTTCGGTGTGGGAGAAGAATGCTGCCAGGCCTAACGCGAAGAAACCGTCCGGGGCCACGCTGGTCACACTGCGCGCGTCAGCGGCCACAATCAGCCGCATTCGCGTCAGGTCACCGAGCGCCGCCGCTTCCCAAATGTTCAGTTGAGCGCCGTGCCCGACAAGGACGGGTGCAAGTTCAGGGTGGCCGGTGTAGGCGGCCCATAGCACTGCCGACGCTCCGTTGGGTGCGGTGGCGCGTACCAGCGTGGCGTCGGCGGTCAGCAATTGATCCACTGTCGAGCCATCACCGTCTCGGATGGCGGCGAGCAGTTGTGACACCCGTTCCTGAGACATGGCAAGTTCCTTCTGTTGTGTGGTGGGTTGAGCCATCGCGGGTACGCTGACGGCGAGCGAGATGAACCATCCGGCGAGTGTCAAGAATGGTGATTGCATCGCGAGACCCTTTCTCCTTCCGTTCAGAACACGAGTCGGTCGCCCTTCACATCTCGCTGAGCGACTGAAGGTACGTGACGACGGATGCCGCGGCGACACCGCCTTGCCTGGTATGGTGGAGCAGTGTCAACCCGTGCGGACCGCGTCCATTTAACGACTCCGGGTACGCCTCCAGCTGCCCTTTGACCAGATCCAGTCGCCCCGGCATCGCCGCGACGTACAGGTCCATGCGAGCCCTTCGTGCCGAGAGGAACTCCGCGATGTCCCGCCGGCCCATGTGTCCAGCCGCGCCGATGGCGGTCTCGAAGTCTCCGTCACCCCAATCCCAGGCGGCGTTCAGCAACGTCGGCGTCGCATGTAGTTAGTTAGCCTAACGAAATAATTAGCATAGCCAAATATACGATGTCAAGTCGACCTCGAGTTCACGGTACAATCCGCCGATGACTTCGACGAAGGTCTCGGCCGATCGTCTCGAGATCGCCGACCGACTCCATTCGGCGGCGATCCATCTGCTCCGGCTCGTTCGCGGGCAGGACGAGAACAGTGGGCTGTCCCCGGCTCGGCTCTCCGCACTGTCGGTCGTCGTGTTCGCCGGTCCGGTAACGTTGGGCCGCCTCGCCTCCGCGGAGCAGGTGACGGCACCCACCATGACTCGACTTGTGGCGGCGCTTGAAGCCGATGGGCTCATCAGCCGTAAAGACGACACCGAGGATCGGCGGGTGGTGTGGCTGTCAGCGACAGCAAAGGGAAAGAAAATTCTTCAGGAGGGGAGACGTCGCCGCGTGCACGCCCTTGCGGGCGCGCTCAGCGCCTTGAACGCCGAGGAGTTGACCGTCCTCTCCGACGCGGCCGCGTTGATGAATCGGGTGACGGCCACGCCGGACGAGAGACAGCGCCCTCGACGGCTCGGGACCGCCCGGGCGCGCTAACGCGTGTGCCCGCAATTGGCAAGCATCTTCCGGTTCGGGGAATCGATCCGATCGTCGCGCAGAGCGAGCTGACTTGAGTGAGGGTGCTGCTGATGAAACGAATGCTGAGCGGGTTGGTCGTCGTGATCGCGTCGGCCGGCATCGCGTCTGCGCAGGGCGGCAAGCGTCCCTTGTCGCTCGACGACCTCGGCAAGATCAGGGACGTGGGCGATCCGCAATGCGCGCCCGACGGCAAGACCGTCGCCTTCGTCGTGTCGCAGATCGACATCGAGGAAGACAGGGCCGGCCGCGGACACGTCTGGACCGTCGGCATCGACGGCCGGAACGAACGGCAGATCACGTTCAGCGCTGACAGCGAGGCAGCGCCGCGCTTCAGCCCTGACGGGAAATATCTGTCGTTCACCTCGTCGCGCCCGGGCACGGCGAAGGGCAACCAGGTCTGGCTGCTCGATCGGCGCGGCGGCGAGGCCGTTCAGTTGACCGAGATCGACGGGCGGCTGCAGGGTTACGAGTGGTCGCCCGACTCGAAGAGGCTCGCGCTCACGATTGGCGATCTCGATCCGGATGCGCCCGTTGCGCCCGAAGGCGCCGCGCCGGCCGCAGGACACTCCGCGCCCAAGACACCGAAGCCGATCGTCATCGATCGCTACAAGTACAAGCAGGACGTGCAGGGCTATCTGCTCTCCGGCCGGCACACGTACATCGATCTCTTCGACATCGCGACGAAGCGGCTCGATCGGTTGACGAGCGGCACGGCCGACGAAGCATCGCCGACGTGGTCGCCTGATGGCGCGCGTCTCGCGTTCATGAGCCACCGCCATCCGGATCCCGATCGTGAACCGTCGAGCCAGCTATTCGTGACTGACGCGACGCCGGGAGCAACGGAGAAAGCGTTGACCCCGCGGTCCGCGATCACGGTGGGCCGCGTTCAGACGCGGCAAGCCACGCCCTGGCCGGTGCCGGGAGCGTCACGAGGCTACAGCTAGCCGTCAAGGAGCGAATGCTTGAACACCGGTGCGGTGGTAGAGCAGCAGTCCGTTAACGCCGTCAAGCCGTTCAGCGTCCGTCGCGTCTCGCCACGGCTTGATATGGCTTGCTTTCAGATGCCTCGGCTCGTTCACTCTCGTCACGCGACAGAATTCCTCACGGAGTAGAACGTGACATGGTTCAAACGAATCGCGCCCTCAGCTCGACCCAGGCGAGACAGGAGAGACACACATGAATGCAACGAGCAGCGGGTATGCCAATGTGAACGGCATCAAGCTCTATCACGAGATCTACGGCCAGGGCGAACCGCTGGTGCTGATCCATGGTGGCCTGATGACGATCGGCGAGATGCAGGGATGGGCGCAGCCGCTGGCGGCGACGCGGCAGGTGATCGCGGTCGAGATGCAGGGCCACGGCCGCACCGCGGACACCGACCGGCCGATGAGCTTCGCGGCGATGGGCGACGACCTCGCGGCGCTGCTGGACCATCTGAAGATTCCGAAGGCCGATCTCGTCGGCCAGTCGCTCGGCGGCGCCGCCGCGATCCGCGCGGCGCTCCAGCATCCAAACAAGGTGCGGCGGCTGGTGGTGATCTCCTCGCCGCATCGCAAGTCCGGCTGGTATCCGGAGGCGCGCGACGGCATGAGCCATGTCGGCGCGTCGATGGCCGGACACATGATGCAGACGCCGACAGGCAAGCTCTCGAAGCAGTGGCCCGAGCCGCAGCGCTTTCCGCAGTTCCTCGACAAGATGGGGAAGATGCTGAGCGAGGACTACGACTGGTCCGCCGGCATCGCGAAGCTGCCGATGCCGGTGCTGCTGGTGTTCGCCGACAACGACTCTATCTCGCAGCAGCACATCGCGGAGTTCTTCGCGCTCGTGGGCGGCGGCGCGAAGGAACCAGGCTGGGTGAATCCGCAGCTGTCGACGTCGCGGCTGGCGGTCGTGCCGGGCTACAGCCACTACAACTTCATCAGCTCGCCGGAGGTGCCGCAGATCGTCGGCAAGTTCCTGGCCGATCCGCTCGCCAATTCGTCCTCCGGCGCGGCGGCGGCATCTCAGGCCGGGTCGGACCGCGGCAAGGCGTGAGTGTCCGGGCAATTACCATTGCCTCACCGGCTCGATGATGCCTGAACCGCGGCTCCTCAGCATCGGCGTCGAGTGCTACTGCGGCCACCGCGGCGAACAGACGCCGCGTACCCTGATTCTTGGAAACCGCCGCGTCATCGTCTCAGAGGTTGTGGATGCGTGGCTGGCGCCCGACTACCGGTATTTCAAGCTGAGAGGCGAAGACGGCGACACCTATCTCGTTCGCCACGACGAGGGGACCAACACGTGGGAGCTGACGATGTTCCGCGCGGAGCGCATGGAAGGACTCCCGGTATACGTCAGCGGCTCGTGACCGGCCCTCCATAAGGCAACTCGGGCCGTCATGAAAACACGTGGTAGCGGCTGGCTGACCGCCGGGCGATCAGCCGTCGAGCGCCGACACATCAAGCCGGCTGAGACGCTCCGGATCGGCGAGGATGTCGATCTCGACGATCTTCCCGCCGGCAATCGCGATGCCGGCGACGGAAAACAGCCGGCCGTCGGCGCGGCGCGACACGAACCCGAGCTGCCCGTTGACGCGGACAAGTTGCGTAGACAGGCCGAGCTTCGAGAATGTCGCGGCCTGTGCGGCGACGTTGTGAGCCCCTCGCACGACGCGTGATGCGCGCGCGAGCGCACCGCCATCGGCCCGCAACACGATATCTGGATCGAGAATGGTCATCAGGCGTTCGAAGTCGCCGTCGCGGACGGCGGCCATGAACGCGTCGAGGACGCGCCGCTGCTCCCGCACGTCGTGGTCGGCGTTCGGGGCGTTCTGGACGCGGCGCCTCGCGCGGCTCGCGAGCTGGCGCGCCGCAACGGGCGTGCGATCCACGATGGGCCCGATCTCGTCGAACGTCATGCCGAACACGTCGTGCAGTACGAAGGCGAGCCGCTCCGCCGGCTCGAGGGTCTCGAGCACCACGAGCAGCGCGAGCCCGACCGAGTCGGCGATCATCGCGTCGGACTCCGGGTTCGCATCGGCCCGCGTGATCACGGGATCGGGGACATGCACGGCATACTCGGCCTGCTCGTCGAAGGAATCCTCCCGGCGCGAGGTCCGAGTCCGCAACATGTCGAGGCACACGCGGGCGACGACGGTCGTGAGCCAGGCGCGCAGGTTCTCGACGCCGCGCACATCGCTCCGGCCGAGTCGAATCCAGCCTTCCTGCACCGCA
>DATATJ010000229.1:0-1892 GCA_036268855.1 Vicinamibacterales bacterium
AGCATGCCCTTGGAAAACTTGCGCAGCTGCAGCCGCCGCTCCGCGCCGATGCCCACTTCGTCGAGCAGCCGCGACGCGCGCGCGCGGCGCTCGGCGGGCGCATAGCCGAAGAGCGCCGCAAAGTAGACCAGGAGCTCTTCAGCGGTGAGATGGTCGTAGAAGTACGGGTTCTCCGGCAGGTAGCCGATGCGGCGTTTGACGGCGAGATCGCCAACCGGCCGGCCGAGCATTTCGGCATGGCCCGACGTGGGATAGACCAGCTGCATCAGCAGCTTCAGCGTGGTCGTCTTCCCGGCGCCATTGGGACCGAGGAAGCCGAACACCTCGCCGGCGTTCACCTCGATCGACAAGTGGTCGAGCGCCCGATAGGGACGCTTCCGCCAGAAGCCGACGGCGTAGTCTTTGGTCAGATCACGTGTTGCCAGCGCAGACATCATTCAGACTATGTCGCTGGGGTGCTGCTCTTTCTCACGAATTCACGGAGAACACGAAGGTCACGAAGGAGCACGCGCCTATTTTGCGTGTGCCAACTCGTACGCGATCGCCTGCTCGAAGTACTGCGGCGGCAGCGCGCCCTCGATCTTCACGCCGTTGATGAAAAACGTCGGCGTGGACTTCACGCCGAGCTGATGGCCGAGCGCGATGTCGCCCTTTACCAGTTCCAGCGTGGACGCGTACTTCGCGTCGAAATCGGGCACTTGTCCGACGTCGTGCGCCTCTTCACGGACGGTCGGCGGCGTGAGCTGCGGCTGATTGGCGAAGAGCCAGTCGATCATCTGTTCTTCGCGGTTGTGCATCTTCGCGAGGCGGACAGCAGCGGCCGCCTCGCACGCCGACGGATGCGGGCCGCCGCCGATCACGTTCGCGTTGCACTCGGACGACAGCGGGTAGTCCTTCAGCACGTAGCGCACCGCGCCCGGCTGCTCCGCCGCATACTTCTTGATAATCGGCATGTACGCCAGGTGCGACTGCCGGCACGGCGGACACTGGAAATCGTTGAACTTGACGATCAGGACCTTCGCGCCCTCCGTGGGCACGACCAGCGGAACGCGCGGCTGCGACGCGAACCAGCGCTCGAACTCCGACTGCTGATCCGAGGTGGGCTGCTGCGCGGCGACGGCCGCGCCCGACGACGACGCGGAGACGGCCTCGCGAGGGAAGAACGCGAGCGTCGTGCCCGCGCCGGCGAAGAACACGACAGCGACCGCGATCGCGAGCGGACTGCCAGCGAACACGCGCAGATCGTTCAAGGCTCGGCGTGGCAAGGTGGTCATGGGATATTTGGTGGCCGCGCCGGACACGAGGAAGAGTCCGATCACCGCGGCGTACGTGGTCAGACACAGCAGGCACACGGCCTTGAGGAGGACGAAGGACGCATAACCCAGATACAGAATGACGGACAGCGCGAGGGTGGAGAGAACGAACAGATAGCCCGGCACGCTGTCGCGGACGGTCTGACGCGCGGTCATCGCGCTCACCACCAGCAGACCGGCTATCACGAACCAGAGCGCCCCGAAGATCGCGACCGGAATGCCGTGCACGGTACTGAACCGGCTCAAATAGACCTGTGTGCAACTGATCGTCGAGTTGACGTCGCAGAAGCTCAGATAGCGTGGGTCGTACAGCAGACGGTAGTGGACGTAGGCGGCGGCGATGGAGGCACCGAGCCCCACCAGCGCGCAAATCAGTGCCAGGCGAGCCGCAGTTTTGCTCATGGGGACCGTACGAGTTGTAACTGAGGCGGGCGTTGGCGTCAAGGGACGGCGGCTCGAGGCTAGGGGCTGGAGGCTCGGGGCTGGGGCTGGGGAGGGGCTTGGCGTTGAAGGTCAAAAAGCGAAAAGGGCAGCAGGCCCAACGCCCGCTGCCCCCTCGCTTTCTACTCTAGCCTCTAG
>DATATJ010000230.1:0-18418 GCA_036268855.1 Vicinamibacterales bacterium
TCGTTCGTGCTGGAGCCGTGCGAGGAGAGCGAGCTCTGCTGCATCGATTGCGTGCCGCCGACGTCATACGTCGACACTGCCACGCCGGGGATGATCTTCGCGATCGACCAGGGGTCGCGACCTGACGGGATGCCTTCGAGAATTTCCTGGTTCATCACCGTCTGCTGGAGATTCGACTTGGTGTCGACCGTCGGCGACTGACCCGTGACCGTGATCGTCTCGCTGACGCTTCCGACCTCGAGCTTCACGCCAACCGTGGCGATGAATCCCGCGTCTATCTTGATATCCGCGCGGTCGATCGTCTTGAAGCCCTGCAGCTCGAATTTCACGCGATAGCTGCCCGGCGGCAGGCGGTCGAACCGATACGCGCCGCTGGCATCAGTGGTCTGGACCTGCGCGCCACCGATGAGTTTATCGCCCGTTACCGTCACCGTGACGCCCGGCAGCACGGCGCCGCTCGTGTCCGCCGCAATGCCCGTGATCGAACCCGTCTGCCCCTGCGCCCACAGACTCGGCGCCGCACACAGGCACATCGCGGCAACAAAAAGCCGATACAAAAGCTTCATACCCCTCCTCACAATCACCCGCTGGCAATGAGTTAGAAACGACCGCTTCCGCAGAGATTGCGCAGAGCATATACGCGATCGGATTTTCCAGACAGACTTTCTCGTCCTCTGACGACTGCTAGCGCTCTGTATCCAAGAATTTGAACGTAAACTTGCGTGATAACCGCGGATTCGGACTTCGATTAGCCGCCGATCGACCGATACAAGCCGTGACAACCTGTGACTTTAAAGTGCATGTGCACCGGCGTCCGAGAACGGAATTCACCCTATACTGAGCGCATTGCGCCCCGAGGCGCCGTGCGCCCATGGGGGCAGGACAACGCATGCCTAAGATCTCCTTCGTGTTTCTGGCCGCGGCCGTCATGACGATGGGCCTTGGGCTCTCGGCCGACAGCCGAACCGCTCGCCAAACCCAGACGAAGCCCGAAGTTCCCCGACTCGCCGCGTCTCACACAGCCCCCGCTCCGGCGGCGATGTCCGTCGACGACCAGAACAAGCTGGTCTCGTACTACTGCACCAGCTGTCATGACGATGAAGGCAAGACCGGCGGGCTGACGCTCGAACATTTCGATGCGGCGCACGCCGATCAGATGGCCCCGATCGCCGAGAAAATGATCCGCAAGCTGCGCGCGGGCATGATGCCGCCGCCGGCCGTGAAGGAGCGCCCCGACACCGCCGCGGAGCAGGCGTTTGCCGAAGCGCTCGAGACGAAGATCGACGCCGCTGCGGCGCTCGATCCGAATCCGGGTTGGCGGCCATTCCAACGGCTCAATCGCGCTGAGTACGCGCGCGCCATCAAGGACATGTTCGCGCTGGACATCGATGTCACGGCGTTTCTGCCGCCCGACTCGATCAGCAACGGCTTCGACAATGTCGCCGATTCCCAGGCGTTCTCGCCGGCGCTGATGGAAGGCTACCTGCGTGCGGCCAGCAAGGTGACGTCGCTCGCGGTGGGCGACCGCGACGCGCAGACGACCGAGGCGCACTATCGCGTGCCGAAGACCGCCTCGCAGCTGGAGCGCGTGGACGGCGCGCCGCTCGGCACGCGTGGCGGGATTTCGGTGATGCACATCTTTCCCGCCGACGGCGACTACGCGTTCCGCATGGATCTCCACGGCAACGCGTGCGGCTTCCTCTTCGGGGCGCCCACCGAAGGCGAGCAGCTCGAAGTATCGGTCGACGGCGCGCGCGCGGCGCTCATGCCGATCGATCCGAAGATGGCGGATCTCACCGACTCGCTGACGCTGAAGACGCCGGCCGTGCACATCACGGCCGGCGAGCATCGTGTCACGGCGGCGTTCCTGCAGCACTTCGAAGGCACGGTGAACGATCTCATCGCGCCGATCGAGCGCACGCTTGCCGATACGCAGATCGGCGTCGCCTACGGCATCACGACGCTACCGCACCTCAAGGACCTCACCATCATCGGGCCGCAGCGTGTCACCGGTGTGTCGGAAACGGCGAGCCGCCGGAAGATTTTCTCGTGCCGGCCGGCGTCGCCCGCGCAGGAATCGGCGTGCGCGGCGCAGATTCTCAAGCGCGTCTCGTCGCAGGCGTTCCGGCGTCCCGTGGGCGCCGACGATTTCGAAGGGCTGATGCACTTCTACCAGGAGGGCCGCAAGGAGCGCGACTTCGAAGGCGGCATCGCCTCCGCACTCGAAGCGATTCTGGCGAGTCCGCAGTTCCTGTTCCGGCTCGAGCCGGCGGTGGCGCACCGCGAAGGCGCGCCCGTGCGCATCTCTGATATCGAGCTGGCGTCGCGCCTGTCGTACTTCCTCTGGGCGGCCGCCCCCGACCAGACGCTGCTGAATCTCGCCGCGCAGAACAAGCTGAGCGCGCCCGGCGTCCTGGACGCGCAGGTGCAGCGCATGATCGGCGCGCCGCAGGCGGACGCGCTCTCGACCCGGTTCGCGGCGCAGTGGCTGCGGCTGAACGATGTCGACAACATGCTGCCCGACGCGCTGCTGTATCCCTACTACGACCAGACGCTCGGCGAGGACTTCAAGCGCGAAACGGAGCTCTTCTTCGGCAGCCTCGTGCGCGAGGACCGCAGCGTGCTCGAATTGCTGACGGCCGATCACAGCTACGTGAACGAGCGGATCGCCAGGCACTATGGCATCCCGAACGTCACCGGCCCCGAGTTCCGGCGCGTGACGGTGCCCGACGCGCGCCGCGGCCTGCTCGGCAAGGGCAGCATCCTCGTGCTCACGTCGGTCGCCGATCGCACCTCGCCGGTGATGCGCGGCAAGTGGATCATGGAAGTCCTGCTCGGATCGCCGCCGCCACCGCCGCCGCCTGGCGTGAACCAGAACCTCGACGAGACGGCCGGTGCGGCTGCCGACGGCCACCGTCGATCGACGCGCGAGCGCATGGAGGAGCACCGGAAGAACCCGGCGTGCGCGTCGTGTCATCGCGTGATCGATCCGCTCGGCCTCGCGCTCGAGAATTTCGACCCGACCGGCAAGTACCGCATCAAGGACAACGAGATGCCGGTGGACTCCTCAGGCGTGATGTACGACGGCACGCCGCTCGATGGTCCGGCGGGGCTGCGCGCCGGCCTGCTCAAACACAAGGACGTGTTCCTGCAGACATTCACCCAGAACCTGATGACCTATGCGCTGGGCCGCCGCGTCGAGTACTACGACATGCCCACCGTTCGCGCCATCGTCCGCGACGCGTCGCGCCACGGCTACAAGTTCTCGTCGTTCATCTCGGGAATCGTCCGGAGCGCGGCGTTCCAGACGATGAAGGTCAGCGCTGTCGAGACGACGGCGATGGAGAAATAACGCGATGTACATCACCAGGAAGCATCTTCCCCGGCGTGCGGTGCTCAAGGGCCTCGGCGTCACCGTCGCGCTACCCCTGCTCGACGCGATGGTACCGGCCGGGACGGCGTGGGCGCGCGAGGCGCCCAACGCGAGCGCCGCCAAAATGCGGTTCGTGGCGATGGAGATGGTCCACGGCGCCGCGGGCAGCACGACGATCGGCGCGAAGAAGCACTTGTGGTCGCCGGCCGAAGACGGGTCGGCGTTCGACCTGGCGCCGACCAGCCTGGTCTCGCTCGAGCCCTACCGCGACTACCTCACGATCATCAGCAACACCGACGTGCGGAACGCCGAGGCGTTGACGCCGCCCGAAATCGGGGGAGACCACTTCCGGTCGGCGGCCGTGTTCCTCACACAGTCGCATCCTCACCAGACGCAGGGGTCGGACCTGCACGTGGGCGTGTCGCTCGATCAGATTTACGCGAAGCAGTTCGGCCAGGACACGGCGATTCCGTCCATGCAGCTGTGCATCGAGAACGTCGACCAGGCCGGCGGCTGCTTCTACGGCTATTCATGCGCGTACACCGATTCGATCAGCTGGTCGTCACCGAGCGATCCGCTGCCGATGATTCGCGATCCGCGCGCGGTGTTCGATCAGCTGTTCGGGGTCGGTGCGACGCCTGAAGCGCGGGCGATCCGGCGGCGCAAGGATCAGAGCATCCTCGACTGGATCGGCGATTCGGTGAAGCGGCTGCAGACGGGACTCGGCCCAGCCGACAAAGCCCGCTTGAACGACTACCTCACCGACGTGCGCGAAATCGAGCGGCGCATCCAGAAGGTGGAAGCGCACAACGCCAGCGGCGAGACGCGGGAGCTGCCGGCGGCGCCGATCGGCGTCCCCGACTCCTACGACGAGCACGTGAAGCTGATGTTCGATCTGCAGGCGGTGGCGTTCGCGGCCGACGTGACGCGGGTCTTCGCGTTCAAACTGAGCCGGGACGTGTCCAATCGCGTGTATCCGGAAACCGGCGTCAACACGGGCTTCCACATTGCGTCGCACCACAACGATCGCGAGGAGCGCATCCTCGACCTTGCGAAGATCAACAAATACCACGTCAGCCTGGTGCCTTATTTCCTCGAGAAGCTGAAGAACACGCCCGATGGCGACGGCAACCTGCTGGATCACTCGCTGCTTCTGTACGGGTCGCCGATGGGCAACCCGAACGTGCACAACCACAAGCGGTGCCCGCTGTTCCTCGCCGGCCACGCCGCGGGACGCGTGAAGGGCAACCTGCACATCACCGCACCGGACGGGACGCCGATGGCCAACGCGATGCTCTCGGTGCTGCAGACGCTCGGGGCCGAGGTCGAAACCTTCGGCGACGCGACCGGCAAGCTCGACATCAACTCCGCACCGTCGGCGACGGTGGCGAGAGGGTAGTGCAGTGAGCCCGACAAGGAGCCACGAATGACGCGTGCACATCTATTTCTTGGCGCCGCGGTCACCGCGGTCGGTCTGTCCGCCATGCTGGGCGCCGCGGCACCCGCCGCGTCGATCGCTGACGCCGCGATGCGGCACGACGCGGCCAGCGTGCGGGCGCTGCTGGCGGAGCACGGCGACGTCAACGCCGCGCAGGGCGACGGCATGACGGCGCTGCACTGGGCCGCGTCGCAGGCCGACGCGGATCTCGTGGGCGCGCTGCTGCACGCTGGCGCCGACATCAACAGGACGACCAGGCTCGGCGGCTACGAGCCGCTGCACCTCGCCGCACAGGCGGGGTCGGCACCGGTCATCGAGCTCCTCCTCGCCGCGGGCGCCCACGTGGGCGCGCCGACGACGACCGGCGCGACATCGCTGATGCTGGCGGCGAGCGCCGGCAGTGTGGCCGCCGTCAAGGCGCTGCTCGATCACGGCGCCGATCCGAACGCGGTGGAATCGAGCAGCCACGAGACCGCGCTGATGTTCGCCGCCACGGACGACCGGTCCGACGTGGCGGCGTTGCTGCTGAAGGGCGGCGCGCGTCCCGAGCTGGCGACGACGGTCACCGACTTCACCAACTCGACATCTCCCGAAGTGCGCCTGCAGGACGACCTGCGAAAGGCGGAGCAGGCCAAAGCGGCCGCTGCCGCCGAGGCCAAGGGCGAGAAAGCCCCGCCGCCACCGCCGGCAGCTTTCGGTGCCCGCGGCGGGGGCGTCGCCGGCGTCACGCGCGGCTACACCTACGAAGAGCTGGTCGGCAGGCAGGGCGGACTCACGGCGCTCCATATCGCTGCGCGCCAGGGGTCCGCGCACACCGTGCAGGCGCTCGTGGACGCCGGCGCCGACGTGAACCAGGCCAGCGCGGATCACACGACCCCGCTCGTCATCTCGGCGATCAACGGTCAACTCGACATCGCCAAATATCTGCTGGAGCACGGCGCCAATCCCACCCTCGACACGGATGCGGGCATGACGCCCCTCTTTGCCGTGCTGAACATCGAGTGGGCCCCGAAGTCGTTCTACCCGCAGCCGCGCGCGCAGCTGGAGCAGCACACGGTTTATCTCGACCTCATGAAAGAGCTCCTCGACAAAGGCGCGAATCCGAACGCACGGCTCAAGCGCAAGATCTGGTTCACGCAGTACAACTTCGATCTGCTGCGCGTGGACGAGACCGGAGCGACGGCGTTCTGGCGCGCAGCCTACGCGAGCGACATCGCCGCGATGAAGCTCCTCATGCAGTACGGCGCCGATCCGAACATCGCGACGGCGAAGCCGGCCGGACGCGTCCGCGGCGTCGAGGTCGATCGCGAGGCCGATCTGAAGGACGTGTCGGCGCTGCCGCCAGTGCCGGTCGGCGGCCCGGGCATTCCACCGCTGCTCGCAGCGGCAGGCGCCGGGTACGCCGAAGGCTTCGCGGGCAACGCGCACCGCTTCGCCCCGACCGGCATGCTCGCCGCCGTCAAGTTCCTCGTGGAGGAAGTCGGCGTCGACGTGAACGCCCGCGATTCCGACGGCAACACCGCCATCCACAACGCCGCGTCGCGCGGCGACAACGAGATGATCAAGTACCTCGTCTCGAAGGGGGGCGATCCGAAGGCGGTCAATCGCGGCGGACGCACGACGGTGGACATGGCGAACGGACCGGTGCAGCGCACCCAGCCCTATCCGGACACCATCAAGCTGCTCGAGGGTCTCGGCGCGAAGAACAACCACAAGTGCGTCTCCTGCTGACGCGCGCGTCCGCGCTCGTCCTGACGCTGGCGATCGGCGTGCTGCCCTGCGCGGCGCAGCACGCGTCGCCGCCGGCCGGCGCGGCCGTATCGACGCCCGATCCCTGGTTTTCAACGTTCTCGATCATCGCGTTCGATCCGGCGACGAACGAGCTCGGCGTCGCCGTGCAGTCGCGCGCCTTCGCCGCCGGTGCGGCCGTCCCGTTCGCCAAGCCTGGCGTCGGCGCTGTCGCGACACAGGCCGCCGCGAACCGGACGTACGGGCCGAAGGCCATCGCGCTGCTCGAACAGGGGCTGAGCCCCGCCGAGGTCGTGAAGCGCATCACGGACGAAGACCCCGGCCGCGACACCCGCCAAGTTGCCGTGATCGACACGAAGGGACGCTCCGCCGTCTACACGGGCAAGCACGTGATCGATCGCAACCACGATCCCGCCGACAAGGTCCATTTCGGCGCGTGGGCCGGCCACGCCACCGGCCACAATTTTTCAGTGCAGGGAAACACCCTCGCAAGCGAAGCGGTTGTCCAAGCGATGGCCGATGCGTACGAGCATGGAAGCGGATCGATGGCCGAACGGCTGATGGACGCGCTCGACGCGGGGCAGTCCAAGGGCGGCGATGTCCGCGGGATGCAGTCGGGCGGCATCCTGGTCGTCCGCCCTCTGCCGCCGAACTCCACCTCCACCGTCGAGCGCATCGTCGATATTCGTGTGGACGATGCGCCGAACCCGTTCATCGAGCTCAGGCGCCTCCTGAAAATCGCCCTCGCTTCACCGGCGCGCTGACCGGTTCCGTCTTTTCCTCGATCCCTGTTACAGAGCCGACACACGCGTCAGCCTCGGCGCAGAACACCGTACAATCAACCTGAACGGCGAAAGGGGTGTCTCATGAGTGACGGAGCGGCGTGCGCGCACATTCAGGCCATCACGACGTTGAAGCATGCCAAGCGGCACGTGTGCGAAGAGTGCATGAAGACGGGCTCGCAGTGGGTGCACCTGCGCACGTGCCAGTCGTGCGGGGTGACGCTCTGCTGCGACTCGTCGCCGAACAAGCACGCCAGCCAGCACGCACGCGCGGCGAAGCACCCGGTCATCACGTCCGCGGAGCCAGGCGAGCGCTGGCTCTACTGCTACCCGGACGACGCGTTCGCCGAATACTGAAGGGCGCCGCGTGCGTTGGGATGTGGTCGGCGTCGGCGTGAACTCGGTGGACACGGTGTATCTGCTGCCGGGCCTGCCGCAGATCGCCGGTCCACTCGCGAAGATGCGCGTCCTCGCGCGTCAGACGCTCTGCGGCGGCCAGACCGCAACCACGATCAGTACGTGCGCCAGCCTCGGCTTGGGGAGCAAGTATGTCGGTGCTTCCGGCAACGACGAGAATGGCAGCCGGATCCGCCGCGCCCTGGCCGATTGCGGCGTGGACCTCGGCGATCTGATCGTCCGGGACGCCGGGAACCAGTCGGCCGCGATTCTCGTGGATCAGGCGACGGGCGAGCGCATCGTCTTATGGGACCGCGACGATCGCCTGCGCCTCGACCCGCGTGAGCTTCCTGCGGAGGCGCTGGCGTCCGCGCGTGTCGTGCACGTGGACGATGTGGACGAGGAGGCGGCGATCGCCGCTGCCCGCATCGGCCGGCGCGCCGGCGCTTACGTCACCACCGACATCGATCGGATCACGCCGCGCACGCGGGAACTGATCGACCTGGCCACCCACGCGATCTTCGCGGAGCACGTGCCCTCGCAGCTGACCGGCATCGCGGATCTCGAGGCGTCGCTTCGCCACTTGCGCCGGACCTGCGACGCTGTGCTCTGCGTGACGCTCGGCGCGAGCGGGGCGGCCGCGCTGGACGGCGGCGCGTTCCAGCGTCAGCCGGCCTTCGACGTGCACGCCATCGACAGCACCGGTGCCGGCGATGTGTTCCGCGGCGGCTTGATCTACGCGCTGATTCAAGGCCAGCCGATCGATCAGGCGCTTCGCATCGCGAACGCGGCCGCGGCCGTCAGCTGCACGAGGCTCGGGGCGCTGAATGGCGTGCCGACCCGCGCGGAGCTCGACGCGCTGCTGACGCCGCGGCCGCCGCTCGGCTGAGCCTTCGCGCGATACCATCCGGAAAGGCAGATCCCTAGCGCGAAGGCTTCCGACGGAGCGCGTCGGGAAGGTCCCTGTAGCGCGAAGGCTTCAGCCGAGCGGGACGCGCGACGCGTCAGTGCTGGGGGATCCAGCCGCGCGAGAGGTAGTCGCTCATCGTGAGCGCCAGCAGGATGCCAAGCCAGAACACGCCGCCGACCACGACGGCCCAGGTGAGCCGGCTGCTGTAGCGCACATGCATGAAGAACAGCACGACGAGCGTCGCCTTGAATACGGCGATGGCGAGGGCCGCGATCGTGTTGAACGGACCCAGATCGAAGTAGGCGACCTGCCACGTGAGATACGTGCAGAACATCAGAATCGCGAAGATCGTGTAGTACGTCCGCTTGGGGAGTATGTGCTCAGCCATGCACGTGGCGTCCGATCAAGTACAGGAGCGGAAACAGGAAGATCCAGACGATGTCCACGAAGTGCCAGTAGAGGCCGCTGATCTCGATCGGGTTGGTGTACTCCGGTGTGATCACGCCGCGGTACGACCACCAGAACATCACGCTCATGATGCCGAGGCCGATGATCATGTGAATGGCGTGGAGGCCCGTCATCATGAAGTAGAGCGAGAAAAAGAGCTGCGCGTGCTGGATGTGCTCCGCCTCGAACTGAAAGCCCATGCCGGGGACGTGATGCTCGAGGAACTCGGTGTAGTACTCGAAGGCCTTGATGCCGAGGAAGACGCAGCCGAGCGCCATCGTCACGGCGAGGAGCAGCATCAGCAGGCGGCGGTTGCCCAGCTGCGCGGCGTGGACCGCCAGCGCCATCGTGAGACTGCTGGTGATGAGGACGAAGGTGTTGGTGGTGCCGGCCCACACGAGCAGCTCGCGGCTGCCAGCCGTGAACGCGGCCGGATACCAGTTGCGGTAGACCAGATAGGTGACGAAGAGCCCCCCGAAAAACAGCATCTCGGTGACGAGGAACACCCACATCCCGAGCGTGGCGGCCTCCTTCTGCTGCCCAGCATCGTCGAATTGATGGGCGAGCGAGGAAGGGTAGCGATGCACGGCTTCAGACGACATGTTGCTCCCGCGGCGCGTCGTATTGATACGCCTCCCACGTCACGATCGGGGTCTCGGCGAAGTTCTCCGTGGGCGGCGGCGACGTCGTGTTCCACTCGAGGCCGACCGCGCCGATCGGATTCGAGCCTGCAATCCGGCCGTAGCGCAGCGACCAGAGCAGGTAGCCCAGAGGAATCAGGTAGCCGACGCCGAGAATCGACGCGCCGGCCGACGACAGGACATTGAGCACCTGGAATTCCGGCGGATACGCGTGATAGCGGCGCGGCATGCCGAGGTACCCGAGCACGAACTGCGGGAAGAAAGTGAGGTTGAAGCCGAGAAAGATGATGCCGGCGCTGATTTTCGCCAGGAACTCGTTGTACAGGCGGCCGCTGATCTTCGGCCACCAGTAGTGGAGGCCGCCCATGTACCCCATGATCGCGCCGCCGACCATGATGTAGTGGAAGTGGGCGATGACGAAGTAGGTGTCGGTCACGTGGACGTCGATCGGCAGCGTGGCGAGGAACAGGCCCGTGAGGCCGCCGATCGTGAACAGGCCGATGAAGCCGATGGCGTAGAGCATCGGCGTGTCCCATGAAATCGATCCCTTGTACATCGTCGCCGTCCAGTTGAAGACTTTGACGGCGGAGGGGATCGCGACCATGAAGCTGAGCGCGGAGAAAATCGTCGCGGCGTACGGCGATTCGCCGGCGACGAACAGGTGGTGGCCCCAGACGAGGAAGCCGAGCACCGCGATCGCGACGCTGGCGAACGCCACGAAGGCGTAGCCGAACACGCGCTTCCGGCAGTAGGCGGCGACGATCTCGCTCACCACGCCCATGGCCGGCAGCACCATGATGTAGACGGCCGGGTGCGAGTAGAACCAGAAGAGATGCTGGAAGAGAACCGGGTCGCCGCCCAGCGCCGGATCGAAGAAGCCGAAGTGAAACAGCCGCTCGGCGGCGATGAGCAGCATCGTGATGGCGAGCACCGGCGTCCCGAGCACGAAGATCAGACTGGTGGCGTAGAGCGACCAGAGAAACAGCGGCATGCGGAACCAGGTGAGCCCCGGCGCCCGCATGCGGTGAATCGTCACGATGAAGTTCAAGCCGGTGAGGATCGACGAGAAGCCGGTGATGAAGACTCCGAACGCCGTCGGAATGACGTTGGTGGTCGACGAGACGGTGCTGAACGGCGTGTAAAACGTCCAGCCGGTGTCCACGCCGCCCGCGATCAGGGCGTAGAGCGTGAAGAGTCCGCCCAGGACGTAGATGTACCAGCTGAGAAGGTTCAGCTTCGGGAACGCGAGATCCTTCGCGCCGATCATCAGCGGGATCAGGAAGTTCCCGAGCGTCGCGGGAATCGACGGCACGAGGAAGAAGAACACCATCATCACGCCGTGCATCGTGAAGAGCTTGTTGTACGTCTCGTCGGACACGAGATCGCCGACCGGCGTCACCAGCTCCAGACGGATCATCACGGCGAACGCGCCGCCCACGAAGAAGAAGAACGTGATGGCGGCCAGGTACAGCAGCGCAATCCGCTTGTGGTCGCGCGTGAGCAGCCACGACTTGATGCCGTACCCGTCGTTCAGATAATGGCGCGGCGGTAAGAGAAGAGTGCTGGGCATGATTACTTCTTCACCGGGGTGTTTTCGCCGGCGGCCGGGCCGGGAGTCGCCGGCCGGGCGGTCGGAACTTCCGTCTGCGCCCGGAGGGACTTCACATACTCGATCAGCTGCAGCAGCTGCTCTTCGCTGACCAGCCCCTGGAACGTCGGCATGATCGGCTGGAACCCGGCGACCACTTTCGCGGTCGGATTCAGGATCGACTCACGGATGTACGCTTCGTCGAACACGACGTTCTCGCCGTTTTGCATCGTCACCGTCTGGCCGAAGAGCCCGTCGAGCACGGGCCCTCGCCCCTGCGAATCGGGTCGGTGGCAGGTGTTGCACGCGAGATCGGCGAAGAGCTTTTCGCCGGCCGACGCCAGCGATCCCTCGGCTGCGCCGCCGCTCAGCCACGTCTGATACGCGGCCGGATCCATCACGACGACCTCGCCGGTCATTCCCGAATGGCGCGTGCCGCAATACTCGGCGCAGAACAGGTGGTAGTGCCCCGGCTTGGTGGCCTGAAACCAGATGCTGGTGTAACGCCCAGGCAGCACGTCGGCCTTCACACGAAACGCCGGCACGAAGAGATCGTGGATGACATCCTCGGACGTCATGATCAGCTTCACGGCGCGTCCGACTGGCACGTGCAGCTCGTTGATCTCGCGCTGGCCGTCGAGGTGCTGGAACTTCCACATCCACTGCTTGCCGACGACGTAGATGTTGATCGTCTCGTCGGGCGGGCGCTGCTGGGCGAAGAAGACGCTGGAGCCCCAGACGAAGAGCACGACGGTAATCAGCGCCGGGATGATCGTCCACGTGAGCTCGAGCACGAGCCCGCCATGGATGCTGACGCCGATCTCGTCGGGCGTGCGCCGGCGATACCGGAACGCGTAATAGACGATCAGACCCGCGATGAGCAGCGTGAAAAACGCGCCGATCGCGAGCAGGAAGAAGTAGAGCGCGTCCACGCGCGGCGCCATCGTGGAGGCTTGCTCGGGGAAGAGCGGAATACCGAACCACATAAGCCTAACGGGTGCCTCGTGCCGGATGCCGGCTGTCGTCGGGTCCGGCGGGCGGCGCGTGTTCGCGCCGCACCATGACGACGATGAATGCGCCGAGCACGAGCACCGTGGCGGCGCCCGCAATCCGGATGGCTTTCATGATCGCGAAGCCGTAGCGCCCGGTCGTCGGGTCGTAGTGGTAGCAATAGAGCAGCAGCGAGTCCACAGGCGACCCGACTTTGCCGCCGGATGCCTCGACGATCGCGTACCGCAAGTCCCGCGGACCGTATTCGATGCCGAAGAGATAGCGTGCCAGCCGGCCGTCCGGCGTCAGCACGATGATGCCCGTCGGGTGCGCGAACTGTTTGGTGTCCGCGTCCCACGCATAACGGAAGCCCGCCGCCTTCGTGAGGCGATCGATGGACGGCTGGGCGCCGGTGAGAAAGTGCCACGACGCCGAGGCGTTCGGCTTCTTGTACCGCATGATGTACCCAGCCTTCTTCCTGCTGGCGCTCGCGGGCGTGTCGCGCGGGTCGAAGCTGACCGTGACGATCTCGAAGTCCTTGCCCGGCTCGAGCGAGAGCACATCGAGCGCGCTCGCGAGGCCGTTGATCACCATCGTGCACAGCATCGGGCAGTCGTAGTACGCAAACACCATGACGACGGGCCGTTTGCCGAAGTAGTCGCCGAGCTTCACGGCGCGGCCCGATTCGTCCGTGAACACCGTGTCGAGCGGCACCTGCTGGCCGAGGTTCTGATCGAAGCCGATCTCGCGCAGCGGCGCGGGCAGCGCCGATGCGTGCGCGCCTGCCTCCTGCTTGTAGCCGGGCGTCACGGCGCCGCCGCCCATCTGGGCGGCCGCGCGCGGCGGGCTCACCAGCAGGCACACCAGGGAGATGAGGGCCAGCCCCAGCGCGGATCGGGTCTGACCTGTCGTTCGCCGCGCGGCATTTCTTTGTGTCACTTGCTTCTGTCTCCACCCGCCGGCCGCGCAGGCAGCCCGCGCTGGACGGTCAGCTTCATCGCGTCGCCGATCGGAATCCGGACGACGCCGGCGTTCTTGTCCACCCAGCGATAGCCGTCGAGGAGCGTATCCTCGGCCCGGCGCAGGTCGCGGAGATCCTGGCGCGGATTGGTCTGCAGACGCGGCTCCGGCGGCAGCCGGTTCTCGTAGCCGGCCGCCAGCGGAAACTCCGGCGTCACCGGGCGTCCTTCGCGCGCGCCGAAGTACGAGAACATCAGCCAGACGAAGACGTGAATCGCCACGGCGACGACGAACAGTGCCGCGCCGAAGCCGAAAATGCCCCGGATGTTGACGTCGCTGGTCTCGTGATGGACCGCGGCGTTGTCGGCCGGTGGATGGGGCGAATGCGTGTCCGCCATACTCAGTGCGCCGTCGACGGCCGCTCGCCGCCGCGTAGAATGATGCGCCCCAGTGCTTCGTCGAATTGCGGATCGTGGACCGGTAGAATCGCGCGGCCGCGCAGCTGCGCGACGAACATGCCGAGCCACAGCGCGCCGATCGCCAGCGGCAGCAGGATGTCGAGCCAGCTCACCGCGATCCCCGCGGTGTGGAACTCGGGCGCGATCAGCCAGAACAGATCCAGCAGCCGCGCAAACAGAATCGCGATCGCCAGCCGGACGATCAGGCGTCCCTCGCGCTTGACCGTCCGCGAGAGCAGGAACACGAAGGGCACTGCGAAGTGGAAGAGGACGAGCAGGACGCCGATCGTCCGCCAGCCGGTCTTCAAGCGGCTCGCGTACCACAGAATTTCATTGGGCAGATTGCCGGCCCAGATGATCAGGTACTGCGAGAACGCGAAGTACGCCCACAACATCACGAACGCGAGCGTCAGGTTTCCGAGATCGTGGAAGTGTGCCTTGACGACGATGCGATCGAGCGGCGGGCGGTTGCTGAGCCACACGAGCACGATGATCAGGAACGCGATGCCCGAGAGCGCCTGGCCGACGAGAATCAGCGCGCCGTAGATCGTCGAGTACCAGTGCGGCTCCAGCGACATCAGCCAGTCGAACGACGCGAACGTGATCGTCAGACCGTAGACCACGAGGCCGCCGGCGCTGAGCCGCTGCATCCTGACCGCGATGCCGGGATCGGCGGTGCGATCCTGGTCCAGCGACCACCGGTTCAGGTAGTACGAGATCGCGTTCCACGCGATGAAGTAAATCGCCGCCCGCGCCAGGAAGAACGGCACGTTCAGGTAGCCGTGCTTCGCCTGGAGCATTTCGTCGTGCGCCACGATATCGGCGTGTGTCCAGGTGTAGAGATGGCCCATCCCGAGGATGATCGGGACGAACAGCAGGGTCATCAGCGGCAGCGTCCGCGCCGCGGCGCCGATCGGCCTCCGGATCACGACACCCCATGCGCCGCCGGAGAGCTGATGGACCATGCCGAGCGCAAAGCAGCCGAGCGTGATGCCGAGCCACAGCATGTAGGCCATCAGGTACGACTGGTAGAACTGCGTCGGGTTGACGAACGCGCCGACGGCCGACACGGCCAGCCCGATGATGCCCGCCATCATCAGCGGGCGTTGATAGCCCTTCAGCTCCGGAATGAGCTCGTCGGCGGTTTCTTTGAGCGCCATTACTTCATCTTCTCGCGCTGATCGGCCGGCACGTCGGCGATGGTGGCGTGGCCGCTCAGCTGCAACGCACGGATGTAGGCGATGACGGCCCAGCGATCCTGGACGCGAATCTGTGCGGCGTAGTCCGGCATCGCGCCGAAGCCGTTGCTGATCACGTCGAAGAAGTGGCCCACCGGCGCGTTCAGCAGCCGGTCGTCGAGATACGATGGCGGACGCCGGTAGCCGCGGCGCACCACCATCCCGTCGCCCAGGCCGGTGCGTCCATGGCACGGCGAACAGTAGATGTTGAATCGCTGCTGTCCGCGCGCCATCACCGTGTCGTCCACGGCGAACGGAAAGATCGTGGCGTCCGCGCCGTTGACCTTGCCCGTGTAGAGAAGCGTGTCTTCGTGCAGCTGCCCACGCGCGATGGTGCCCTGAACGAACGGGCGCGCGGACCGTGCGTCGTTGAAGAAGGTCGATTCGCGCAGCGGGATGTACTTCGGCTGGTCGTGCATGTCCTGGCGGCACCCCGCCACAAAGCCACTGAGCACACAGAGCAGGAGCACTGGCCACGGAGTCACAGAGGCACGGACCCCTTTGGGTCCGTTGGATCCAAGCGCTCTGTGGCTCAGTGCCCCTGTGGCCAGGTCCCTCGGGGCCTCTGTGGCGATCTCAGTCCGCAACGGTCGTCACCTCGCGGGGGTTCAGCGTCTCGAGAAACCGCCGCGTCTCTTCGACATCGAACTTCTTGTCCTTCGACTCGATGACGAGAAAGAAGCGGTTCCGGCTCGCGAGCGCGAAGCGCGGCACGTTGAACACCGGATGGTAGGGCTGCGGCAGGCCGTTGAGCGCCAGCATGCCGAGCACGGCGGCCAGCGAGGCCGCGAGAATCGTGCACTCGAACGTCACGGGGATGAACGCCGGCCAGCTGTTGAACGGCCGGCCGCCGACGTTCACCGGGTACGCGATCGCGGCGATCCAGTACTGCAGGGCAAAGCCGCCGATGCAGCCGAACAGGCCGCCAATCAGGACGATCAGCGGCAGCTTCGACGGTTCGTGCGCGCCGAGCGCCTCGTGGATCTCTTCGATCGGAAACGGCGAGTAGGCATCCATCTGCACGTACCCTTCGTGCGTCGCGCGGTGCGCCGCGGCGACGAGCGCGTTCGGATCGTCGAACTCCGCCATCATGCCGAATATCGCGGGGGGCTTAGTTGATGACATAACGTCTTGAGGATTTGTGAATTTGAGGATTTGAGGATTTGAGGATCTCAACGTCCAGGGTCGTCAGCTCCTCGAGTGCTTCAATTCCCAAATCCCCAAATCCCCAAATCCCCAAATTCTCAAATTCTCAAATTCTCAAATCTTCATGTCCTCGTCCATTTTCGCCCCCGGCAGGATCGCGCGCATTTCGGCGATCGAGATCATCGGCAGGAAGCGCAGGAAAAGGAACAGCAACGACAGGAACAGGCCGATCGTGCCGACGAACGTGGACCAGTCCCAGAAGGTCGGCGCGTAATTGCCCCACGACGACGTGTCGAAATCGCGGTGGAGACTGGTGACGACAATCACGAAGCGCTCGAGCCACATGCCCGTGTTGACCACGAGCGAGATGACGAACAGCAGCGGAACGTTCATGCGCACGCGCTTGAACCACAGCGCCTGCGGAATGACGATGTTGCAGATGATGAGCGACCAGTAGACCGGCGCGTAGGCTCCGGTCATCCGGTTGAACGGCACGTAGAACTCGAACTTGTCGGCGCTGTACCAGGCGATGAAGCCCTCGGTGAGGTACCCGTAGGCGACGATCAGGCCCGTGAGCAACATGACCTTGGCCATGTTCTGCAGGTGCCGCATCGTGATGAAGTCTTCGAGGCCGTAAATCGCGCGGATCGGAATCGCCAGCGTCAGCACCATCGCGAACCCGGAGTAGATCGCGCCCGCGACGAAGTACGGCGGGAAGATCGTCGTGTGCCAGCCGGGCACGATGGCGATCGCGAAGTCGAAGCTGACCACCGTGTGCACCGACACGACCAGCGGCGTCGCCAGGCCGGCCAGCAGCAGATAGGCGGTTTCGTACCGGTGCCAGTGCTCGGCCGACCCGCGCCACCCCATCGCGAAGATGCCGTAGAGCACGCGGCCGACGCGCGACTGCGATCGATCGCGCAGTGTGGCGAGGTCGGGAATCAGCCCGACGAACCAGAACAGCAGCGACACCGTCGCGTACGTCGAGACCGCAAAGACGTCCCACATCAGCGGGCTGCGGAACTGCGGCCACACCGTCATCGTGTTGGGATACGGGAAGAGCCAGTACGCCAGCCACGGACGCCCGAGGTGGAGGATCGGGAACAAGCCAGCGCAGGCCACCGCGAACAGCGTCATCGCTTCCGCAAAGCGGTTGATCGACGTCCGCCAGGTCTGCTTCAGGAGCAGCAGGATCGCCGAGATCAGCGTGCCCGCATGGCCGATGCCGATCCACCAGACGAAATTGACGATGGCGAAGCCCCAGCCGACCGGGATGTTGACGCCCCAGATGCCCACGCCCTTGAGGAACAGGTAGCAGACCGACATCAGCAGCACATTCGCGAGGGCGAAGGCGATCAGAAAACCGATCCACCAGCCAACCGGCGTCTTGCGCGCCAGGACGATCGAGCTGATCTTGTCGGTGACGGTCCCGAACGTGTGGCCGGGCGCGATGACGTCGCCGACGCCGCTCGCCACGACGGCGCGGTTGGGATCTTCGATGGGTGCCAAGGGGTCGGCCACGGTTACTCGCCCAGCTCCGGGTTGACGTTCCTCACCGCGGCCAGGTACGTCGTCCGGGGACGGGTGTTGAGCTCGGCCAGGAGCGCGTAGTTCCGCGCTTCCTTCTGCAGCTGCGCCACCCGGCTCTTCGGATCGTTGAGGTCGCCGAACACGATCGCGTCGGCCGGGCACGTCTGCTGGCAGGCGGTTTTGATTTCCCCGTCTTCAATCCGGCGATCCTGTTTCTCGGTGTCGATCTTCTTCTCGTTGATCCGCTGCACGCAGTACGTGCACTTCTCCATGACGCCGCGGCTGCGGATCGTCACGTCCGGGTTCCTCCCGAGCTTGAGGCTCGGCGTGTTCCAGTCCTGATAGAGCAGGAAGTTGAAGCGGCGGACCTTGTACGGGCAGTTGTTGGAGCAGTAGCGCGTGCCGACACAGCGGTTGTACACCATGTCGTTGAGCCCTTCGTCGCTGTGCACGGTCGCGCCGACCGGGCAGACCACCTCGCAGGGCGCGTTCTCGCACTGCATGCAGGGCACCGGCTGGAAGTACGTCTCGGGGTTCTCGGCCGGACCGCGATAGTAGGTGTCGATCCGGATCCAGTGCATCTCGCGGCCGGCCAGCACCTGCTCCTTGCCCACGACCGGAATGTTGTTCTCCGACTGGCAGCCGACCACGCACGCATTGCAGCCGATGCACGCGTTGACGTCGATCGACATGCCCCACTTGTAGCCTTCGTACTTCCACTCCGGATACAGCGTGATCGTCTTTCCCGGTGCCTCCGGCATGCCGGGCACCT
>DATATJ010000231.1:0-8134 GCA_036268855.1 Vicinamibacterales bacterium
GCCGTCGCTGGCCGCCACGCAGCAGCGTGAACGGCGTCGGTTGCCCGATGCAACCGTCCGTCAACTGTCGGTGCAGATCGTCCACGCCGGTCGTCGGTTCGGATCCGCACGCCACAATCACGTCGCCGTCGCGCAGCCCTGCGGTCGCCGCGGGACTCCCCGGTTCCACTGACGTGACGAAGACGCCCGACGACACCGTCATCTGCAGTTCGCGCGCAAGCGCCCGCGGAATCGGCACGCTCTGCCCGGCGACGCCGATGTACCCTCGCCGGATCCGACCGTCGCGAATCAGCTTCGCCGCGATGAAGCGGGCGGTGTTGCTCGCGATGGCAAAGCACAGGCCCTGGGCCGGCATGATGGTCGCGGTGTTGATGCCGATGACTTCCGCGCGCGTCGTGACGAGCGGACCACCGGAGTTTCCCGGGTTGAGTGCCGCGTCGGTCTGCACGACGTCGTCGATGAGCCGTCCGCCCGCCGTGCGCAGCGATCGGCCTCGCGCGCTGACGATGCCCGAGGTGACGGAGTGCTCGAAGCCGTACGGGTTGCCGATCGCGATCGCCACCTGCCCAACGCGAACCGCACGCGAGTCGCCGAATGCCGCCCACGGCAGCGCGTGCCCTTCGACCGAAACCCGAAGCACGGCGAGATCCGAGTGCGCGTCGCGTCCGACGACATCGGCAACCGCCGATCGCCCGTCGGGCAGCGTCACGCGCGGCCGATCGCTCCGCGCGACCACGTGGCAATTGGTGAGGATGAAGCCGTCGGGCGTGAAGACGACGCCCGAGCCGCCTCCACGCTCGACGTCGATCTTCACGACTGCGGGCCCAACCGCTTCTACTGCGTTGGTCACCGCGCGCGAGTACGCGTCGAGCAGATCGTCGTCGCTCTCGGACTTTTGAGGGATCACGGACTGATCGTCGCGCCCGCCGGCGCGAACGGCATCACCCAAACGGGTGGCGCCATCACAGTGGCCCAGTTCGATCGCCTCTGATCGCGTCGAGCGGATCGATGGCGGTGGCTCTGCCCGTCGCCACCCACGACGCGACGAGCGTCACGCCGGCGAACAACAGGCTGGCGGCGCCGATCGTCATCGGGTCGGTGGGCATCAGCGGCTGCAGTCTTGCGTCCGCCCGTCGAGAACGATGCTACACATCCCGCGCTGGCGCTCGATTCTGATCGATAAACGGATATTTGGCGAGATAATGTGAGAGTGCTCGAGGGCTGATGCCCATGAGCTCGGCCGCCTGTCGCTTAATGGCCGACATCCCGAGCGCCCGGCGAATCGTCTCGCATTCGATCCACTCGACATTCTGGCGCAGCTTCAACGAGGGCACGCCGCTCGCGACCCGCGCGTTGGGAGTCGCCTCGACGGTCACCGCCTCGCGGGCGATCGTCGATCCGGTCGTCAAGACCACCGCGCGCTCGATCGTGTTCTCGAGCTCGCGGATGTTGCCGGGCCAGTGATACGCCTGCAGCGACGACACGATACCCTCCTCCAGCTCGTCGATCGACTTGCCGCTCCTGGTGGCGTGCTTGTCGACGAAGTGCTCGACCAGCATCGGAATGTCCTCCGCGCGCTCGCGCAGCGGCGGCACGACAATCGGCACCACATGCAGCCGGTAGAACAGGTCGTCCTGGAACCGGCCATCGTCCACGAGCTGACGAAGGTCGCGGTTGGTCGCGGCGATCACGCGCACATCCACGCGCTCCGTCCGCTCGGCGCCGAGCGGCTCGATCTCGCGCTCCTGCAGCACGCGCAGCAGCTTCGCCTGCAGGCCCAGCCGCATCGTCCCGATCTCGTCGAGAAAGATGGAGCCGCGATTGGCCAAAGAAAACTTGCCCTTCTTCGTGCCGGTGGCGTCGGTGAACGCGCCCTTCACGTGACCGAAGAGCTCGGATTCCATCAGCGTTTCCGGAATCGCCGCGCAGTTCACTTTCACAAACGGCAGATCCCGCTGCGCGCTGCGATGGTGGACGGCGCGGGCCACCAGCTCCTTGCCCGTGCCGGTTTCTCCCGTGATCAGCACGGTGCTGCGCGTGGCCGACACCAGCTCGATGCGCTGGATCACGTCGGCGACGCCGCTGCTGCGGCCGACGAAGCCGTAGCGTTGAAAGTACGGTCCAACCATCGACGGCGGGGGCCAATCGCCCCCGCCGTTTCTCGCAAGTTTCAAAGGCATTCCTCCACGAGCGTGTTACTCGTCGCCGAGCTTCGGAATCCCGGCCGCGAACCAGACGCCGCCGGTGTTGCGGATCAGCAGTACCGGGCTGGCGCAGTCGACCGGCGTGGGATTCAGCACATCGTCGATTCGAAAATCGCCGTTCGCGTCCAGGGGAACCCCGGTCACCGTGGTGTTCCGCTCGACAAAGGGCGCCGTCGCTTCGCAGATCAACGTGGCGAAGACGCTCTGGTTGGCGTTCTGTCCAATGCTGTTGCCGCTCGCGAGAAGCAGCCCGCGGCCCCGCACTTTGATCCGACCATCAGCATCGACGTCCGCTCGGAGGTCGGCGATCCTCCACGGTCCCGCCGCCGGAAGGACGCCCCGTACGGTGTTCAGCTTCACGTTCGGAAACGTGCCATCCGCATTCACCAGCCCGGCAACGCTCCCCACCGGAATCACTCCGACGCTGCCCTCGAATCGCGCCAAGGCGTCGCGCCCGTGCGCGCTGATGCCGCCTACGATGCCCAGGGTCACTGCAATCACTGCTACCAGTTTCACCATCTCTGTACCTGCCCTCATCTACGGGAGCCTGACGGCTGCGCTGCGTGGATCGCAGACACCCCCACCGCTCGCTCCCCTGTCGCCGAACGTTCGTGACGCATCGAGTGATTCGAGAACTTCGCGCAGCCCGTGCTCGAGCGTCGGGTACGTGAAGCGGAAGCCGATTCCGCGCAGCCGGATGTTCGAGAACACCGCGTCCGACCGGAGGTAGTCGGCCAGGATCGGACCGATCGCGAGCCCGACTGCCAGCGCCGGCACCCGCCACACTCGGAGCGGACGGTTCGCCAGACGCGCGAACGTCTCGGCGAATTCGTGCATCAGGATCGGATCGTTGTTGACGAGAAAGTAGCGGCCGCCGGCTTCGCCGCGCTCGGCGAGGTGCACCAGCGCGCGGGCGCAATCGTGAACATGGATCGGCGACACCCACGGGCCGGTCTTCCCGAACTGCAGCACGCGGCGCCCCGCCATCACCGGGACGGCGATCCGTTCCCGAAACCACGACGCGTTGCCGTAGACCCATCCGGGAAACGCCGTGATGATCGGCAGCCCGGCGACAACATAGCCGTCGAGACGATCGAGCGCCGGCGCCAGGTAGCGTCCCCAGGCGGAGGGGTGCGGCCGCTCGTCCTCGGTGATGGCGCGCGGGCCCGTGGCGCCGTAGCAGCTCGTGTCTGCGACGTATACGATCCGCTGCGTCACGCCGGCCGACACCGCGTCCAGCAGCCGCGCGTCCATCTGCGCGCGCGCGTGCGTGATGGAAGCGGCGCGCTTCCGCGTCAGGCGCGATCGGCAGGGCGGCGGGGGCGGTAAATGGAACACCCACTCGGCCGCCGCCTCGTCCTGCCAGCGTCCGGGCTGGAGCAGATCGCCGAGCACCGGCACGCCTCCGGCCTGGCGCACGCGCCTGGCGGCGTCGGCGGACTCCACGAGACCGAAGACCCGGTCGCCTCGGGCCACGAGCAGCTTCACCAGTTCGATGCCGATGAAGCGGCCTGCGCCCGTGATGAAAACGGTCGTCCCTGCGTCGCGCGCCATGTGGACAGTGTGGACGGCGAGCCGACCGGCGCCCACAGACAGCGCCCACACAACACCCGTACAGCGCCCGTACGGGTGCAGCGGTTAAGATGACGGGGTCGTGAAAGCTGCCGCTGCGGGGTCATTCGGCGCGCAACTCAAGGCGCTCCGCGAGGCGGCGGGCTTCACGCAAGAGGAGCTCGCGACAATTGCGGGGCTTTCCGTTCATGCCGTCAGCGCGCTCGAGCGCGGCGAGCGGCGGCGACCGCACGTCGAGACCGTCCGCGCGCTGTCGGCCGCTCTGGACCTCACCGGGGCGACGCGCGACAAGCTGTTTGCCAGCGCCCGGGCATCGGCGCAAGCGGCGGCCGACGAACTGAGCACGCCGTCCCTGCCCGTGCCGCCGACGATGCTGCTCGGACGCGATGCCGACGTGACCACACTCCGTCAATGGCTCGCCGAGTCCGCCGCACGTCTCATCACCCTCACCGGTCCGGGAGGCGTCGGAAAAACGCGCCTGGCGCTGGAACTGGCACGGGTGATCGCGACGGAGGGCACGACGCGCGTCGTGTTCGTGACGCTGGCGCCGATTCGGAACAGTGCGTTCGTGGCGCCGGCGATCGCCGAAGCGCTCGGCCTGACCGACACCACGCCGCTCGATCTGCCGAAGCGGGCGCGCGTCGCATGCGCCGACCACGCGTTGCTCCTGGTGCTCGACAATTTCGAGCAGGTCCTGGACGCCGCGCCGCTGGTCGCGGATCTCCTGATGTCGGTGGCGCCCCTCCGTGTGCTGATCACCAGCCGTGCGCCGCTGCGCGTGCGAGGCGAGCGCGAGTACGCCGTCGGCCCGCTCGCGATGGAGGCGGGATCGGATGTCCTGTCGCCCGCCGATTTGGTGCGCTCTCCCGCGGTGCGGCTGTTCGTGGAACGCGTTCGCGACGTGCAGCCCGAATTCCGCCTCACGCCGGCGAACGGATCCGCGGTCGCGTCGATCTGCCGGCGGCTCGACGCGCTGCCGCTCGCTCTCGAGCTCGCGGCGCCGTGGATCAAAGTCCTGACGGTCGAGGACCTCCACCGCCGGCTCGCGGACGACGTCCTGCTCTCGACGATCGGCGCGCGAGATCTCCCTGAGCGCCAGCGCACGATGAATGCCACGGTCGCGTGGAGCTACCAGCTTCTGGGCGCTGCCGCGCAGAGAGTGTTCCGGCGCCTCGGCGCGCTGCCGGGACGCTTTCCGATCGAGGCCGCCACGGCTGTCGTGGCCGGCCGCGGAGGGTCACCAGCCGAGAGCGACGCCGTGCTCGTCGCCATGGCGGGCCTGATCGACAAGAGCCTGTTGCTGCGCGACGAGACGGCTGCGGCCTCACGCCCGCTCTACCGGATGCTCGAAACCGTGCGCGCGTATGCGGCGCTGGAACTCACCGCCGCAGGCGAGCGCGACGACGCGCTCGAGGGCCTGGCGCGCTACTGCATCGGCGAAGCTGCCCGCGCGGCCGAGGGGCTCGTCGGACCGGCGCAGGCCGAATGGATGAATCGCGTGCACGGCGACCTGGACAATTATCGGGGTGCGTTGACCTGGCTCATCGAGCAAGGCCGTGCAGAAGAAGCCTCGGACATCGCGTCGCAACTGATGTTCTTCTGGGCCATTCGCGGGCACGCGACGGAAGGCCTCCGCTGGTACGACCAGATTTTGACGCTCCCGGCGCTTACGGCGGCGATCGAATCGAGGATCATCGCCAACTCAGGACCACTGTGGTACACGCAAGGCGAGCTCGAACGCGCACGCACCAGGGTCACCCACGGCGTGGCGCTCGCCACGGCCGCGGGCGAGATGGCCATGGCGGCGCAGGCGCGCAACCTCCTCGGCCACGTCGAGTTCGCGCTGGGCCATCTCGACGAGGCGCGCGTCTCGTTTGCCCACAGCACCGAGGCATTTCGCGCGTTGGCGATTCCGTGGGGCATCGGGAATGCGCTGAGCGGGTCGGCCTGGGTGTCGCTGGCGGAAGGCGACCTCGGCCAGGCGGAACGTCTGCTCGACGAGGCGGACGCCGTGCTTCGACCTGGGGGGCCGTGGTTCCTCTCGCTCGTGCTGTACGAGCGAGCGGTCATCGCGGTACGGCGGGGGCGCCCCGACGATGCGATCGCGTGGACGCGGGAAAATCTGACGTATGTCCGGGAGCTCCATGACACCTTTGCGTTCGTGTACGCGCTCGTCCCACTGGCGGCCGCGGCAGTGCTCAAGGGAGACGACGCCTGGGCAGCACGGATCGCGGGCGCACGCGACGCCGTGACGGCGCGGACAGGTGCCACGGTCGCGGTCCACGACCTGCACGAACAGGCCGAACGGGACGTCAGGGCGCGGCTGGGACCCGATCGGTGGGAGCGGGCGTATGCAGCCGGACGCGTCAGCTCGATCGATGCGCTGTTGAAGGACATCGATCGCAGCCTCGCCAGATCGAAGACGGACAACGGCGTCGCCTGACGCATGCCCCTGCGGTCATTGGTCTGGAACCGCCAACACGGACCTGCTCGTCGTGCCCGCGATGGATGCGATTCGTGTAGGATGTCGGCACGCTTGCGCGTCACATCGGAAAGGCCGGGGACACGCTGATGCCACGATCCACGATCCGCCGCTCGACCGCGCCTTCCTCGTCCCGCGAATCGACCCTCAGCCGACGCCAGTTGCTCGCCACCGCCGGCGCCGGCGCTGCGGCCCTTCTTCTCGAACAGAGCGGTCTGCAGGCTCAGACGCCGTCGGGCCGGGCCGTCGTCTTTGCGCACACCACCGTCGTGAACGTCGATGCCATTCAACACGACGTGGCGCTCGCCGTCGAGGGCGACACGATCGCCGCAATCGGCCCGACAGATGCCATCATCAAGCGGCATCCGAACGCCGACGTCTACGACGGACGGGGCCGGGCCGTGCTGCCAGGTCTAATCAACTGTCACGCGCACATGGCGGCGGTCCTCGAGCGCGGTTTCAACGAAGATTTCGGATTCCCCAACTCCGCGCATCTGGCCATCCAGCCGACGAGTCTCCTTCAGACCGAGGAGGAGACGCTGATGGTGACGGTGGCGGCGCTGGAAGCGATTCGAACTGGCACCACGACCATCGTGGAGAACACGGGAAACATCAGCCGCAGCGCAGCGGCGTTGGCGCAGTCCGGGTTGCGCTGCGTCTTCGCGGAATCGATCCGCGACAGCGAGAACGTGGCCGGCCCGATGTCCAGGGAGGGGCTGGCAAAGAGCACAGCTCCTCAATTTTCGGCCCGGCTGCGCGACGAGGGCATGCAGCGGATCAGCGACCTGTTCGCGGCCTGGCACGGCAGGAATCAGGGACGCATCAGCGTCTTTCCCGCCGCCGCGCTCGCCGAGACGTCGTCGCCCGCGCTGCTGCAGGCGGTCCGGGCGTTCGCGGAGAAACACGACCTCGGCTACACGATTCACCTCTCGCAGAGCCTTCCGGAGGTCGATTTCATGGTGCGGCACCATGGCGTCCGCCCGCCGGCGTTCCTCGACAAAGCCGGCTTCCTCGGGCCGCGGCTCTTCGCGGCGCATTGCCGCTATGTGGACGACGGCGACATCGCGTTGCTGGGCAAGTCGGGCACGATCATTTCGCACCAGGCGGCGATGGCGGCGAACCGGGGCGTGATCCCGCCGATTGCCAAGCTGCGAGCGGCCGGCTGCCCGATCGCGAACGGCACCGACAACAACACCAACGATGTGTTCGAGGTGATGAGAATCGCTTTGCTGACAGAACGCATCTCGCGGAACGATGCGATGCCTGGCACCCGGCCCCAGCCCGAGGACATGCTCGAGGACAACACGAAGGGCGGTGCGCGGGCCGTCCACCAGGAGAAGCTCCTCGGCTCGCTCGCGGTCGGAAAAAAGGCCGACCTCATCGTCGTGAACACCATGCGCGCGCACCTCGTGCCGGCGGGGCGCATCGTGTCGGCGCTGATTCACAGCGGTCATCCCGGCGACATCGAGTCGTCGATGGTGGACGGCCGGTTCATCATGCGCGACCGCAAGGTGCTCACGATGGACGAAGATCGCATCATCGCGGACGCCGACGCGGTCGGACGCCGCATCTGGAACAAGGTGCTCGAAGCGGGCCCGCTGGCGGTGCCGGGCCGGCCGCTTCAGCGCGGACCGCTGGCCTGAGGCCGCGTCACGACGTCAGGCGAACGATCGCCGGCGCTCCATCTCATGGCTGAGCCGTGAGATTCGCGCTCTTCGCTCCCTCCAACGCGAGTAGATACGCCTTGACGTCCACCCCGCCGGCGAACCCGGTGAGCTTGCCCGAGGACCCGACGACGCGGTGGCACGGCGTGACGATCGACAGGGGATTCCGGCCGTTCGCGGCCCCGACGGCCCGCATCGCGTCGGGCTTTCCG
>DATATJ010000232.1:0-1862 GCA_036268855.1 Vicinamibacterales bacterium
CTGCCAGGCTGGCCAGAAACGCTGGATCGTCGGCGAGCGACGGTTTGGACGATGGCTGGTCCACCCGCCACTAATGTACACCTGCAACCGTGTGAACATCGGCCCGACATGAAGCCCGATTGCTGTCGAAGAACCGTCGCACTTCGTTCCGAAACGAGACAGCAGCGCGAATCTGGAACAGATTCCTCTAAGTAATTGATTTATAAGGATTCCGACCCTGTTCGATCTGGTCTGCTCGCTCGTTCCTGTCAGGTAAACGAACAAGATGGCAGAGTCTCCGCGATGGGGGACATCACCTAACACGTTTGTTTGCAATTACTTGTTGATCACGTCGAGCTTGGCGGTTGAGTTGCTTCTAGAGGATCGATCACCCGTGGGAGAGGTGACGAAACCGATATGGCTACGGCAATGGATCCTCCGGCGGGCATGCCCGATTGGCGACGCGAGTTGCCGACGCTGGTGGCGCGCGTGGTGACGCTGAGGGAGCTCGCCGCCTCCGATCTCGGCCCGCTCGTGGACCTGCTGTCGGTGGCCGATGCGACGCATTTCGGGGCCGACGAGCCTAACGTAGAGGTGGCCGCGCAGCAGTTGATCGATCGCGCCCCGCGCGATCGCGCGAACGGCGTGGCGTTCACTTACGCCATCACCCTCGGAGCCACCCGCACGTTCGTCGGCCTGGTGCAGGCGCGTCAGCTCGATCCGGCGTTCGAGGGAGCGGAATGCGACTGCACGATCGCGCCCTCGTCGCGCGGCACCGGCGTATTTCTCGAAGCGGCGCGGCTGGTGGGATCGTTCGCCTTCGCGTCGGTCGGCGCGCACCGGCTCGAGTCGCGCGTCCCGCTGCGGAACGGACGCGGCAACGGCGCGATGCGGAAGCTCGGCGCCGTGCAGGAAGGCGTGCTGCGCCGATCGGTTCGGTACGGCGGCGAGTTCGTCGATCAGGTGCTCTGGTCGATGCTGAAGGACGACTGGGGCGATCACTGGCTCTCGATCGCACCGCGCGTGCACTGACGTAGACACGATGAATCAGCTCTCGACCGCCGGTCGCCGCTACGTGAACGCCGTCATCTGTGTCGGAGGCGCGCTGCTCGCGCTATGCCTGCCAAAAGCGCACTTCGATCAGCCGCTGCTCTTCACCGGGATCTTTCTCCTCTCGTCGGCGTCGGCGGCGCTGAAAGTCTCGCTGCCGCTCACCAGCGGCGGCTCGACGATGTCGGTCTCGTACGCGGTCGACTTCGCGTCGCTGCTGCTCTTCGGCCCGCACGAAACGATGCTCGTCGCGGCGTCGAGCGCGTTCAGCCAGTGCAAGTTGAACAGCAAGGACACCAATCCACTCTCCCGCACGCTCTTCAGCATGGCGTCGCTGGTGATCACGGTGGAGGCGGCGGGCCTGGCGCTTCGGCTGCTGGGCTATACCGGCCCCTCGACACCGCCGGCCGAAACCATCGGGCCGCTCGTGGGTGCGGCGACGGTCTACTTCCTGGTGAACACAGCTCTGGTGGCGTCCGCAATCGCGCTGTCGTCGCGCGAGCGCATCGCGGCGACCTGGCAGACGAACTTTCTCTGGAGCGCGCCCAGCTACTTCGTCGGCGCCGCCACCTCGGCGATCGCCGTCTCGTTCGTGACGCACGCGGGCTACTGGATCGCGCCGCTCACCTTCGCGCCGCTGTACCTCACCTACCGCACTTACAAGGTCTACATGGGGCGCATCGAGGATCAGCAGCAGCACGTGCAGCAGACGTCGGATCTGCATCTCGCAACGATCGAAGCGCTCGCCCGCGCGATCGACGCGAAGGATCAGACGACGCAGATGCACATCCGGCGCGTGCAGGTGTACGCGGCCGGTCTCGCCGAGGCGGTCG
>DATATJ010000233.1:0-1728 GCA_036268855.1 Vicinamibacterales bacterium
TCGGCACCGGTACCCGGCGCGGCCTTGGACGAGGGCGGTGTCGGCACCGCCGGACCCAGATCCGGCTCACCCGGCACACCAAACACGATCACGCGCGCATGGGCCGCGAGTTGGTCGTGGGCAAACTGCTTGACCGACGCGACGGTCACGTGGCGATGGCGCGCGAGGTCCTCGGGCAGGTAACCCGGATTGTTGAGGTAGTGATTGTAGAGATTGAGCGTGTCGGCGACGCCGCCGAACCCGCCCATGACCTCGAGTCCGGTCAGCAGACGAGTCTCCCACGTGTTCTGCGAGCGCTCGAGCTCCTTCTCATCCGGGCCGGTCGCCTGGAGCTTCGTCAGCTCGTCGTCGATCGCCTTTTGCACCTCATCGGCTGTGTGGCCCGGCCGCGCCGTCGCGACGATCTCGAAGACGGAACCGAGCACGAGCGAGCGCTGCGACGCGCTGACGTCCTGCGCAATCTGCTTGTCGTAGACGAGCGACTTGAAGAGCCGGCTCGACGTGCCACCGCCCAGGATGCCGGCGGTGATGTCGGCGTCGGCGTCGCCAGGCGTGAAGGACGGCGAGGTGATCCACGCCATGTACACGCGCGGCAGCTCGACGTGGTCCTTGATCGTCGCCTTGCGCTCCGCCGTGATCGGGGGCGTCGTCACGGCGATCTTCGGGACGTCGGCGCCGCGCTTCAGGGGCCCGAAGTACTTCTCAACGAGCATCTTCGTGGCGCCCGGGTCGAAATCACCGACGATCGCCAGGCTGGCGTTGTTCGGCGCGTAGTACAGCTTGAAGAAGTTGCGGACGTCCTCGAGCCTGGCGGCCTGGATGTCGGCGTGTGATCCGATGACGTCCGCGTAGTAGGGGTGCGTCTTCGGGAAGAGCAGGTGGAACATCCCCTCTTCGACGATGCCGTAGGGCGCGCCTTCGTCGCTCTGCCGGCGCTCGTTGCGGACGACGTCCTGCTGGTTGGACAGCTTGGGCTGATCCAGCGTGTCCAGCAGGTAGCCCATGCGATCGGACTCGAGCCACAACCCCAGCTCGAGTTGATTGGCGGGCAGCGACTCGAAATAGTTCGTGCGATCGAAATCCGTCGTGCCGTTGAGGTTCGTGCCGCCCGCGGCTTCCACCAGCTGGAAATGCGCGCGCGCCGGCACGTGCTTCGATCCCTCGAACATCATGTGCTCGAACAGGTGCGCGAACCCGGTGCGGCCCGGCAGTTCGTTGGCCGGCCCGACGTGATACCAGAGATCGACCGAGACGAGCGGCAGGCGATGATCCGGCGACAGGATCACGTCGAGCCCGTTCGGCAGCGTGTATTTGTCGTAGGCAATCGCCGGCGTGTCGCTGGCGCTGGTCCGGTCGGCCGCGTTCTGCCGCTGCGTGTAGACGGCGAAGACGAGGGCCAGCACGCCACAGCCGACCGTGAACGCCGCCAGAATCACGCCCAGACTGCGCTGCTGCTTCGTCACCGCCATGAGCACACTCTCCGGAAAATCAGACTATCGACGTCGGACCGACACGATCGTGACGGGCGTCACCAGATACTGCACGTTGGTCTGCAGCATCGGCCGCTGCTGTTGAATCGAGCGAACCACGTCCATGCCGGCCGTCACGTGCCCGAACGCCGCGGCGCCCTGGCTGTCGTCGAACCGCTTGCCCCCGAAATCGAGCGAGGGTTGATCGGCGTCGAGGAGGATGAAGAACTCAGACGTCGCGGAATCCGCGGTGCCGCGG
>DATATJ010000234.1:0-13655 GCA_036268855.1 Vicinamibacterales bacterium
GGCCTCTATCGTCAGACTCCATGCCACGGGGTTGGGACCGCCGCGTCCCGTTCGCTATGGCCTGCGACGGGACGATGTGGCAGAAGTGTACGGCGATGAGCCGAACGCACGGCTCTCGGGTTTTCGAGCCTACCTCGAGATCGATCGCGACACGGCCGGTCGGCATCTCGAAGTCTGGGCCACGCTCGAGGACGGGCGCTCCGTCCGGCTGTTCAAGCGACGGCTCACGCGCGGACGATCCGGCGTCGGATCGCGAATCTGGACTGCCGCGCGAGCATCGGTGCGGCGTCCCGGCCTGCTGTTCTCGAGGCGCTCGTGGGCCAACGCGATCGCCTTCGTGTCGCGTGACGCGCTGCCGTCGGCCGCCCCTGGCGCACCGGCGTCCATCGACGTCTACGCGCCCCCGGTGATGGATCCAAGGGCGTCTCTCGCCGGCTTCCTCTCGTCCGGGTCCCGCTTGGCGCTCCCGGCGCCGGCGGCACCTGCCGTTTCGATCGTGGTGGTCGTCTGGAATCGCGCCGACCTCACGCTGCAGTGCCTGCGCGTGCTGGCCGCGCAGACGGACGTCGCGACGGAAGTGATTGTCGTGGACAACGCATCGACGGACGAAACGCCGGCGCTGCTCGCAAAAATCGACGGCGTTCGCGTGATCGGGAACGCCAGCAATCTCGGCTTCACGGTGTCCGTCAACCTCGGCGCGAAGTTGGCCCGCGGCGAGTTTCTGCTGCTGCTCAACAACGACGCCGAAATGGCGCCCGGCTGTCTCCACCATCTCGTGCAGACCGCGCGCGCATCGAGTGGAACCGGCGCCGTGGGCGGAAAGCTGGTGTTTCCCGACGGACGGCTCCAGGAAGCGGGCTCGATCATCTGGTCCGACGGATCGTGCGACGCGTACGGACGGGGCGACGACCCGCAGGCACCGGAGTTCAACTTCGAGCGGACGGTCGACTTCTGCTCCGCGGCCTTGCTGCTGACGCCGCGCGCCGTGTTCGACAGCCTCGGCGGCTTCGACGAACGGTACAAGCCGGCGTACTACGAGGACGCCGACTACTGCACGCGGCTCTGGAAGCATGGCCTTCGCGTGGTCTATCAGCCGAAGGCAATCGCGATCCATCACGAATTCGGCAGCGCCGCGTCGGCGGGCGCCGGCATCGAGCTGCAGCGGCAGCGCCGGCCCATCTTCGTGTCCCTGCACGCCGAGTGGCTGACGTCGCAGCCGTTCCGGGACAGCGGCACGCTCGCCGCGCGCTGGCACCCGCACCAACAGCCTGCCGTCACCGTGATCGATGATGCCGTGCCCGATCCGCGGATGGGTGCGGGGTTTCCAAGAGCTGCCGAGCTGCTGCACGCGCTCGAGGCGACAGGCTATCGCGTCACGCTCTACACGACGTCAGGAGACCCGCGGGCTTCGTCGCTCGCCGGCTTTCCGCGTGTCGAGGTCATCGCGAGCGGACCATCTGGCCTCGGAGCACTTCTCGCGGCGCGCCGTCCTCGGCTGCTGATCGTGAGCCGTCCTCACAACATGGAGTACGTGAAGGCCGCGATCGGGTCGGACTTTTCGGCGCTTGGCATTCGATGCGTGTACGACGCCGAGGCGATCTACGCCGTGCGCGAGATCGGACGCCGGACGGCGATCAGGCAGCCCATGCGGGAGCCCGATCAGCGAGCGCTGATCGACGGCGAGCTCGCGCTGGCGCGCGGCTGCGCTTCGGTGCTCACCGTCAGCGAGGCGGATCGTCAGGTGTTCGCAGGAGCGGGCGTCGCGAACGTCCGCGTCCTCGGTCACGCCCTCGAGCCACGGCCGACCGCGAACCCCTTCGAACAGCGCGACGCCATCCTGTTCGTCGGCGCCTTCGGTCCCGATTCGCCCAACGACGATGCCGTAGCGTTTTTCTGCCGCGAGGTGCTGCCGGCGCTGCGCGGCGCAGGCTGTGGCGCGCCGCTGGTCGTGGCCGGCGCGCACATGCCCGAGTCGATCACCATGCTCGGCGACGCGTCCGTATCGTGGCATCGCGACCTCGACGACCTGACGCCGCTCTACGATCGGGCGCGCGTGTTTGTCGCGCCGACGCGATACGCGGCCGGGATCGCCCTGAAGGTGCTCGAGGCGGCAGCGCGCGGCGTGCCAGTCGTCGCGACGCCGCTGGTCGCGCGGCAGCTCGGATGGCAGGCCGGCATCGAGCTCCTGGTCGCCGGCGAGCCGGCCGACTTCGCACGCGCGATCACGTCCCTCTTCGCCGACCGCGGGCTGTGGACCGGCCTCCGCGATGCGGCGCTGGCGCGAATCACTCGCGATTGCGATCGCGCGGCGTTCAGGTCCGTCGTCCAGGAGGCGCTGAGGACGGCGCAGGACGGCGGCGATCTCACACCGTAGGCGCCACACACGCGAACGCGGCCGTCATGCCAGCATCTCCTGAAGCCGCCGCTCGAAGCGATCGCGATCGGCATCGAATGGCGTGATCTCGATCCGCGGCAGCAGCAGACGATTCGTCCCGGCGTGGACGAGCCCTGCATCGACGGTGACGGCCGCGTGGAAGCCGGCGTCACGGACGGCGCCGATCGTCTCCGCGTCGAACTCGCCGTACGGATAGGCGAACAGCCGCACCCGCCGACCGAGCACGCGCTCGAGTGCCGCCTTGTCGTCGCCGATTTCCCGTCGCTTCGTTGCCGCCGGATGGGCGGTCAGCGCCAGATGGTTCGTCGTGTGCGCGCCGATCGTGTGGCCTGGCCGGGCCGCCAGCACGCGGATGTCGTCGCTCGTCACGACCCTGTGCGTCGGCCGCACGGCCGCCGTGGCGCCGCTCCACGACAGCACGTCGGCGGCCAGCTGACGGCGTGCGGGACCGTCGAGCGGCCAGGCGGCTCGGTTCAGGCCGTCCAATGCCGCGGCTCGCTCCATTGCGCTGCTGGTGGCCGCTTGCCAATCCGCGGCGCCGACCCGCAGTGCGAGGACCGGCGGCAGTGGCGCCTCGCCGAGGAACACGCGCTCCAGGATGTCCCACCATCGCTCGTGCAGCTCGTCGAGGCAATCGCTGTTGACGAAGAACGTGCCCGGGATGCCCAGCTCGCTGAGAATCGGCGACGCCGTCGTCAGCGCATCGATGTAGCCATCGTCGAACGTCACGGCGACGGCGCCCGGCGGGATCGTGCCGGACGCCGCAGCCTGCACCAGATCCTCGAGGGCGATCGGCGCAAAGTGCTCTCGCAGAGACACCATGTGCGCGCGAAACGTCTCGGGTGGCGTGCACAACGCGTGTGAGTCGGGAGAGAGATTCGCGATTCGGTGATAGGAAACGATGACCGCACGAGCCGCGCTGTCTGGCTGCCTTTTGGCGGCCGCGCGGAGCGGGGTAGACTCCGCTGACGATGGCAGGGGCGGCTTCACCGCGCGCATCGTCACGACGAGCGGGAACGCCGCGTCGGCGTAGTCGAGATCAGCGGCCGCCATCTCCTCGACGGACACACCATGCAGGAACGCGGTGCAAGCCTTGACGTTCCCGTCGGATCCGACGTCGAACGCGTCGATTGGGAAGATGCTCGCGAGGAGCGTGCGGGCGGATGCCTCCGTCAGCCGCCAGAAATCGCCGTCGATGCCGGCCTCGTCGTCCACCCGAATCGTGCTCGGGACCGTCGCCAGCAACACGCCTTCCGGCCGCAGGATGCGCGCGCACTCGGCGAGGGCCGCCGGGATCTCGTCGATGAGCTGCAGCGTCTGCGTGAGGATGATGCAGTCGTACGTCGCATCGGCGATCGCCGTCGCGCGCCGTAAGTCGGCGACGATCGTGGCCATCGGGTTGGCCGCATCGCGATCGACAACGTCGCAGGCGGCGACCGCGGCGCCGCCGAATCGCGTCGCATATAGCGGCTCGCGCACCTCGAGAACCCGGCCGTGAATGTCGGCACGGTGCCGATCGAGGAAACGCTCGATGTAGTACCGATCGATGGGCGTTCCGCGATCGCGTCCCCATCGCGGGCTGACGGGTGCGACGCCGAGATCGCCAAAGCTGACGCGGGGCACACCGCGCGCTGCGAGTGCGCCGGCCGCCTCGGTCACTTCGCACTGCAACCCGGCGAGCTCGGCTTCCAGCGCGGCCGCGCGAGCCTCGAGCGAGTGCCGGTGCTCGCGTTGGCCTTCGATGAAGGCCTCCTTGGCGAGGATCAGGTCCGGCCATTCGCGCTCGATCGCGTCCCAGTGCCTCGCATAGAGATGCTCGCAGCGGGCGCGATAGACATCGTCTCGAATCGAGCGGCGGTATCCCGATCCGGAACGCACACGATAGTTGAGCAGCGGCGCATCGAGGATCGCGCCGCGCGCGCCGCCCTTCAGCGCGGACGCCCAGAAGTCGAGCAGCTCGAAAGACGGCAGGCTCTCGTCAAAGCCGCCGGCCGACACCCACAGCGCGCGACGCATCATCGTCGACGCATGCGGCACACCGCCGCTCGCGATCGCGTCGACGAATGCTGGACGCGAAGGGGTCCACAAGTAATCGGCGTCGCCGAATGCCTGCATCGCGCACGAGACGAAATCGAGCTCGGCGTCGGCATCCAGTGCTGCGGCGGCGGCGGCGAAGTACCCCGGCTCGAATGCGTCGTCGCCGTCGAGCCAGACGAGATACGGGGCGGTGGTCAGACTGGCGCCCAGGTTGCGCGCGGCCGAGGCGCCACGGCCGTCCGCGCGGACGATGCGTGTGCCGGCGCGCGCGATGCGCGCCAGCGTCTGGCGCGTGTACACGTCGGCCGATGCATCGTCCACGACGAGAATTTCAGCGGCCGGACGCGTCTGGCGCTCGACGCTCGCCAGGGCTTCGTCGAGAAAGCGCCCCAGGTCGCGGCAGGTGATCACCGCTGCGATCCGCCCCGGTGTCATGATGGCCCCCGCATGCCGAGCCACCATCCGTAAAGCCGTCTCAGGGGCGCGGTCACTCGCCAGCTGGCGGAATTGCGCAGCGCGGCGACCTCTGCGGCTGCGGCCTCGAGCGCGGTATCGAGGTGGCGAATGCACTCGGCGTCCGCCAGCGACTGGGAGTGCGCTGCATCCGCAGGAGCGGGCGTGGTGGACGCGAAGCGCGATTGCAGCGACGCCACCTCGCGACGTCGGAGCGCGACGGACGGCTCGAGGTCGGTGGCGATATATCGTTCGAGCTCGTCGTTCCGGCGCAGCAGTACGACGGTTTCGGCGTCCTGGCGCAGGAGCACGTCGCGCAGATGCGCGCGATACGCAGCTGCGTGCTTGGCGATGCGGTAACCCGCCAGCGGCAAGTGTCCGGGCCCGTGCCAGCAGACCGTGCTCATCGAGCCGGCCCGGCGGCGATAGTCGAAGAGCACTTCGGGAATGATGACGCCATGGTAGCCGCGCTCGACCAACGTCAGCCACAAATCCCAATCTTCGTCGCCCTGAACCGGCATCGCCGTGTCGTAGCCGCCCGCCGACGCCACGGCGTCGCGTCGCACGAGTGCCGCCGTGAGGATCGTGTCTTCGGAGAGAAGGGCCGGCAGATCGCACCGCTCCGGCCGCCACTCCCATGCCTCGTCGCCGAAGGCGCGCAGCCAGCAGGAGGCAAACGCGATGGCCGGATCGTCATCGAGCGCGCGAACGGTCTTCTCGAGAAAGCTGGGCGCAAGCCGATCGTCTGCATCCAGGGCGCACAGGAGATCGCCCTGGGCGTGCGCGATTCCCATGTTGCGCGCGGCCGCGAGGCCGCCGTGTGCGGCACGAACGACGCGCGTCTTCGGCCGCCGGTAGTCTTCGATGAGCGCCAGCGTCTCCGGTTCCATCGATCCGTCGTCGACGACGATGATCTCGAAGTCCTGATAGGTCTGCGCGAGCACGCTCCCGACCGCCTCGTCCAGATACCGGCCAAGGTCGTAGCAGGGGATTATCACCGAGACGCGCGGCGCTGCAGACGGGCTCATGCCTTCATCGTCCGCGGAGGAGACGGAGGGCGGCGCGCGCGGGCGATGTCCAACGCCAGCTCAGGGACCGATGAATCCCGGCGAGCTGGCATGTGCGGTCCTCTGCCGTGTGGCGCCAATTGGCGGATTCGTTCTCGCGGATCGCAAGAACACGGCGGAGCTCCGCTACCACGTTCCCGAGGGCGACCACGTCGGCACTACGAGCGTCGCGATCGGCCTGTGCACGCGCGAGCTCCCTTGCGCGCGCTTCCAGCTCCTGCGTCCGCCGTTCGCCTTCGCGAGCGCCGGCCTCGAGCTGCTGTCGCAGCTCCTCGCCCTGCTTCCGCAGGGCATCCCGCTCCTGCGCCACGGCATCCGCTTTCGCGCGGGCGCCAGCCAGGTCACTCTCGAGCGCTTCGACGCCACGATGGCCAAGCGTCAGCGCCAGCCGCACTTCGTCCGGGTCGTAGGCCGTGAGCATGGACGCATCGCGGATGAACGACGCGCCCTCCTGCAGGCCGTCGTACTGCACGTGCCATCCGCGGGCACGCTCGGCGTCGAGAAATCTGGTGCGGCGCTCGCGAAACACTTTCCGCTCGCCGTGGGCCTGACCGCGAATCGGGTAATGACGCAGGATGAAGCGCAGCGGGAACACGTTCCGGCCGGAAAACTGGACGTCGTGGCCGCCGCTCGACGCGAGATCCACGACCGCCTTCGTCTTCTTCCAGCACCGGATTTGGACGCGATCGTACGGCGCGCGCGGCGAGTAGAACGAGAACGCGTCGCGCACATCGTCGCCGGGGCGGAATCGATCGTGAACGGGCCAGAAGTCGAGGCTGGCGAAATCGATGGCGTTGTAGCCCAACGCATCAACGCGCCGGATCGCGTCGTGAAGCGAGACCCCGGCCCACGGGCTTTCGCGAAACTCGTCGGCGTCGTGGTGAATGATCCAGCTCGCGTCGAGATCAGCCGCCAGCTGCTGCTTGCGGCGCAGGATCCGCTCCCAGGCGAATCCGGCCTGGCCAATCGGCTGATCAGCGTCGGCGACCCGGTCGATGCAGAGGACGCCGTTCCCCACGTAGGGCTCGACGGCTTCGACCGTCCCGTCTGTGGATCCATCGTCCAGGAAATAGACGTGAACGCCTTGGCGGATCAGGTCGTTGACGACCTGCTCGATGATGTCCGCTTCGTTGTACGCGGCAATGATCGCGACAACGTCGAACCGTGGAAGCATGTCTGAGGCAGGATACCCTGCCTGAGGCCGGGATGCGCTACTGCGACGTGTTCCAGGTGAAGCTTCCGAGCATGGGGTTGCCCGCAACCCAGAAGTCGCGCGAGAGGCGGCGGTCGTAGTGAATGCTCGCGTTACCGCCGTTGTCGATGGTCTTTGCGAGCACCGAGCCGAACAGATCCGCCGTGCCCTGCAGCGCGAAGTTCGCGTTCGGCGCATAGATGGTCGCGGCCGACTGCGGGTTGCCGGTCATGCTGATCGTGCCCGTGCCGCCGTAAACAATCTGAAGGGCCGCCGCGTCGTATCTCGACGCGGCACCCGAGGCGTTCTGCTTCCATCCCATGCTGGCCAGATCGACAGGCGTGGCCATGTCCGTGCCGTCCGAGTTCTTGCCGGCGATCTTCATCACCACCGACTGTCCCGTGTCGGTGACCAGATTCGCGGCGACCTCGATGTTGCCGCTCCCCGTCAGGCTGTTGATGTTGATGTTGGCCGGCGGCGTGTGACCGGCGAAGGTCATCGTGTACCCACCGGCAACCACGACGCTCGGCATGGTCACGTCCGAGCCGTTGCCGTCCACGGTCAGCGTCTTGGTTCCGGAGTTGTAGGAGCAGTTGGTGCCGAGCGTCAAGCCGAGCGACGTGCACCCGTTCGCGGGGTTCGACATCAAGGTCCCGTCGAAGGTGACCGTCGTGGTCGGCGGCGTCGCCGAAAACACCGGCAGCGGGAAATTGACGATGGTCGGGAGATGCACCATGCTGCCGTCCACCGTGGCGCTTCCGCCATCGGTGAGGCCCGTCACCGCGCCGGCGGTGCAGTTCCCCACGCCGCTCTTCGGCGTGTAGAGATTGCCTTGCACGTCCACGCTGCCCCAGATGTGGAGGTTGCCGTTCGTGCCAACGTCGCCGCCGGTGCTCTCCGTGCTGTTGCCGGCGCCGCTCGGTGGACCCACGCTGGAGTCGTAGCTGTTGACCGTCGTGTTGCCGTGAAACTGGATGGCGTCGCAGCCCGAGTATGTTGCAAACGCCGCGTACGAGTTGGCGGCCACTTTGGGCGTTTCGATCGTCGCGACAACCTCGACCTTCGCGTTCGACACGCTCTGGATCCCGCCGTCCGCGCTGACCGACCACGTCTGGACGACGTTCTGGGTGCCGCCGTAGGAGTCGAACACCTGCATCGCGATCAGCGTTGCGGTCGTCTTGTAGGTCAGCGTCGAGTTGCCGGCCGTGAGCGTCCCCTGCCCGGCCGCAGCGTAGGCGGTCCGGACCGCCGCGACCGGATAGTTTGATTGCGATGCATTCCAGGACAGCACGACGGGCGCATTGAGCGTCGTGCACCCAGCGACGCAGACGACAGGCGACTTCGTGCGATCGTAGTTGCTCAGCGGATCGGTGACGGTACCGGGTACCGGGTACTGCACCCCATCCAGCAGGAAGTTGGCCGCCTTGTTGACGCCGCCTTCGGCCGCATACCGCGCCTGCGACATCATGCGGTAGTTCAGGCTCGCGTACGTCTCCGTCTGAGACAAAAACATCAGCGAGGCGCTGACGACCGACAGCGCCGCCATGAGGAACAGGGCGATGACGAGAGCGACTCCGCGTTCTTGGCGCATATGCATGGCACTCAACTCTCACTCTGTCAGGGCAGCAGTGCGGTGACCGTGGCTGGCGTCGATTGAATGCGGTCCGTGTAGCCGATGCTGGCCAGACTCCAGGCGTTGAACACGTTGCGCGGCGACACGTTCAGGAGCGCTTTCGTTTCGGTCTGGTACCGCCGGGTGACGGGATCCACCTGCTCGGTCCACGCGGTGAGCGTCACCGCCACGTCCAGGACGAACGTGAACGTCGTGCCCTGCACGAGCATGCTCGCCGTCTGATACTGAAAGCACGGCCGCGCCGTGCCGCTGGCATCGGCCGGGTTCGGGTGAATGTTGGTGAGAAGGATCTTCGAATTGTCCACCGCCGGCTTCGACACGGCGTCGAACGCCATCACATTGCGGTAGAGATTGAACGAACCGGTGGTACCGGGATCGCCGTTATCGCAGTAGTACTCGACGTACACCATGTTGCCGTCGCCGTTGATGTCGCCGTACAGCTTGAGCTTGTTCGCGGTCGATCCGTTGACGACGCCGGTGGGGGGCACGATGCCGTTCGCAAAAGCGCCGAGCGCGACCACCGGCGCGCCGACGCCCTGCGCTCCTGCCGCGTGGTTGTGCCAGAAGCAGCCGGTGACCTGGCTCGATCCGGTGTTCATGCCCGTGACGCGGACACTCTCCGTGTTGTCGGCGTCGAGAAAGGTGAGCAGAATGCCGGTGTTCGTAGTGGCGTCGTACCAGACGCCCTTCAGCGGATTCGCCGGCACCAGATCCGACGCCAGCGTAATCGTCGCCACCGTGCAGGCCGTCGCGGTCGCCGCAATGCCGGTGACCGGGTTGGCGCTCACCCAGACGTGCGCCGGCAAGGCGACGCGCCCCGCCTGCCCGACTTCCTGCTGCAGCAGCTCGGTCGCACCGCGCACGCCGCTGTGCATCTCGGTGCGGTTCCAGATGGTCTGCTGCTGCTTGGTCATCTGCATCAGCGCGCTCGTGACGATGCTCGACACGGCGAGCAGCAGGCCGATCGCGATCAGCATTTCCACGAGCGAGAAGCCGGCATCATCGCGCAGTTTCGACATCGCGTTAGAAGTTCGACGCCTTCAAGGCGAGAATGGTCGATTGGACGAGCATGAACTTGCCGACCGACGAGCGCACTTTCACCGAAATCTTCACCTGTTTGATCCCCGTCGACGGAGCGGTGACCTCCCATGCGCGCTCGTAAAACCAGTTGGTCGGCTGCGCGGTGCCTCCGCCCAGATAGCTGCCGTCGCTGCCGAGCCAGTCCACATAACCATTCACCGGCGTGCTCGGGTTCGCCGAGCCACCGATCGAGAGGCCCGTGCCGCCGGTGGTGACCGCCGGGAAGACCACGGTGTTGCTGGTGGAATCGGCGTAGGCCAGCGCAAGGAGCTGCTCCATCTTGTCTTGCGCGTACTCGCTGGTTCGCGGAGCGAGATGGCCCTGATTCTCCGTGTGCATCGTGGCCAGCGTCCCGATGGACATCAGTCCCGCCAGCGTCACCAGCAGAATCCCGACGGCGATCGACGTTTCGATCAGCGTCGTGCCGCTCTGGTCGCCAAGGCGCGCGAGCCGTGCGCGAATGCGTGTCGTCATTGCAGGGACCACGATGGCGTCGCCAGCGGCAGCGTCTTCCAGGTGCGCACCATGCCGGTCGCGGAAACCGCGAGGCCGTACACGGCGGTTCCGTCCGTGACGTACAGCGCCGTCACGACCCCTGGAGAGCCAGTCGCGTCCACGGGAACGCCGCGCGAATTGAAGATCACACAGGCTGTGTTGCCAACGTCGGTGTTCGTGTTGCTCTTGCAGACCGCGGGCTGACCGATCGCGGCCTGCGTGTTGGGCGGCGGCGTGCCGACCACGCCGTAGCCGAAGGTGACGTTCTGGGAGAGATACGTCGTGCCGCCCGAGACGTCGACGTTCCAGCAGCAAATCGCCGTGGTGTGATCGAACGTCTCCACATGGAAGCTCTTGCCGCTCAAATCGACGTACAGACGCACGCGTCCGAACACCGAGGCCGCGCGCATTTTCGTGAGCGCGATCGCGTTCGACGTGTTGCGCGCGTCGCCGCTGAGACGCAGGTATCCGAGGGCGTTGGCCATCATCGGCGCCGCGATGGCCGAGACGACGCCGATGAGCCCCACCACGATCATGATTTCGATCAGGGTGTAGCCGCGGGCGGTGCGCAGCCGCCGTCGCGATGCAGGCGTGGAAGATGAAGCCATTCAATTTGCCGAGACATACACCTGTTGAGCAAGGCAGGTGCCACGGAAAACAGGGGGGCGAATGGCACTCAAGGTCTGGAATCGCAATAGTTTGCCGTGAACGCACATCGCGCGACGGCACCCGCCGCGCATGAACCGTTTTGGCACACTAAATTACAGTTCCGTTGTCGTGGCGAAATGCGGGCGCGAGTGGCGATCAGGCCGACAGATACCGGTATCCGACCGCGAGCATGCCGGTTCTGAGCGAATCCCGCAACAGCCGGACCTGGCTGCTCGTCCCGGCGTACTGCAACCGCTGCACCTTCACGAGGTCGATCTCCGCGCCGGCGCGAATCACCTTGATGAGGATCTCCGTGTCGATCTCGTAGCCGGTCCCGGTGAGCTTGAGGTTGCGCAGCAGGCCGGCGCGCACGAGACGGAAGCCGGACTGCGTGTCCGCCACCTGCACGCCGATCAACTGCGACAGGATCGCGCTGCCGATCACGTTGGAGTAGAAGCGTCCGGCCGGCATGGTGTCGCGCTTGAACGCGCGCTCCGCGAGCACGAAGTCGCCGCGGCCTTCTGCGGCCCGCGCCACGAGCAGCGGGATCTCCGCCGGATCGTGTTGCAGGTCGGCGTCCAGGAACAGGATGTTCGAGCAGGGCCGCTGCAGCGCATAGCCGAGGCCGGTGCGGATCGCACAGCCCTTTCCCAGGTTCGCCTGGTGCCGTAGCACGACCGCGCCCGCCGCTCTCGCCCTCGCAGCGGTCGCATCGACGGACCCGTCGTCCACGACGACGACCGACGACACGTGACGGGCCGCGCCCGCCACCACGTCGGCGATGTGGGCTTCCTCGTTGAAGGCCGCGATGAGCGCACAGACGACCATAAGTGCGATGCCGTGGTTCAGCGACGCGTGGTCCTATCCGCGAGTGTCCACCAGGATGGGCGCCGGCTGCGTGTAGCTGATGGCCATCCCGACGACCACCACCGCGACGGCGCCGATGAGATTGTGCCAGAGAAACTCGATCGGCGTCGTGAACGCCACGATCAGGACGACGACCATCCCGGAGATCAGCCCCCAGAACGCGCCGGAAGCGGTGGCGCGCTTCGTCAGAATCGCCAGGATGAACACGCCGAGTATCGATCCGTAGAAGAACGACCCGTACCGGTTCACCACTTCGACCAGCGATCCTTGGTTCGCCGAGTACATCGCGACCACACACGCCAACAGGCCCCAGCCGAGCGTCGCGATCTTCGACACCAGGAGGTAATGCCGGTCGGCGGCGTCCTTCACGAAATGCCGCTTGTAGAAATCGATGATCGTGGCGGTCGCCAGCGCGTTCAGCTCGCCACCGCTGGCCGACATCGCCGCCGCGAAGATCGCGGCGATCATCAGACCCACCAGCCCTACCGGCATCCGCGTAGTGATGAACGTCGGGAACACGTAGTTCACGTCGTCGTAACGCGCGTCGCCCGTCGCCTGCTTGACGACGCCGACCGCCTCTGCGCGAATCGCCTTTACGCGCGCGTCGCCGGCGATGAAGGCCTCGCGATCGCCCTGGCTCGCCGCGGTCGCGCGCGTCGCGATCGCCTGATCGAATTCCCGCTGCAGCGCCGCGTACGCGGGAGCCTGCGCGCTCGCCTCGATTGCCGCGTCGTGCACGCGGTTGAACAGCATCGGCGGCGGCTGAAACAGGTAGAACACGAAGACCAGGACGCCCGTCGTCAAAATCAACAACTGCAGCGGAAGCTTCATGAACGCGGTCATCATCAGCGAGTCGCGCGCCTCATCCACCGACTTCGCTGTCAGATACCGCTGCACCTGGCTCTGGTCGCAGCCGAAGTACGACAGCATCAGGAACAGGCCCCCGAGCATGCCCGACCAGAACGTGTACTTCTGGCGGAGGTCGAACCGGAAATCGAGCGCCTGCAAGCGGCCGGTAGACCCGGCCAGGTGCACCGCCTGCCCGAGCGAGACGTGGTCGAGGATGCCGTACAGCAGAATCCCCACCGCGGCCAGCATGCCGCCGACGACGACGAACATCTGCTTCACGTCGGTCCACGCCACGGCCTGCACGCCGCCGATCGTCGTATACGCGATCATTGGCACACAGATCGCCAGCACCGTCACGGGCAGCGTCCACCCGAGAATGCCCGACATCACGACGGCCGGTGCCGCCAGCGTGACGCCGAGCGAGAACGCACGCCCCATCAGGAACAGAAAGCTCGCCAGCGATCGCACACGCACGTCGAAGCGGCGCTCCAGATATTCGTAGGCGGTGTAGACGCGCGCCTTCGTGAAGAACGGCACGACCGTCACCGACAGGATGATCATCGCGAGCGGCAGGCCGATATACAGCTGGATGAAGCCGAGCCCCGACGCGTAGGCCTGCCCCGTGGTGCCGACAATCGACACCGCGCTCATCTGCGTCGCCATGATCGTCAGGCCGACGGCCCACCACGGCAGCGACCGGTTCGCGAGGAAATACCCCTCGACCTGGTCTGTGCCCTTCGAACGCTTCAGGCCGTCCCAGACGATCCAGACGATGTAGAGGATGACGACGAGCCAGTCAAAGGAACGCATGTCGATGGCTAAGGGCTAAGGGCTGATGGCTGATGGCTGCGAGCAGGCCTGGCGTCACGAGTACATGCGACTGATGAGCCACAGCGCGGCGAGGATTGCCGCCTCGACGAGGACGACGCGGACGTAGAC